>JBDGRD010000001.1:0-20272 GCA_042218425.1 Candidatus Nanohaloarchaea archaeon
TCGGGCGGGGCTCTATTACTTTGGGTTCAAAGCCCCGAAGAGCTTTCTAATGGCGAAACTTGAATAATATCGAGTGTTTTATCTTGAGTTATAACTGTTGTGTATTTCGATCTTGATGGAACACTCACAACTTATGGGGAGGACTTCCGTGAACTTTTCGACAGGGTGGTTCCAGAAGAGCTTTCCGATGAAGTTTACGATGTCTATGTAAGTGAAGTTCTTGAGAATTTGGAAGAAAAAGTAGATGAACCTTATTTGAAAGCATTTCAAGAGATCAAAGAACAATTTGATCTGAACTTCGATGCGGAACAAGTTGCCGAGAAATACATTCAGATAGAAGTTGGTTCTACAAAAGTACACAAAAATATGAGAGAACTCTTGGAGAATCTATCGAAGAAGCACAAGATCGGAATACTTACCAACGGAGACTCCAGAGTACAGCGAATGAAGATAGAGGAGAATAATCTGGAAGAATTAGTAGATGAAATAATAATTTCGAACGACTTAGGAGTAAGGAAACCTGATCCGGAAATCTTTGAAGAGGCGAAGAAGAGATTACCTGCCGAGAATTATGTTTTCGTGGGTGATACATTTGACGAAGATATTAAGCCAGCTCAAGAAGCAGGTTTCAGAACCATCTACATTAATGGAGAAAGAGAGGCAGACATTGAAACCAGAAGTCCAGAGAAGATTGGAGAATTACTGACAATTCTTTTAGACATATAAATATGTCTTCGTAGGGTCTCTATACAACCCTCTGTGGGCCGCCCTGCCGAGTCTTGAACCATAGGTTCACGACTCAGAAAGGGGCTTTTACTGCTTTGATTCGAGGCTGGTTTCGATTTTCTGGATGAAGTCTTTTTCTTCTTCCTGGATGCGGTCCTGGAGTTCGGCGAAGTCCTGCTCGGCTATCTCGAGTTTTTTGCTGGCTAAAAGGTTGATGACCCCGACGTTTTGGACGCCTTCCTCTTCGATGGCGTCCCTGACGTCCTGGACTTCGACGCCCTGTTGCTCAAGGCTCTCCAGTACGTCTTCGATGAACTCCTGCCTGACCCTGACCTTCCTGTCGTACTTGTTGCTTACCTGTTTAAGGCTCCGCCCGGTCATGAAGGCTTCGTCCAGTTTTCTGAGCACTCCCGGGTTCCCGGCGCGGCTCACCATCTGCCTCGCTATACTGCCGACCTCCCTGGCCTCGCCGAGCTGTTCGACTATCTCGCTGAGCTCCTGCTCTCTTTCCTCGCAGATGTCGGCGGCTTGTTCAGCGGCCCGTAGTTCCTCTTCAGGCACGTTCAGGTTGTACCTGTCTTCTTCGTGGCTTTCCAGGTGTTCGATGAACCTGAGCGAGTTCTTTATCCTTTCGTACTCCGCCGCCTCTTCCCTGAGATCCCTGGCTGTCTCGTTGGCTGCTATGAAGGGTTTGGTGGCCGCATTTTTCATCGCCATCTCTGTGTTGTATCCCTTCCAGTAAGAGCTCTGCATCTCTATGAAGTCCTGTCCCAGCTCCACGAGCTCCTGGTCGCGCCTCTCGATTTCAAGGACGTACTCCTCCAGCAGCGCCTCGTAGATCGATTCGACGACCACCTCTACTTCCAGGTCGACGTCTTCGTGGCCGCGGTACTCCCGGTAATCTATGCGCTCCTTGTAGTAAGTTTCTCCGGACCGCAGCTTCTCCAGCATCTCGTCAAGCTTCTGGACCGCGGCTTCATGGTCGCCTGTCTCCGCCTCTCGTATAACCCTCCTGACGACGAACTCGACTGTCTGCTCCTCTTCCTCCGCCCACTCGGTGATACCTTCCTCCTGCTTGAGGGCGAACTTGCTGTATCTCTCGGCGAAGCTTCGCCACTTGGATTTGACAAGTTTCAGGGCTCTTTCAACAGTCGCGTCTTCAGCAGACATCCTGTGTAATGATTATCGAGGAGGTATAAAAATGCTCTACCGGCTGGAATCGCTCTCTTCCCCGTCCATGAAGCCGTCACAAACCGAAAATAGTGACGTGTGAGCCATCAGTAGTAAAAATTTTCGAACGTGTCCGGGGTTATGGGCAGCGAGAAAACAGCGGAGGCCGACCCGATGGAGATCATCGAGAGGGAGCTCGAGCCGGCGGCAGCCGGAAGTTTGACGGAAGAAGACCTCGTCCAGGCCGCGATGGAGGTCGAGATAGGCCAGGAGCCCACTCTGAAGGAGGAGATACAGGAAGGCGCGGACTCGTCGACGATGAACGTCAACACGGCCAGAGGCTACCGTCACGCAGACGATGTAAAGTCGATCCTTGACAGCGCGGAGCACGCCTATCTAAGAGGGGAGACCGGTGAATACGACGAGAAACTGGATGACCCGGCAGAGTTCTACGGTAACCTTATCGGCGGGATGAAAGAGATATTTGACTCTCCGGTCCAGGAAAAGGCGCAGGACTGTGTCAACGTCTACGGCGAAGATATCCTGGCACGGTTCCATTCAGAGAACGAGGCCAACACTCTGCGCGAACAGGTGGAGAACAGCCAGCCAGTCCACGTCTTCAAGTTCGGACGGACACGGCGCAACACATCAGGCAAGAATCCTGTGCTGGACGAATATGTCTGCCGTATGGAGGTATACGTCGGCGGTGACATGGTCACCAGCATCGATGCGACGCTGGACAGGGATACAGTGGTGGACCGACTTGTCAACACCGGGAGAAGCTATGTAGGCCGCGTCATGGCCAACAACGGCAAACATGTAACCCGAAGGAGGGGTAGGGTAAGAGACGAGCTCGGCTGGGAGAAGCCTGACAGCGGAAGCATCCTGGACTACCTGCCCACCAGGGGATAGAACAGCTATACTTTTACGTGAGCCTGCGCAAGACATACTCATGGAGAAAACTGTAGGAGATACCGACAGGGACGTCCGTACAGCGCTGGGCGTGGTTTCAGGAGGTCTGGCCGCAGGGATGTTCTTCAACCTGATGCCTGAAGGACTGGCGCTTCCGGACATCGCCGCACCGGTCCTGGCAGTCGTCGCCGTTGTTCTGCTGGCGACAGCTTTCACCGAAAAATGCGCTATCTACTCGGCGCTCGGCATGGACACCAGGTAGGACACCTTCCTTTTCCACTTCTTTTATCTTCAACCGGATCCATCGACCTGATAAACCTGGGCGAGGTATTAACCTGTACGATGCTGGACCGTATCCTCTCAATGTTCGAGAAAGAAGAGAAAGAGGACCTCGAAGTCGCCCCGGAAGAGGCGGACGAAGTTTTCCAGGAGCGGATGGAGGACGAGATCGAGGCCGCGGAAAGGGAGCTGGAAGAGCTGAAAACCGGGGTGAAGGAAGAGCTTGAAGACCTCGACAGCTACCTTGAAGACCTAGAAGGCTACAGCGACCACAAGGACCGGACTGTGATGGAGGACGTGGTCGACAACGTGGCCAGCGACCGCCGGAAGATGGCGGAAAAATTCTCGACGGATAAAGACGCGGAAGAGCTTCTCGACGCGCTCGACAGCTTCATACAGGAGTTCAAGACTCTCAGCCAGAAAGAGGGCGCGGTCATGGAAGAAGCAAACCTGATGAAAGAGCTCTCCGCCCAGCTCAACGGACTGGAAAGGAAGAAGCAGGAGCTGGAAGAGCTCTGGCACGGCAGCTACATGGCAAAGGAATCGCTGGCCGAGCTCACGGAGCTGGTCGAGAAGAGAGAAGAACTTGAGAAGGAACGCAAAGAGGTCCAGCAGAAGCTCCAGGACGTCGACACAGAAGAACTGGAAGACGAGATAGAGACGGTCGAGCAGGAACTACAGGAGCTGAGGGACAGCAGCGACTGGGAGGATTACCAGGAGCTGAAGGAGCGAAAGCAGCAGAAGGAAAAAGAGATAGAAGACACGAAGAAAGACCTGAGAAGGGCGATGTCAAAGATGGAGAGAGGGCTGAAAAAACTGCTTTACACCGCCTCCAAGACAGGTTTCGGAGAGGAGAACATGAAGGTCATGGAGAAAGTCAGGGACGGCCGGACAGAGGAAGTGCTGGAAGAAGACCCTGAAAAGGTCGAGACAGCGGCGGAAGCCGTCCTCGACGCCGAAAGACCGGACGACATGGGCGATACCGACTGGGAGAAGATGCGGGAAGGCGCCGGAGAACTCACGGACTTCTCCGCACGGATAGAGGATATCGAGGAGCTGGAGGCCGGGAAAGAAGAACTGGAAAAAGATATCGGGAGCCACGAAGCAGTTGAGAAAAAAGAGGGGTTCGAGGAAGAGAAGGAACGGCTTGAAGCCGAACTGGCGGACAGGCGGAAGAAACAGGACCGGCTGGAGAAGAGACTCGGGAACATCGAGGACCGGCTCCAGGAATACAGGGAAAGGATACGCTCAGTCCTCGAAAAGCATTTCTCGGAAGTCAATTTTGAAGACTAGAGCAATGATTTACGCAGCATCACTCCATAGCTGTTATGGGAGGAGGTGTTGAGAGGCTGCCTCTTTTCCAGTTTCTCAAAAGTTTTCTCGATGGCTTCAGCTATGTGAGGATTTTTATCTTCCTGAAGCACCTGTCCAAACTCTGAGGTCGCATTCTCGAAACCGGTTTTCTGTTCGCCAGCCGAGGTGGCGAGGACGGTCGAGGTCGAAAAGCCGTTTTTCGCAAGGAAGTCCTCAATCCTGAGCCCTGGATAGCGATAAAAATCCATTAAATCTTTGTTGGTACTTCCCCAGATAGAGCCTTCATCCGTCTCCCGGTACTTATGGATAAGATAGGGATTTTCATAGAAATCCTCCAGGCTGAAACTGTCAGCGTATTGAGGCGCAGCTGCTCTTGGAAGCAGGAAAGGGTAGTTCACGGGAATGCTTGCATGTGAGTACCCAACAAAGAAGGCTGAGCTACCGTATCTTTCCGCGATCTTGGCCGCTATCTCGGACATCTTTCTCGACCTTTTTCTGTAGTCCTTAGAGGTGAGAAACTTGCGTTCGGCGTCGCTGGGATAGTAACTGCGCCTGACCCATTCCAGACCGTAGAAATCCACTCCGTTCTCTCTTCCGGCTTTAAGAAGCTCCCGGGCTCCTTCTTCCGGTCTGTCCCTTCCCAGCATGTTTATGTTCTCCTCAGTCTGGACCCAGTGGTTAACTACTTCACTCACCGATATCTCGCCCCGGTTGAACCTCACCAGATACTCATCTTTCTCGTAAAAGAACTCCAGACCGACTGCCGCGGGTTTCTGCTCCCTGACAAAGTCTGCAAGCGCTGCGATAGCATCGCCATGACTGTGGTTCTCGGCTATCACGTTATGTCTCCCCAGCGACATCCCGCTGTTCCGGAGATAGGAGTAAAGCTCTCGGTAGTAAGCGTAAAGAAATTTTTCTGTGTGTCCGAGCTCCTCATTCTGGAGCTGGAGAAAGTCCGATTTCTGCCTCTTCAGGGAGCCCTCATATACTTCCGAGGCCGCAGCGAGCCCTACTAGAGAGGCGGTTCCAACTATCTTCAGGAAGTTTCTCCTGCTGAGGCCTTCCTGGCTGTCCTCGATACCGGCGATCTCCTGCAGTAGTTCCCTGTAGTTCTCAACCGTTGCCTCAAGCGCGTCAAGCTCCTGTTCCTCCAGAACAGTATCTCCGGGTTCAATAGACTCTAGCACTTTCGAAAGAGCTTTACATCTCTCATAGACGGATTTGTGGTCGATTTCAGGCTGCTCCAGTTCTTCTTTCATGCGGGCCAGCTCTTGAAGTTCGCTCGACAGCCGGTCGATTTTCTGCCTTCTACTCTCAAGTTCCTCGAGACCGGGAACCTCTTCTCCCTGTTCCAGCCGGTCGATTATTCTATCCAGCCCATCTACCGCTTCTGCCATGTCACCCAGTTCCCTGAGTTCCTCGAGGTGGTTTACCTGTTCCCCAGAAAGCTCCTCGGCGGGTGAGATTTTTTCATCCAGCTCCTGAAGCTCCTGATTGACAGCCAGACCTGTCCTTAGAGCTTTCTGTCTCAATTTCTCGGAGCCCGGGTTCTGCCGCAGCTTTTCCAACGTTGCCTGAAGCGAAGCGATATTGTTGGACTGGTCAGCGATAACGGTTTCAGCGGCATTCTCCCACTCCAGAAGCTCCCTGAGAACGCCTGCTATCTTTGGTATATCAGCCAGCTCAGCCTGGAGAACCTCCGCGAGACCATCTTCAACCCCCTGAAGCTCTGATAGAGCTTCTGAATCAACTCCACTGTTTGACAGCCGCGAATCGATTTCTTCTTCCTTTTCAATTATCTTCCTTAAACGGTCTCTGAGAGAGCTCACGCGAACTATATCTCCTTCCCTAACTAAAAAGGTTCGGCCCGGCATAAAGAGTTAATAGACTTCTTCAGCCTTTACAGGTTATGACACACGTAAAAGACGCACTGCAAGGCTACATCGAGCTGGACGACGAAGAGACCCAGGTTATCGACTCGCCGGAGATGCAAAGGCTGAGACGCATCCAGCAGTTAGACGGCGCCGATTTAGTCTACCCGAGCGCGACCCATACACGGTTCCAGCACTCGCTCGGCGTTATGCATCTCGCCGGGAAGTTCGCGGAAAGTCTGGACCTGGACGACGAGCGACAGAAAGAGCTGAGGATAGCGGCGCTCCTCCACGACTCAGGTCACGGACCTTTCTCCCACGCCAGCGAACTGGTCGCCGAGAAACACGGCAGGAGCCACGAGGACTTTTCCTGTGAAGTGGTTGACAGCCTGGAGAAAAGGTACTCAGTCGACCCGGAAAGAGTGAAGCGCATCATACGCGGCGAACTCGAGATAGGCCAGGTGGTCGCCGGCGACATAGACGCCGACAGGATGGACTACCTGATGAGGGACGCCCACTCCTCCGGGCTTGAACACGGCCATATAGATGCTGACACCATCATCCGTCTAGCCGAGATCGACTCCCGGAGGCTGGTTTTCAGCAGCAAGGCGGTCCAGGCACTTGAGTCGCTGCTGACGTCGCGGTTCCACATGTACAAGACGCTTTACATGCACCACACCGTCGTCATAGTCAGGAAGATGCTGGAACGCGCCCTGGAGGACTTCGCCGGGAGAGAAGGTGTCGAAGAGCTGATGTCTATGGACGACCGGACCGCCCACACCCGGCTTCTTGAAGCAGGTGGAGACGCGGAAAAGCTCTACTCCCGTGTGACAGAACGCCGGCTTTTCAAGCGCGCGCTGGTCTGGGACGAGCACGACCTCGAACGCGAGTCCTTGAAGACGCTGGAGGACCAGATAGACGAGCCAGGGAAACTTGAGGAGCGGATAGCGGAGGAGGCCGGTGTCGAGCCGAGGCACGTCATAGTCGACCCGCCTCAGACCCCGGAGATACAGGATATCAACGTCAAGGTAAAGAAGAAAGGAGAGGTCATGAACCTGTCCGAACTTTCACCTGTTCCAGAGGCCCTGACGGATGCGGAGTGGCGGACGGTCTCGATGAACGTCTACACGCCAGAGGAACACATCCCGGCCGTGAAGGAGGCAGCTTCAGAAGTTCTCAGCGACTACACCCGGGTTCTCGGGAAGTACATCGACTGAACTGATTTAAGGCTCGGCAAGTATGTTGTCCAGTACAGGGATAAAGTGTCAGAGAGCCAGGACTACGACCCGGAGACCTCGGTTGACGAACTGGTTGAACAGGGCGAGATAGCCGATGAAAGCTTCACGGATATAATCGAGTCCGGGGACGGCGACCGGGTTGTTCTCTACGACGAGGAAGACATGTACGGCGGAGAAGACGTGGTGGACGGCGTAAAAACGACAAGCGCCTATATCGTGTCGGACAGGTGGAGCGAGCCGGGACAGCACCGGTAGTCTAGAGAAGCTGGCTTTCAAGGTTCACAAGGCCGCTCTCGAACTGGTCGTTTCTCGGGACTCCAGCGGTCCTCAGCTTGTCGTGTATCTCGCGGATGTTCTCGACGTCCCTCTGCGATAAACCCTGCGTGTCGAACTTGTCGACAAGGTATGTCGCGGCCAGCGAAATGGCAAGGAACTCGGGTGAAAGATCGTTGCCGTGGCTTGCCGGCGCTATAGTAAAACCGTTTTCCGGGTGGTAGAAGAAGTTGTTGGCTCTCGCCGGGTCTATCCTGAGACCGATCTCCTCCAGTATCTCGGCGTCGTCCACCAGCTTGTCGTAGTGCTCCTGCGGCGCCTCGGCCAGCAGCTGGTTCATCCGCTGCCAGCGCTGCCTGTGAGGGTCGCTTTCCTCGTGTATGACATGGCCGAGCGGTCTCTTCAGCAGCATGGCGCGTCTCTCTCCCTGGAACTCGGGTCCGCGGTAGACACCGACCTTTCTCGGCCTGACGTACCTGACCTCGTCCGGCACTTCGCGGGAGAGCTCCATGCTCTCCTTCAGCTCGTGCAGTTTGTCCCTGGTTATACGGACGAGGAGGTCGGGATGGCCTCTGAGAGAGTAGTATCCGCCGGGCTGCCTGTCGCCGAGGTCGTACCTGGGTTCGGCGTCTTCCGATGTGTCTCCCGGCCTCATGTATACTATCTTCTCCTCTCTGGTATTAAAAACGGTCGCTAGGAGCGGCCCATCAACTGGTCCTCGACCTGGCTGGCGCGGAAGGAGGTGTAGAACAGCAGCGAACTGACGAAGACGAACAGCAGGAAGTTCTTCATCTGGATGAACGGGCTGCTCCAGACGTAGTATATATCGGTCACGTAGACGCTGAGAAGCGGGACAAGCACTACTATCCACAGGTTCCGCTTCACGAACTCGGCTTCACCGGTGAAGATGAAGAACCAGGAAACAAGGACGACAACCGTGTTGAGAAGCACTGTCAGCTGGTTGAGAGCTCCTTTCGCGTTCAGTATGCCGAACGCCTGGTACGTCAGGAAGCCGAAAGTCAGCGCCGCCAGGAAGAAGCCGGCGTACTTGACCTGGAGGGTTTTCTTGTCCACCATAAAAACGTACTGCTTAAACTCGAATAAAAAGGGTTAAAGCTCTTCAACGAAGAAAAGCCGGAGCCAGGCATCCCCACTGGAGTCAAGAGAGTCGCTGTAACGGAAGTAGAGCCGGTAATCGGTGTTGTTGTACGTCACTATCCGGGTCTCGTTGTTGACGCTGCCGTCATGGGTAAGACCGTCCAGCCGGATGTCGAACGAACCGTCACGGTCCTGGTCGATGTAGAACTTCGCCCTTTCCGTGCTCTCGTGCATCAGGTCCAGGCTCCTGCCGTCGAAAGAAGCTGTCACGACGTCATTACCGTCGTCCGCGGTCAGGTTGAATCTCTGGCTGTACTTCGCGTCCCCTTTCGGCCCCTGCGCGGTAAAGGCGGCGTAGAAGCCGACCATGGCGACGACGAAGAACACTGCCGCGCCCATGACAAGAGTTTTCCGTTCCATGTTTCTTGAACGCGGTCGAATCTTCTTAAAGCTTCCCAGAGCCCTCTCTGAAAAGAAAAAGATACTTGACCGCGCCGCCACAATTAACGACCATGGTCGTCAAAGAAGAGTACGAGGGACAGGACTCGTTCAAGTGCGAGGCGAAGCACCAGGTTCCTGGTGCTTCTAAAAGCACTCTTTCCATGGGGAAAGATGCGGAATGTGGCTTCCATTATGAAGACCGGAGGATGGCGGAGAAATGCGAGGCGAAGCAACTCCCAGTTGCTTCTTCAAGCATCTTCCAATGGAAGATGCGGAAGCACTGCCGGGACTACGCCTCTTGCGACACGGAAATCGTTATGAACTCGCTGGAGAGGTCGTGAAAGATGAACATAAGACACGCAACAGAGTACGATGTCGACGGCATCAGGAGAGTCGCGGCCGAGAGCTGGCGTGAAACCTATTTCGGGATACTTAGCAAGCGCGCCATAAAGGAAGTGGTATCAGACTGGTACGACAGGGAAGGCCTGAGAGACGATGTTGAGGACCCGCTTTTCTACGTCGCCGAAGACGAAGACGAGATAGTCGGTTTCGCCCACGCAACAATCGATGGGAACGAGGCCGAGCTCCACCGTATCTACCTCGACCCGGACTACCAGCGCCGCGGCATCGGCTCCCAGCTCTACCGGAAAATCGAGGAAGGACTTGAGAGGAACGAAGTCGATACAGTGATTCTCAAGGTGCTGGCCGAGAACGATGCCGGGATAAAATTCTACGAGAGCCGGGGGTTCACAGGCATCGACATGGAGGAAGTGACGTTCGCCGGCGAGATGGTCGACCAGAAAGTCATGAGGAAAGAGCTATGAACATACCGACTGTTACCCGCGAGCAGATGTCGGAGGTCGACGAGGTCGTGCCCGGCAGGTACGGCATCAACATCTCAAGGATGATGGAGAACGCCGGCTACCAGATAGCGGACTTCGTGCGGCAGAACTTCAACGACCGCAGGAAGATCATGGTGTACGCCGGAACAGGGAACAACGGCGGGGACGCACTGGTTGCTGCGAGAAGACTACACAACTGGGGTTACAGGGTCTACGTGACAGTCGCGGGAGACCTGGACGGCATAAGGCAGGAGGAACTCGAGATACTTGACGAGCTGGGAGTCGACATATTCAACGCGAACGAGAAGGTGCCTCAGCCCGACGTCGCACTGGACGGGCTGATAGGCTACAACCTCGACGGCGACCTCCGCCCGCCTTTCGACAGGCTGGTCGAGGTCGTCAACGACGCTGACGACATAGTCTCCATCGACAACCCGACAGGTATGAACGTCGATACCGGAGATACAGCGACGCATTCAGTCGACGCCGATTACGTCGTGACGCTGGCGCTTCCGTTTCCCGCGCTTGAAGAGATCAAGGCCGAGGTCTGGGTCGCGGACATCTCGATCCCGCCGCGGGTCTTCCGGAAGTTCGACGTCGACGCCAAGCATATCTTCGACCAGTCGTCGCTGGTGAAGATGGACAAAGAGGACCTGGACTCTTTCTGACAGCTGAGACAGGAAAAAAAGAAAGAAGGAGGAAGGAGCTAGTGCAGCCTTTCCAGCAGTACTTTGTAGCCGGCGCCAAGAACGCCGCCGAACACTACGTGGCCGACAAGCGACTGGACGTTGATGTTCGGGATGCCGGGCCCCTGGAGTCCGATGGACTGCATCCAGAGCGGCATGACGAAGACCGCTGCCACAACCCACAGGACCGCGCCGTAACCTGCTCCAGCAAGTGTCGCGTGGACACGGCTGTCCATGTACCTGTTGAGGGGGTCGGCGGACACCAGCGCCACGAACACGAGCGCGAAGACTATGCTGTGGAACATGTGAGCCACCCATCCAGCGACCAGACTCGGAGAGCCAAGGTAGAGCGCGCCGATAACCGGCGTGATACCCATGACGAACTGGATAAGAAGGCCCATAGCGAAGCCTGCTACTATACCTGCTATAGCTCCTCCTGTAAGATTGGCAGAACTGTAGACACCTTTCTCTGCGTAATCGGAAACCATAGTTAAGAGAAAAAGACGGTCAGACCGTTAAATAGGCACGAGTTACCGTCCAGTTATCAGATGAGCTGGACAAAAGGGAAAAGAAAAGGGGGGAATATCACTCGCCGTCGCAGTCGTGCTCCTCGAGCTCTTCCTCCGAGTCAAAGCTTGAGCCGCACGCGACGCAGACGTTATCGTCTTCTCCCATGTTTTCTCACCTCCTGTATCAGTTTACTTCTCCGCCGGTCGCCCACGCGTTGAGCGTTTCCTGGTCGGTCTCGCCGCAGATGTATTCCTCCGTTTCCGTGTTGAAGAAGAACGGTACTCCGCGGCATCTTCCCTCGGCGTACTCCTGCATCTTCCCGGCGTTTTCCTCGTCGTTCCAGACCTCGAGCTGTTCTACCTCGACGTCCTGGTTTTCCTCCAGCTCTTCGACCTTCGGCATCATCTTTTCGCAGTGTGGACAGGTGTCCCCGTAGAACATGTACAGTGTCATACCAAGTTATTGCGGGAGCTGGCTTTTCAAACCAAAGTTACCGGCGGGAAACCTTCAGAGGCCTTCTTCCTCGACGTCAGGTACCGAAAGGTTCTGGTCGCCCCATTTCTTCATCTCCTTGACGACCGATTCCAGGGACTCTCCTTTTTCGGTCAGCGTGTACCTGACACGGACCGGTTTCTCGCTGACTATCTCCCTCTCCACGAGGTTCTTTTCCTGGAGGTCGTCGAGGCTTTCAGAAAGCACCTTGCTCGATATACCGTCGACCTCTTCCTTCAGGTCGTTGAAGCCGAGGGCGCCGTTGACTATAAGCCTGTGGATTATCACCGGGTGCCACTTCTTTCCTATGAGTTTGGCGGTCGCGGTTATAGGACACCAGTCCTGCCCGGCGCACCAGACAGGGATAGTTTCAGGGTCTTCCATCGATAGAGGAGTCGGGAAAGAACTTTTTGAAGCTAACGTCTAGAAACCCGGTAACTAGTTGAAACCCACCAGAGAGAAAAACCTTCCCGCCCAATCCACCGGTATGGCAGATTTCAAAACATTTGAAGCGCTGAAGGAAGGCGACCACGTCCTGTTCAACGAGCGGAAGGTCCCTCTCGAAGTATCAGCGGTCGACGAGAACCGCGTACACATAGACGGTCCGCACGGAGGAGAATACGTCATGTTCGTCGCCGAGGATACAGACGACCTGCTGGTCCGGAACAAGAAGTCAGGGCGGCGGTACGCCACGTACGTCGAAGACCTCCGGGAGGTCGGGGAATGGACCCAGGAAGACGAGAACAGATGGACGCATTCAAAGACAGGCGCGTTCATCCAGCTGGCTAAGAACGACTCCGGGTTCTGGACTATAGAAACCGATCTCGACACCGAGCTCGACCTGCCGAAGTACGGCTACTCCCAGCGAGAATTCGCCGTGGAAGACATCGAGAAACTTATGGAGAAGAATCCCGAGGGAGAATAGCCGAGACCGGTTTACTACCGGTTTCTCTGGACTATAAGTTCGGTTACGTCCTTTACTAGCTCCCGGGTCTCCCTGTCTCCTATTTCATCTGCGGTCGCTCTGATATCGTCGACAAGGTCCTCCATCCGTTCTCTCATCTTCTCCTGGATTGAGTGCTGCTGCATCTTCTGCCGTATAAGTTCCGCGTTCCCCTCTTCTCCGTACTCCCTCAGCTTCCTCCTTAACTCCTCGCTTTCACCTGCCTCCTGGAGCAAGAGCGCCCTGTGAAGTGTTCTTTTGTTCTCGTCCAGGTCGGATCTCTCCGGCTTCCCGATGTTATCGCCCGGAAAAAAATCGAAATGGTCGTCCTTTATCTGGTAGAGCACCCCCATCCTCATCCCCACCTTCTGGAGGACAGGCTGGTCGCCCTTCCCTGCTATTACAGATGCAAGCCGTAGAGGCAGCGCAAAAGTGTAGGATGCGGTTTTGTTCCTGTAAAGCTCGATTATCTGGTCCTGGGATAGTTCCCTGTCCCGCGTCGAGGATTCGATGTCCTTCATCTCTCCCATCCCCACCCGGGAAAAAGTCCTGGAGATCATCTGGAGAGCGTCAAAGTTGTCTTTTCTTGCCGATGAAACCATCCTGAAGGCGAGAAAGAACGCTATGTCGCCGGCGCATATCGCCATCTTCTTTCCCAGTTCGACCGGGTTCTCGATGTCGAATACGTCTGAATACTGCCTGTGAAGAGTTTTCACCCCTCTCCTGAGGCCGTCCTCATCTATGATGTCATCGTGTACCAGCAGACCCGTGTGTATCAGTTCGACGGCAGCAGCGTAATTGACGGAGTCAGGGCAGCCGCCCATCCGCTCGCACGCATCCATGAGGAGCGAACCCCGGACCATCTTCCCCCGGCACGCAAGGTCGACAAGCCTCTCTATGACGTCCTCACTCCACTCAGCATTCTCGAAATCTGCTTCCCTGCTGAAATCTTCCAGGAAATTCTCTATCTCCCTGCTCCTTTCTTCTGTTTTATACATCTGATATCACTGTTACGTCCCTCGTTCAAAGCATCTTTCCATAAAGAGATTTATGATATATGATGTATCCTGCGGTCACCAGGACCCCCGAAGCCAGGAAAGCCGGGAAGCCTCCCTGGTTCAGATGGTAGACTGCGGCCGATACTCCTGTCAGTGTCAAAGCCGCGCCTGCTACGAGATATACCCTGCTCCTGAGGTCGGCAAGATCTTCCTCCTCGTATTCCACGTGGACCAGTTTCCCGGTAAAAAAGTAGTGAGCGGCCAGATATGACGACCATCCAAGCAGGAAACCGAGGAAGGTAAAAGACACCCTCTCGCCACGGGTAGAGTTCCATACTGCACCACAGACGAAAAAAGTCATCAGGAGCAGGAAGGCTATACCCGCGATTTTCTCCCTTCTCATGACTTATCACTCTCATAGCTCAGGTGGATGACGATGAAACCTCCGAATATGAAGGCCGCGCTCCTCAAGAGAGGGATGACCGCAGCACTCTCCAGGGCGGCCGATGTCGCCAATCCTTCGGCGACCGCAACCATACCAGCCAGCAGACCAAGAGACCTTTTCCTGAAGAACTCTGCTCTCCAGGCCACTTCCCGGATTTCTAGGCCCTCGGAAATCCTCAATCCCGTGTAGACCGCCGTCAGACCGGTAAATACCAGAAACGTTTCGCCAGCGAAAGAGGACTCCGCCACCAATGTGGCGCCAGCAGCCACCACCAGCGCACCAGCGAAAACCCGGATCAAAACATCTCTGTCAGTATCGCCCACCACCTTGCTCACCTCTTCTGCGCCGGTAGTTCTGGAAACGGTACTGGTTGACCCAGTCTCCCAGGTCACATACAGTTTCGAACAAGTATTCGTGTATGAAGACGCCCAGCCTCCCGATCCGGGTGTCGACCTGCTGTTTCTTCTCCCGCCAGACTTCCTCGACCTCGTCCTCCTCAAGCGGTAGATCGCCGTCGTACCTGTCATCCGCTATCTGGGTGATGACCCCTATCTCGAAGCACAGGTTCTTCGTCTCGCTATCCAGCTCGAAACCTTCCAGCGTATCGAGGCTGACAGCAGTGGAGACCGCGACCAGACCTCCCAGTTCCACGAACTCGCTGTAGCCTTCTTTCGTCGATTTGTCCTCCTCAAGCACGCCTTCCTTGATGTCTTCCAGGCATTCAACCAGTTTTTCTACAGTGGACGAGTCGAGAAGCTGGTTCAACATCCTGCCAGCCGTGAATGCAGCTTTCTCCGCCTCTACGCTCAAAACGTCTGGATAGCCTCCCTGCAGCGACGAGATGTAGCGGTCGAGGAACTCTTCTCTCTCCTCGACCTGCGGACAGCCATCGCCGTCTATTATATCGTCCACTATCCTTGAGTTCAACCCGGTTATACCCGCGATATGGTACGCCTCACGTACCTCTTCATCGCATATCCCCAAGAGGAGCTTGAGAGACGTCCTCAGAGTCTTTCTTTCCCTGTTGTAACCGTAGGCCCATGTGCCCAGCCAGCCGAAGAGCTGATAGGTCGGGAAGTGGGCGTAAATCCGGTCTCTGAAATCATGTTCCGCGGGAAGTTCAGCGGTGACTTCCTCGAAAATCTGCTTTCTTCCAGGTATCCCTGTATCTCCCCCTTCGACCATGGATAACTCTTCCCGGGAAGCTCTGATTAAGTTTTTGCCTTGAAGAGCGGCTAGAAGACGTCCAGCGCCTTTCCAAGCGACCGCACCGCAGCCATGTAACCTGTATCCTCATCGCCACCGTACTTGGGGTCCGCGTCCATCAGGCCCTGGTAGAAGGAATCTATCTCGTCTCTGGCTTCCTTCCACTCAGGGAAACCTTCTCTATTCTCAGGGTACTCAGAGTAATGATTTTCAAGGCTGCGGGAGTACATCTTGGCGGCCCCGAAAAGCCAGGCAGTATCAATTATATCACTTCTTGAAACATCCAGGGATTCAAGTGTGCCGTCGGCTTTTCTCTCCCTGTAGTTTCTCCAGGCAGCACCGATAACCCCCAGCTCGTCACGGAGAGACGAGTCTCCGCCGCTGCCGACCACACGCTGTATCTCCTCTTCAGGCAGGAAGGAAACAAAAGCTCTCAGGCTATCGACATCGACCGTCCCGGCAGCGATGTTGAAGGGGTCCCTGGAGGCGATGGTTTTCCCGATACCGTTCTCCTTCATAACGTAGACGTTGTGGTCCCATAGACCTTCCTCGGAGACATCACCTGTCTCTATCGCCTCCGCCGCGTGCTTTCCAGCGGAGTAACCTGTCACGGCGGCGCCTCTTATGCCCTTGCCGGAGATGGGATGTGTGCAGCAGGCGTTGCCCCCTGCGGCCAGATAACCGGGCGCCACGAGAGAGTCAAGCGGCCGTCTCAACGCGAGCGCCGAACCAAGCTTGTTTTTCTTGCCGAATTTCTCGTCTATCTCCGCGTCCTGGAACTCCTCCCGGTCCTCGACGTAATCCCTGAGAACATCGACCATCTGGATGGGGTCGTCGCTCATCTGGAAACCCAGGCCGACGTTTACCTCGGTATCAGAACGTGGAAAGAGCCAGAAGTAGCCGAAAGTATCCTCGAGCGAGTCTCTGCTCCCTTCAAGCGGCATCCCAATAATAGCGTTGTCGTAGTCGACGGGCTGCCGGGTCTCGATTATCTCCCTGTATGCAGAACCCATCTGGGTGAAGTGGGGTTCTTCAAGCGTAACACCGCCCTGTGCATCAAGCCCGTCGCGCTCCACTGACTTGTTGAAGTCTGAAAGGGCGCCCGAGGCATCGATGGTGACATCCGCATGGTACAGGATTTCATCCCCGTTCTTCGCGGCCCTCACGCCCTCGACCCGGTCGCCCTGAAGCAGTTCCTGGACCACAGTACCGAACTCCTGCTCTGCTCCTCTCTCCGCGGCCTGTTCAAGAAGAGCCTGGCCGAACTCGTACCGGTCAACTACACTGCTCCCCGTTCTTTCTCCCTGGTCCGGGTAACGCAGAGTCTTCTGGATGTCGACTCCCTCCTGGCTGGTGTCCCACCATTCTATCTGGTCGATACCGTAATCAAACCCTATCTCCGGGTCTTCAACTATGCTCTCCATGTCTATGGCGTCGCCGGGGAAGTACTCCGGCTCAAGAGGAGACTTCGTCGCGTCTCCACAAGCGATATGGCCCGCCTCTTCCTCGGATT
The DNA here is from genome assembly GCA_042218425.1 of Candidatus Nanohaloarchaea archaeon. GTDB lineage: Archaea > Nanohalarchaeota > Nanosalinia > Nanosalinales > Nanosalinaceae > JBDGRD01. The sequence goes on from JBDGRD010000001.1 coordinate 16,958, forward strand.
TCCTCTCCAGCTGGAAAACGTCCAGCCCATGGTATGCAGCGGTCGCGGCAGCATAGCTTCCTCCCACTCCCCCGCCTATTACCACGATGTCGGCTTCTCTATGCTCTGGCACGCCAGTTTTTTATCTGAAAGAATTTTATAGCTGGACCATTTTTATCCGCGCAACCCCTAAAAATGACTGTGTCCGTATTCGAACTGGTCAGAGCAGCGAAAATCCGGGAAGACCCAGAGAAGTACTTCCACGCCGACATGGACTACGTGAAAGGCGTCACCCAGGATATAGGGAGAGATACCTCTATCCTCGAGGAAATCCGTTCAGAAGCGCCGCGGAAGTTCGAAAATCCCGGCGCCGACGTGAACGAGAGGGCGCAGAGAACCATGTCAGCGATTTTCCTGGGAAGTGCGGAGTACAACCAGCTCTTCATGCTCTGGCTTCCGCGCGTATCCCGGTGGGTATACTACTTCCTTGAGCCGCGGCTGCACACGGTGGGCAAGGGACTTCCCAAGACCTATACCGACCTGGAAAGGCTGAAGCTACCGACTTATAGCCGGCCGAGAGACCTGGAAATCGAGGGGGAGAAACCGACCTATTACGCAGATGGGATAATCGACCAGCACCGTATCACCTACGCCGTCCTCGACCTGGAATACTACTTTTTTGTCAGCCAGGAAGCAGGGCTTGAGTTCGAAGACAGCTTCATCGAGAGAGCAAAGGAGGAAACTGTCAGGTACTTCACGGGGCTGGAAGACAAGATGTCGGAAGACGTGGCCGAACTCCAGGCCTCCCTCTTCCACCACGTAGGTGTCTGGTGCGAGACCATACCCGAGGAATACGATATAGACTCGTTTTTCCTGAGGAAAAGCAGCGAACTGTTCAAGAAAGAAGCCGGGAAGCTGCAAGACCTGCATCAATGAAATCCGGGCGAAAAGGCCAAGATTAAAGATTCTCGAACACGATATAAACAGGTATGAAGCTCACCAGCCCTGCGTTCGACGACGGCGGAATGATGCCCGAAAAATACGGTTACACGCGCCAAAACGTCAATCCTCCTCTCAGGTTCAAGGAGGTCCCGGAAGAGACTGCTTCTCTCGTACTTCTCGTTGATGATCCTGACGCGGTCGAACCCGCGGGCAAGGTCTGGGACCACTGGACGGTCTGGAACATCCCCGCCGGAACCGCAGAGGTGGAAGAAGGTTCGACACCGCCTGGCGCGGTCGAAGGTATGACAGACTTCGGAGAACCTGGCTACGGAGGACCCAACCCGCCTGACGGGGAGCACACCTACAGGTTCCGGCTTTACGCACTCGACACCAGGCTCGACCTTCCCGCAAACGCGACCAAAGAAGACGTCCAGGACGCGATGGAGGGCCACGTACTCGACACCGCAGAACTCGAAGGAACCTTCGCACCGCTTTAACATCCCGCAATCTCCGGACTAGAAATCTATATCAACGTAGGAAGAAAGGAAGCACGTGATGAAGACCAGTGCGGAGGAAACCAGAAACTCTGCTTCGATAGTGCTGTAAATCTTAGATACCGGACCGACACTTACATGAGTTATCACCCAGAAATCAAGCACCTTATAGGCTACAGGGGCAGAAAAGACAGAGAAAACCAGCCCCCCTTGAGAAGAGATTTTCCAAAGTCTCCCGTTGAAAAACGCATGGAAGTGCGGCGTCCGCGCCTTATAACCGACTGAACGAGCTCCTTTTTGTTTCTCCCGAGCTTAGAGACTTTTTCTGCAACAAAGCATTGATTATTAAAGCTTTTAAACCCTTGGGAAGTTTCAGGGAGTAGCACCATTCGGGACCCGGAACTCATTTTTCCAGAAAATCTCTAGACTAATATACCCCAGAAATAGAACTATTGACGGTGTTTAAAGACCTTTCATGTACGCAAAACCTGGAAGATTTGCCAGGGTTTCATTTTGTCCCTATCTAACTTTGTTTTGTTATGAGTACAGCTCGCATCGGTGCGCCATCTGTGTTCATTTTTAGAGGCATACCGGAGAATGTGTATTTCCCGGGTTCTGTATCTTGAAGATTCAAACCTTCGATCACAGTCATCTCTTGGTTCGCCTTCCTGTGGGCTCTATCGGCCTTCTCGCTGTCCTCAAAGTTCACAAGACTGAGGTAATCGATGCCGACAGTTTTCACGCCCTGCTCTATCAGATATTCAACCCCTTCAAGAGTTAGATAGGTAAAATCTTCTCTGAACTCTTCGTATCCCTGAAGAGAATTATCTGTTTTCAGGAGCACAATTTTCTCAGTAATTTCTGTATTTTCTAGATCTTCCCTGTCTACTTTTTCTTTACAATCCGTCAGATTCAGCACTTGCGCCCTGCCATAGAAGTTCTCTAGGTCGAGTTCTTCAACTGACTCTCCATCCTCCTTTACGTGCTGAGGAGCGTCCACATGGGTTCCTGTGTGGCTGCCGAAGCATACCTTGGATTCAGTGGTGCTGTCTTCCGGTATCTGCCTGTATCTCTCGATCTCCGGCTGCGGATTTCCAGGATAGTAAATCATGTCCTCGCTGATCTCCATCGAAACATCGATAATCTCCATAAAAGGAGTTTCTCTTCTGCTGGTTTATTTTTATGCACTGAGTCTGGAGTAAGCCGACCCAATAAAAGCCAGAGAAACCTACAGTTTATCTATGGTCAGACACCTTTCCCTGGGCAACGGTTCTCTGCTCGTTAACCTTGACGATTCACTGAGGCTCAGAGACCTCTACTTCCCGTACGCCGGTCAGGAAAACCATATCCAGGGAAGAAAACACCGAATCGGAGTTCAAGCCGAAGGTTTCTCCTGGATTGAGAACTGGGATACTAACCCAGACTATAAACAGGACACAATCTTGGGAGAATCAACCGCCAGGAACGAGATGGAGGGCCTCGAAATGGTGTTCAGGGATACCGTGGAGTGCGAGAAAAACGTCTTCCTCCGGGAGATTGAGATCAAAAACGAAGAGGACTACGATAGGGAAGTCGAGATCTTCTTCCACCAGGACTTCGACCTCTACGGCACCGGGATGGCTGACACCTGTTTCTACCACCCTGATCACTCTGGTCTGATCCATTACAAGAAGAACAGATACGTTATGGCGGAAGTCAAGTATCAGAATGGTCAGTGTGGAGATTTAGAGCAGTACGGGATCTACAGAGACAATCCTTCCAGCGAGATCGAATCAGGAAATCTGAACAGTAATCCGATAGCTCAGGGTAATATTCAGTCAGCTATCAGCATCAAAGTCGAGATCGAGGCCAACAGCTCAGAAAAAATATACTACTGGATCAACACAGGAAAAGACCTAGA
>JBDGRD010000010.1:0-5801 GCA_042218425.1 Candidatus Nanohaloarchaea archaeon
AGTCCGGCGACCCCGAGGCGCTCGTCATCAAGCTCGATAGCGGCTACAACATCGGAGTCAGGACCGACGAAGTAGAGCTGGTGGAGAAAAAAGACACTGGAGAACCTGAGAAGCCAGAGGTCGAGCACAACGAAGACCGCCCGGATATACTAGTGCTCCACACCGGCGGGACCATCGCCTCAAGGGTTTCGTACGAGGAAGGTGGTGTAAAACCGGCCTTCGACCCTAAAGACCTCCTGCAGATGTACCCGGAGCTGGCGGAAGAGGTCAACCTGCACTCGGAAGTGGTGGCCCAGATGCTTTCCGAGGACATGGAACCCGAGCACTGGCAGGAGATCGCAGAAGAAATCGACGACGTGAAAGACGACTACGACGGCATAATAGTCGGCCATGGAACAGACACCATGGCGTACACAGGCGCCGCACTCACACTGATGCTGAAAGGTATCGACACAGGCGTCCTCCTGGTAGGTGCGCAACGCTCAAGCGACCGCCCGAGCACCGACGCAACCATGAACATGTACTGCGCGTCAAAGTTCCTTTCCGGGACCGACTTCTCAGGCGTAGGAATCTGCATGCACGAATCCTCCAGCGACGACTGGTGCACCGTGATACCCGGGGCGAAGGCGCGGAAGATGCACACTTCAAGGCGCGACGCCTTCGAACCGGTCAACGCCGAACCTCTCGGAAGAGTCAACTACCAGAACGGGAAAGTCGAGGAAAGCTTCACCAGGGACAGCGGCGAGTACGAGGCCAGGACCGGTCTCGACACCGATGTCGGCTTCCTGAAGACCAGGCCCGGACTGTCGGTAGAGGAGCTGGAGTTCATGGTGGAGCAGGACTACAGCGGCGTCGTCATAGAGGGGACCGGGCTCGGCCACATGCCGGTCAACGCCTTCGACGAACACACGGAATCACATGAAGAGATACTGGAAAAACTGGAGGAGATGGCGGAGGACGCCGTGGTCGTCATGGCCTCGCAGTGCATAAACGGCAGGGTCAACATGAACGTCTACGACGCCGGGCTGAAGATACAGGACGCCGGAGTCATCGACGCAGAGGACATGCACCCAGAGACCGCGTACGTCAAGCTGATGTGGGCTCTCGGCCAGGCTGACTCGGAAGAAGAAGCAGAAGAACTGTTCCAGGAGAACGTCGCCGGCGAGATAACCGGGAGGTCGATGTACGATGGATGATTACCCGGGCGAGAACCGCCAGAAGACCAGATGGAACCAGACCCTGGACGACTACATCCAGCTCTACACGGAAAAGAAGGGGCTCGACCTCGAACCCGAAGACCTCGCCAGCTACCCTGAAGAGCCGATACCCAACGAGACCGAGTTCTGGCTGGTGAAGCGGGAGGTCGACGAAGAGATAGATGAGATGCTGGAGGGCCCGGTATGACCCGGATATACGGCGTGACCGGGATGCCTCTCTCCGGCAAGACCGCGGTCGCCGACTTCATGGAGGAGCTTGGATACACCAAGCTTGACATGGGGGACGTCGTCCGGATAGAGATGGAGAAACGCGGCATCGCGCCCGGCAACGAGGGAGAGTTCGTCAACTCGATGCGCGACGAGCACGGGATGGACGCCATAGCCATGCTCTCGACACCTTACCTGGAAGAGATGGTGGACGAGCGAGAGAAGATCGTCATCACCGGCATGAGAGGATGGTCGGAAAAAGAAAAGTTCGAAAAAGAGACAGGGGAAGACATGGATATCATCGCGGTCTGGGCGCCCCGCGAAACAAGAAAAAAACGGCGGGATGAACGCCGGCGTGAAGAGGACGTCGAGGGCCAGGGATTCGAGGAGCGTGACGAGCGAGAGATAGAGAACGGGGTCGCCAAGCTGATGTCTCTCAGCGACCACATGATTAAAAACGATGGTATAACGATGGACGAACTGCGGGAAGAGGTGGAAAAAATTGTCAGCAAGTGAATACCATTTCGAGGTACATCCCGAAGACCCGGGAACAGCCTACGCCGAGTTCTCCACGGATTTCGCCGCCGAAGAAGCTGTCGAGAAAGCGGGAGAGATAGTAGAGGAAAGATACGGCATGAGAGCCGGGGTCTATGACAGGAGCGGCAGGGAAGTACAGTTCCCGGCCGAGGACCCGGCACTGTTGCTCGCCCTGAAAGACGCGGTCGAACAGCTCTCAGGACAAAACCTGGAATCCGAGGCAAGCGTGCTGGAGGGCGAATAGGATGGACTACGACGAACTTGGCTTCAGGTGCGGGATAGAGATACACCAGCAGCTCGCGACATCGAGCAAGCTTTTCTGCGACTGTCCTGTCGACCTTGGAAACGACCAGGCCGACGCCAAAGTCGAGCGGTACCTGAAAGCGGTCGCCGGGGAGACCGGCGAGAAAGACGTCGCGGCAGAGATGGAAAGCCAGCGCTCCCGGAAGTTCGTGTACAACTACTACAGGAAGAACAACTGCCTGGTCGAACTCGACGAGGAGCCGCCGCACGAGATGGACCGGGAGGCGCTTGACGCCGCGCTGACGTTCGCAAGGATGGTTGACGCCGACGTACCCGACGAGATACAGGTGATGCGGAAGATGGTGGTCGACGGCTCCAACACCTCGGGGTTCCAAAGAACCGCGATGATAGGCCTCAACGGCGAGCTGGAGACAGAGACCGGCACGGTCGCAATCGAGGACATCGAGCTTGAGGAGGAATCCGCAGGGATACATACTAGAGAAGACGATACTGCGATATACGACCTGGACAGGCTCGGCATCCCGCTTGTCGAGGTCGGGACCGACGCGTCCATAGAGAACCCGGAGCACGCCAGAGAAGTGGCGATGAAGATAGGGATGCTGCTCCGCTCGACTAACAAGGCAAGGCGCGGGCTCGGAACCATAAGGCAGGACGTCAACGTCTCCATCGAGGACGGCGCGAGAGTCGAGATCAAGGGCTTCCAGGATGTCGACAACATCGACGCGCTTATAGAAAACGAGGTCAGGCGGCAGAAATACCTGGTGGAACTCGGCGAAGAACTTGACGACGCGGAAGTCGAGCTCGAAGAGGTAACAGGAACGTTCGAGGACTCGGAAAACGAGATAATATCGACAGTGATCGAGAACTCCGGCTCCGTGTACGCGCTGAAGCTGCCCGGTCTCGACGGCCGGATGAAAGAAGAGATATCCGGCGACCGGTACCTGGCGCTCGAACTCGTGGATTATGCGAGATCGCGGGGAGTCCAGGGCATGATACACACGGACGAAGACCTGGAACGGTACGGCCTTGAAGAGGAGTTCGGATCCCTGGCAGACGAACTCGGGAAAGAAGAGGACGACGTTCTCGCGATAATAGCCGCGGGCTCGGGAAAAGCCAGAAACGCGGCCGAGGCAGTGAAGGAGCGCGCCGAGCTCCTTTACCGTGGAGAGGTTCCGGAGGAGACACGGGACGCGGAGCAGGACTTCACCACGAGCTACTCCCGACCGCTTCCAGGCAGTGCGAGGATGTACCCGGAGACCGACATACCGCCGATAACCGTTCCCGAAGAGAAGATAGAGGAGATTGACGAGAACCTGCCCGACACCCTTGAAGAGCGAGAAGAGCGCTACGCGGAAGAGATAGGAGAAGAGCTGGCATCCCAGATAGTCTCCAGCGAGATGCTACCGATGTTCGAGAAGTTCAGGGAGAAAGTCGACACGAAGCTCGCGGCCAACATCTTCACCAACATCTACGCAGGACTTGAAGCCGATGGAGTCGAGGTCAACAACCTTGAAGAACAGCATTTCGAGGCTCTGTTTGAAGCCCTGGGTTCTGGCAACATAGAGAAAGGCGATGTCGAGGATGTTCTCAGCTACATGGCCGAGAACCCGGGAGAAGACGCTATAGCCGCCCTGGAAGAAGCGGTCGCCGGGAAGGCGGACGAAGGCGAGATACGCTCCGTGGTAAAAGATGTCATCGACGAGAAGCAGGAGTTAATCGAGTCTGAAGGCATGCACGCCCAGGGCGCATTGATGGGCGTAGTGATGCAGCGGGTCGAGGCCGACGGCGGAACGGTTTCCCGGATACTCCAGGAAGAACTGGAGAAGGCTGTAGAAGAGAGTTAAGGCGGCTTCAGGCTCTGCTTCGATGCGTTTTTATAATTTGGCTTCCAGGTTATCCCATGTTCAGAGGTGAAAACTTTCTATGGTAGGACTAGGAGGACAGCCCGTCTTCATCATGTCGGAGGACGCTACCCGGCAGACTGGTGAAGACGCGCAGGAAAACAATATCGCAGCATGCAAAACCGTAGCAAAGGCCGTGAGGACAACACTCGGTCCCAAAGGCATGGACAAGATGATGGTCGACTCCGTCGGCGACCTTGTCGTGACCAACGACGGCGTCACCATTCTCGAGGAGATGGACATCGAGCATCCCGCGGCAAAGATGATGGTGGAAGTCGCCCAGACACAGGAAGAAGAGATAGGCGACGGAACAACGACGGGCGTCGTGCTCGCAGGAGAACTTCTCAAGCAGTCAGAAGACCTTCTCGACCAGGACATACACCCGACCGTGATAACCAAGGGTTACCGGCTGGCGCGGCAGAAATCCACGAAGCTCCTCGACGATATAGCCGAGGACGTCGACATCGCCGACAAGGACACGCTCCAGAAAGTGGCGATGACAGCGATGACAGGCAAGAGCGCCGAGACAGCGCGCGACTACCTCGCAGAAATCGCTGTAGAGGCCATCCAGCAGGTCGCCGACGAAGAAAACGGCGACCTCGTCATCAACAAGGACATGATAAAAGTAGAGAAGAAGCAGGGCGGCTCGGTGGACGACTCCGAACTCGTCCAGGGCGTCATACTCGACAAGGAGAAAGTCCACTCAGGCATGCCCAGCAAGGTCGAAGACGCAGACATCGCGCTCCTGAAGACCGCTATCGAGGTCAGGGAGACAGAAACTGACGCGGAAATCAACATCTCCGACCCCTCGCAGCTCAAGTCGTTCGTCGAGCAGGAAGAAGGCCAGCTCAAGGAGATGGTCGAGAAAATCGACGAGGTAGGCGCAGACGTCGTCCTGTGCCAGAAAGGTATCGACGACATCGCACAGCACTACCTCGCCAAGAAAGGTATCTACGCTGTAAGACGCGTCTCGACCAGCGACATGGACAAGCTGGCGAGAGCCACAGGCGGAAACATCGTCACCGCCATCGAGGACATCGAGGAAGACGACCTCGGGAACGCGGGCACCGTCCGGCAGAAGAATATCTCCGGCGACTCCATGACCTTCGTACAGGACTGCCCGAACGCAAAATCTGTCTCCATCCTGATGAGAGGAGGCACAGAGCACGTGGTCGACGAGATAGAGCGCGCCATGCAGGATGCTCTCGGAAGTGTTTCCTCCGCACTCCGCAACGGACAGGTAGTCGGGGGCGGCGGCGCGACAGAGGTCGAACTCGCCCGCGAACTCCGGAACTACGCCGATTCAGTCGGAGGCCGCGAACAGCTCGCTATCAACGCGTTCGCCGATGCACTGGAGGTCATCCCGCGGACACTTTCCGAGAACGCAGGATTCGACCCCATCGACACCCTCGTCGAGCTGAGGAACCAGCACGAGAACGGCGAGGTCTGGGCCGGCATCGACGTCACCTCAGGCAAGAGCGAGAAGCTCTTCGAGAAAGGAGTCGTCGAGCCGAAGCAGACCAAGACACAGGCCGTACAGTCCGCCTCCGAAGCCGCGGAGATGATCCTCCGTATCGACGACGTCATCTCCGCCTCAGGATTCGACTCCGACGGCGGAGGCGGCGAAGCAGGCGGACCTCCCGGAGGCGCCGGCGGCATGCCCGGCGGCGGAATG
>JBDGRD010000010.1:5901-11628 GCA_042218425.1 Candidatus Nanohaloarchaea archaeon
GTATGCTGGCTCTCGTCCCTTTTTCTCTCCTATCTTTTCTTTTCTGGCACCCTACCGGAGCCTTATATTGCGTGTCAACCGAGCGTAACCAGTTGTTATAAATACGGGCAGAGGGAATTGAATGGTGTATAAGGAGGTTCCATTTATATCATGGCTGACGACGAAGTAGACCTGGCGGACGAGACAAACGAAGACTATGAGGTCGTGCCTGTAGGCCCGATCAGAAAGCTAGAGAAACGGCTCGACCAGATAGAGGCCCAGTCCCAGCAGTCAGGTCCAGGCGACGATTTTGTGAGAGATGTTCTTGACATAATGAAGTCAAACCAGAAAATCGTCAACGATATGACGGAGTCGACCCACGAGCTCCAGAACTCGGTTGAAGACCTGACGCACAAGATGGACGAGGTCATCGACAACATGAACGAGTTCATGGACCTTCTCTCCGAGGCGTCCGAGATGGACATGGAGGGCGAGGTAGTCGGAGACCTCCAGAACCGGGTTGCACAGGCTGTAGGCGACCGTCTTGAGGAAGTCGTCGGCGACATGCAGGAGTCCAACCAGGAGATAGTGGAAGGACTCCAGGACCTGAACGAGAGTATCAGACGTTCTTACGCCGCAGACAACAAAGAAGGTATCCTTGGAGGCGGCGGAAACCAGCAGCAGGGACAGCAGAGACAGGGAAGAAGAAACAGGAACCAGGGCCAACAGCAGGGTCAAAGAGGTCCGAACCGGCAGCAACAGCAGCAGGACCGGGGACTGACCGACCGCTCGGGCAACGAGCGACAGGGTTCGGGTTCAAGCTCGAACCGGATGAGAAAGTTGCGGAAGCGTTTCGACCAGATGGACAATGAGCAGGAAGAATAGGTTCTCCGCAAGGAAAGGTATAACACCGGTTATCGCGACCGTTCTACTTATGACTATAAGCGTAGCCGCAGCTGCGTCCGCCTACCAGTTCATAACCTCCGCCCAGAAGCAGACCGCGGAGAACATCGAGAACAGGCTTCAGCAGGACGAGCTGAAGGAGAAATCCGATTTCAATATAGAGTACGTCTACAAGGGTTCAAGCGGCAACACGATAATGAGCGTCCGCAACACCGGTTCTATAAGCCTTGCAGTGGAGGGAGACAGCGGCAAGGTGTGGAGCCTGTACGTCGACGGCGCGCCGCAGGGACAGAACGGCAAGGGATGGACTTACCACAACCCCAACCCTCCAAAGGTACTGGACCCTTCAGAGGTTGTCAGCATAGATACCGGCGAACCCTTCCCTTCAAATGGAGACAGGAAAGTGTTCAAGCTGGTCGGTCAGTACGGTATTTCGGACTCTCACGTCTGCTATAACTCCGGTGAGAACTCATGTTAAACCTATTTAAAGCAAGAGAGGGAATTCTCCGGTAAGGTCTTTATCCATGTTCAAGAGAAGGAAAGGTATAACACCGGTCATCGCCATCGTGCTCCTTCTACTGATAACAGTAGGGGCGGTAGGAGTTGTATACTCCCAGTTCCAGAGCCTTACCGGTAACCCGACGGAGAAGCTTGCCCAGCAGAAAAAAGTGCAGAACACCGAGCTTACCTACAGCTCGGTCTACAAGGACAAATGCGGCAGCGGGTGCGATAAGTCGATAAACGTTACTATAAGGAACACCGGAAGCGTAACTGTAAACGTCACACGTAACTTTGAGTTCCTGTTCGTGCCAGCGCAATCTGAATCAGGTATAGACTACGCCACTCTGAAAAGGGTCTCAGGCCTCGATTTCACCAGTATTAACGAGGATATAGAGTGCTTCACGCAGACCGACCAGTCCGCGGTGCTTGACCCGGGCGAGTCCTACACCTGCGACACCGGTGTACCGTTCCCCGGTGCGACGAAGAGCATAGGTCTCCAGATAACGTTCAAGACCGCGGACAAGTCGTGGTCCCACACCTGCGCACCGGCGACAAGCGGAAGCCTGACCTGCTAGGACGGTCAGAGCTTCCATGCTCTTCCCACTATTTTCCACTTGATTTATATTCAAGCTAGAGCCTTTGTGATAATATGAAAGGACAGACGCAGGCACTGACAGCAGTCCTTATCACTTCAGTGACGATAGGGGCTATAGCGACTGCGTATGTCTGGGGAACCCCTCTTCTTGAGAAACGACAGAGCAAGGCGCAGCTGGAAAAGGTGGAGCGACAGGTATTCGACCTCCACAACTCAATCATATCTGTCGCCAGGAGTGGCAAGGGAACGACCTCCAAGACCACGCTTGAAATCGAGAACGGCCGGCTGAGAATCGATGAAAACTTAGACTATATACAGATATTTACCAACGCCGAGTCTGCTCCGTATCCGCCAGGTTCCTGGACACTGATCAAGGGTAAAAGTCTCCAGAACCTTTCCATCGGCAGCGGAAGCTACGGCCTGAAGAGCCAGGACCTTCCCGGTGTCGTGGCTGTAAAGGCGGCTGCGGGAGCCGGGCGTTCGGTCGTGACCTACAAAGTCGAGTTCCGGAACCTGTACGTCACCGACCCTGCAGGGAATTCTCTCAGCAAGATAGATATCCAGACTTCGGGCAGACAGTCCGCTACTGGTGAAACCACGCTGATTATCAGCAACGAGGGAGTGGCCCGTGACAGGGTCAAGGTGTCGACGGGGGAGAAAATCCCGAGAACGAAAACAGTGGTCGAGATAGACATACAGTAGAGATGAAAGGACAGTACCTTGCAGTAGAATCAGTGCTGACCTTTGGTATGGGCCTTATACTGGCGCTCGGCACTATAACAGCGTTCGCGAACTACCGTGACGGTCTCATGGAGAAGGCCAGGGAGCGGCAGGTCAACATGGTGGAATCCGAACTGGCAGAAGCGGTGTACAGCCTGAAGGGTGCGGACTCGGGACACATGTCTGTCGACCTTCCGAAGACCATCGGCAACGGCGAGTACAGCGTGGTTTTCAGCGACGGCATAGTAGTGACTTTCCCTCAGAGAGAGTTCAGGACAGATCTTCACGGCCTCGATAACCGGTACAGTTTCAGCGGTTCCGTCGACGGCGGACCGGTAAAAGTATACAAAAACGGCAACCAATTTACATTGAGGGCTGACTGATGGCGCTCCAGTTCAACAACCTGATAAACAGTCTGAGAAAGGCGAAGCATCCTGAATGGTTCGAGGAGGAAGAGGACGAAGAGCCACAGAAGTTCAAGGGCGAAGGGATAGAGCTTCCTACGGCGCAGGAGTTCAAGCCCGAGATGCTGGAGGAGCAGGAAGAAGGCAAGGAAGAGGAAGAAGAAGGACTTACAGATGTCGACATCGCCTACCCGCTTGTCCCGCAGGACCCGGAAAAGGGCGAAGTGGTCTACGCCTGGGCCCATATCACCTGGAACGAGGAACAGGGAGAACTGGTCTACCAGGTCATAGAACCAGAACTCAACCAGGACACGCAGAACATACTGGAGAAGATCAAGGACATACTTGAGAGAAGCTTCGACGTCGACTTCACAGAGCTCGAGACGGAGGAAGCCGAGGATTACCTCGCTGATAAAATCGACCTCATCGTCGACAAGTACAACATCTCGCTGACCGATAGACAGCGTGAAATCATCCGGTACTACGCGTACCGCGACTTCGCCGGTCTCGGCAAGCTACAGCCCTTGATGAACGACAAAGAGGTCGAGGACATCTCTTGCGACGGAATCGATATACCGGTCTACGTATACCACAGGAACCCCAAGTTCGGCTCTATCAAGACCAGCATCATGTGGGAGGAGAACGAGGAGCTCGACCGTTTCGTCATGAAGCTGGCCCAGCGCGCGGGCAAATCCATCTCGGTGTCAGAACCCCTTCTCGACGGCGCATTACCCGACGGTTCGCGTGTACAGGCGACGCTCGCCACTGACATCGCGAGAAAGGGTTCTAACTTCACAATCAGGCGGTTCACAGAAGACCCTCTGACACCTATCCACATGATGGACTTCGAGACGGAGAACGCCCAGATGCTATCCTACCTATGGACGCTGGTCGAGCACGGTAAATCCATACTTGTATCAGGTACTACAGGCGCGGGTAAGACATCTCAGCTCAACTCGCTGTCACTCTTCATCCGCCCGGAGAAGAAAATCGTATCAATCGAGGACACGCCGGAGCTCCGGCTGCCGCACGACCACTGGGTGCCGGAAGTAGCGAGAAGCGGGTTCGGTTCGAGCGCAGAGGAAGGCGGAGAAGTTTCCATGGACGACCTGCTGAAGGAGTCGCTCCGTCAGCGCCCGGAGTACATCATCGTCGGCGAGGTCCGTGGTGAGGAGGCCTACATCCTGTTCCAGCAGATGGCTACAGGCCACACAGGCCTCTCAACTATCCACGCCGATTCGCTGAACATGCTCATGGACCGTCTTACGACACAGCCAATCAATCTTTCGCCGTCGCTCATCGAGACCCTAGACGCGGTCATGCTCATCTCCCGTATCCGGCGCGGCGACACTTACATCCGCCGTATCAAGGGAATCTACGAGATAGAGGGGTACGACGAGAGGAAGGGTATCGACGCCAACAAGGTGTTCGACTGGGACGCTCAGGAAGACCAGTACATCGTCTCCAACCCGTCCGTTCTCCTGAAGGATATCGTCGAGCAGACAGGCATGAACGATGAACAGATGAAGGAGGAGCTGAAGAACCGGCAGCACGTCCTGAACTGGATGCAGGACCAGCAGATAAAGCATTACAGGAAGGTCGGCGACATCATCTCACGCTACTATTCTGACCCGAAGTCCATCATGCAGAAAGTTGGGGAAAGCTTAAACTCCAACCAAGCCCAAATGGAAATCGAGGAGAATGCTTGAAGAGTACGCGGAGTTCTGCTACGACCAGATAGGTAGCTACATCCTCGACTACCTAGACTACTTCCAGGACCTGAGGCCGCAGCTGTCAAAGGCGAATATAGAGGTGTCGCTACCAGAGTACGTTTCCATGGCAGTCTTCACGACGCTAGTGACCATCGTCTTCAGCTTCTTCATACTCGGTACGCTTTTTGTCATGAGTTCCGGTATAAGCGGCGTTATATTCACCATCGCGCTGTCGCTAGTGCTCGGGACCGGTGTACTCATGGGTTTCTACCTGTACCCGTCGCTCCTCATAAAGAGCCGGGCCTCGAAGATACGGGACACGCTGCCTTTCGCGACGATGTATATGTCCACGCTCGCAGGAACAGGTACCGATATACCCGAGATATTCCGTGTCCTGAGCAAGCAGGAAGAGGAATACCAGGAGGTCGCGAGAGAGGCCAAGCGTATCAGCCGGGACATGGAGACCTTCGGCATGGACGCGAGTGAAGCACTGCAGAAGGCTGCGGACAGAACCCCGAGCAAGGACTTCAAGGAGCTGATGTGGGGGATGAACCACGTCATAACGTCCGGTGGTTCGCTACGTTCCTTCCTCCAGGAAAGGTCGAGGACTTTGATGAACGACTACCAGCGCCGGGTCGAGGAGTTCGCCGACCAGCTCGGCCTCCTCGTCGAGATGTACATCACAGTGGTCATCGTCGGGTCCATCATCTTCACTTCGATGAGCGCGGTCATGAGCTCGTTCAGCTCGGTCTCCGGCAACCTGATAGTCACGATACAGATATTCTCAATATTCTTCGGCCTGCCTTTCATCTCCGCCATGTTCATACTGTTCGTCAAGGGCATCTCACCGGGTGGTATCCGGTGATACTTGCAGAGCTTCACCTCGCAGAAATCACAGGTGATTTCCAGTGAT
>JBDGRD010000010.1:11728-36557 GCA_042218425.1 Candidatus Nanohaloarchaea archaeon
GCGCGTTCCTGATCGTGCTCGGCATCATGATGTATCTCTTCGTATCGACCCAGCTCGGCGGCGCCACCCTCATACTCGGGCTCATCGTCGGCGTCTTACCGTACGGCATCATCTCCTTCCTCAAGAACCGGGCCGTAAGAGAGATGGAGGACCAGTTCCCGTCCTTCCTGAAAGACCTCGCGGAGTCGAAAAGAGGAGGTATGACCATACTCCAGGCCTTCGAATCGGCTAAAGACTCGGACTACGGCCGGCTGAACCATGAAATCGAGAAAATCCACACCGAGCTGACATGGGGCATCCCTTTCCCGGAAGTGATGGAACGGTTCTCGAGGCGGATGGACGCCTCACCGGTCATACAGGAGTCGATTTCCATCCTGCTGCAGAGCTTCAGGAGCGGCGGAAACATCACTAAGACCATCGAATCCATCGCCGAGGACGCTTCAAAGCTCAAAGAGACGCTGCAGAAGAAGAACTCGAAAATCAAGCAGCAGATATTCATAATGTACGTCATCTATTTCCTGTTCATCGGCATCACCATCGGTATCTACACCATGATGTCAGAGCTTCTCGGGCTGGGAACCGCCGGCCAGGGAGCTCTCCAGGGACTTGACTTCCTGGGCGAGGGAGGTGGGACGACGAATTACTGCAACGGCCAGATAGCCCCGGCAACGCCGATGTGCGAGACCGCGAAGCTCTTCGGGTTCGTCCCGCAGAACGTCACAGACTTCACCAGTGCCTACGCAACCAAGTTCAGCTACGGCAACATGGCGTACTACAAGTCGCTGCTGTTCACCATGCTCATGATACAGGGCATCTGTACAGGAGCGGTCGCAGGCCAGATCGGCGAGGGAAGCCCGAGCGCTGGCGTCAAACACGCCATGATAATGCTTCCGATAGCATTCATCGCCTTCATGTACCTTGTCGGGCTGGCGGGGGTATGAGATGAAAGGACAGATACACATAGAATTCCTTGCAGCCGCCTTCATATACCTGATAGCGCTCGCCGCACTTGTCACGCTCGGTTCAGGCGCGATGCCCAGCTTCAGCGGCGACGTGACGGAGGCCTCCCTGAACCTTGAGGCCCGTCAGGTGTCGACAAAGATGCTTAGCAATCCAGGAGGTCATAGCTACAGCGGTGGCGGCACGGACTGGGAAGCGAACAACGATACAGTCCGGGAGGCAAACGCTGTCGGCCTTGCGGACGGCTTCCTTGACCTTGAGCGGGACAAGATAATGCGCCTGAGAACCATAAACCCGAGGAATAACGACTTCAACTACCTGAACTACTCCCAGTTCAAGGATATAACCGGCGCCGACCACCAGTATCGTTTCAACTTCACCTGGATGCCGGTCATAGAGACTCACAGGACCTTCACAAAGGGCCAGGGCGACTCCGTCTCCCCCTCCATAACCGAGCCCCAGATACGTGACGCGGACGGCGACCTGACCTACTACGGACGGGCAGGGAACGAGATACACTACGGCAGCGCTGTCCTCCGAGGCAAGACGTATAACTTTCTCGTAACCTCGCATAACGGCGTCTACAACACCACCTACGTTTCACGGACCTGGGACTTCCGGAACGAACGCATCTTCGGCAGGGGAGACCGGCTCTACGAATACCCTGGAGAGTACTACGTGCTGGACAGCTTCCAGAACCGGGAGGACGAACCCGGCTCTATACTGGTGCTGCAGAGCCACCTGAAGACCTTTGGGGCCAGCATAGACGACGACTCCCAGGTCATAAGACTACAGAGATTCGCTACGATGGAAAGCGAGCCCTTGAAGGTGGAGGTGTGGACCTGGTGATGGACAGGAGAAAAGGTATCGGCTACATGATAGAAGGCTTTCTCGCGGCGCTCATACTGTTCGTCTTCGTCACAGGCACGTTCGAACCGGCTGAAACCCAGGACTGGGACAGCTTCCAGCGGGAGATAGCGTCGAAAGACCTTGCGCACACGCTGAAGGATTCAGGCCATCTGGAGGAATTCATCCAGAGGTCGGAGACCGGCTCGATACAGACCGCCGTATCCGCCATCTCGAACGGCCAGCTCGCGGTTTCCGGGACCGTGACACAGCTGCCGCTGGGAGACTACCGGCTCGGCTTCTATACCTTGCCAGCGGACAGGCACACTGAAACACTGCAGGAAGTGAGTTCCGGCGACAGGTGCGACGGTGACCTGGAGGAGATATCTTCAGAGGAACCCGTGCTCCGCTCCGACGAGACCGGGCTTTCGGACCACGGGCTGCGGCTGTACGTGGCGGACAGCGACCCGAAGCTCCCGAACAGTTTCAACGGCGACACGGACTACGACACAGTCTGGGTCGACAACCAGACGACCTGCCAGTTCTCGGCGAGCGAAGGTCCTTTCTTCCTCGACCAGTTCCTCTACTGGGGGAACTCCTCTGACACTGAGACCGACACGAACTACGATGTGAAGCAGATAGCCGACAACGGTGACAGCCTGACGCTCTACAGGGCCGACCAGGCCGTCAATATAAGAAACACGATGAACCAGCCGGTGAACGGTATATATACGGAAACAAGCTTCGATACGTTCACGTTCGGCGCGAGCGACCTGACAGTCTACGACACTCTCGTCTTCCGGAAACCAGATGCTCTGGGTGAGATAATGTCCGGCAACTACAACCGGTTACAGGACTACATG
Source organism: Candidatus Nanohaloarchaea archaeon (assembly GCA_042218425.1). GTDB lineage: Archaea > Nanohalarchaeota > Nanosalinia > Nanosalinales > Nanosalinaceae > JBDGRD01. Next base: position 14,398 of record JBDGRD010000010.1, read on the forward strand.
AAGGAGGGTTCCGTCCTCTTCCTGATGGACCTGAGCCAGACAGACATGAACTACCAGGTGATGAAGGATAGCGGCCTGGTCTGGATGGGGCTCGACATAAACCCTTCCGCAAGTGGCGCAGACTTCTCGGAGACAGAAAAATCGCAGAGGGTGGAGACGTACTTCATCGGCCAGAACGGGGTGCCGCCCGATGTCAGCATCGCCCCCGGAGGTAAGCTGGCGTCCAACACGACTGAAACAGTGACAGGAGATCCTCTAGCCTACGCAGGGACCGGCCGCTACGACCTCAGTGGCTGGAACTCCGAGGAGGACAGCATGCAGTCGACCAATAATCCGCCCGCGGGAAGCCCGGAAAGCGGCTGCAACGACTACACGGAAGAAACTTTCACCTTCCCATCAGGGAAGACGGCGTACGTTCTCAACACGAGACTCGGCGACCCCTGCTCCAGCATCCGGGGACTCAACATCGATCTCAACGGCGACGGCGACTTCGCTGGCGATCCACGGGAAGGACCCTACGTCAACGGAGACCACCTCACCATCTCGAACCGGGACTACACCGTCAGGATATACGATTCGTCACGCGCAGCCTTCCTTTACTCGGGTAACAGCCGGGTGGAGATAGTCAACTTCAGGACCGGGTTCGAGACCTACGAAATCGAGCGCTTCGCCCGGATTCCCCACGAACAGCCTTATGACACGGCGGACAGGAAGCTCGTGGCCTCGGTGATTTACTGGCTCCTGGACGACGAGAAAAGCTTCGGACAGGAGACAGACGCCCCTATCTCGAATACAGTCGTTGGGAGTATAAAGGAAAACACGTTCATGCCTTACCGTATCCACCTGAGGTGGCACCGGTGAAAGGACAGTTCATGGTGATATCGGCGGTCGTCATCGGAGTTATACTGATATCTGCCTCGGCGACCATTAGCGGAATACAGAACCGGCGGTTCCAGGTGGAGGGGGTATCCTACGAGGTAGACAACCTGAAGTCAGAGGCCCTGAAGGTCGACATGTCTTCTCCAGAGGAGCGTGACAACTTCCGGCGGATGGTGGATATGATGGACAGCTTTGAGTCGGATACCGATTACTGGAGACGGCAGAACTGTTTCAACGTCACATTGGAGAGGCCAGGAGACGTCATCAGGATGCGGTGTATAGGCTAGAAGTCGGCGATGAACTCAGCCTCGTCCTCTTCAAGCTCGAGCTGGTCCGCGAGCCGGGGGTTGTCCTCCAGCAGCGCTGACAGGAAGGGTAGCATCTGTTTCGAGTCCTTGATCGATACGTGAAGTTTCTCTCCGACCTTCTCTCCTATCGCCTCCATCCTGTTCCTGGCGGCTCTTGACTGACCCATCTTCTTTATCTTGGTCGGGTACTGGTACTTGGTCCAGCCCTCGTACTTCTCCTCCTTGCTCAGCGCGACACCTGCAGTCGTGAAAGAGTAAACGTACTTCAGCAGCTTCCAGTTCATCCGCCGCCGTATACGGCCGTTGAAGACGTCGGCCTTCGAAACCCAGTCGTACGCTTCCGACACGTCACGCGTCTTTTTGTACTCCCGGGGAATGTTCTCCCGGACCCACTGGAGGAACGTGTCCGCGTCCTCGTCTATGTTGTCCGACGCCTCCCTCGCAGTTGACGCCGACGAAGTCTTGAATATCATCTTTAACGCTTCAAAGATGTCCTGCTCGGTGTCCCTGTAACCGAGCGAGTCAAGGTCTTCCGTCGTCAGCTCGTCTCTCCCGAGAGCGACCGCCTCCAGGTCGTTTATAGCCGACCGCATCTGGCCGCCGGCCCTTCTCGCTATCCGGTCAACCGCGCTTTTCTCATACTCTATACCTTCCTCCTCCAGTATATCCCGGAGGTGTGCCGCGATAGAGTTTGTGTGGACCGAGTCAAGTTTCACAAGCTTCGACTTCTCGCGTAGCGACTTTATCTTCGAGTCATAGGCATCGTTCGCGGTCATTATCACAGGGAAACGGGTCTCTTCCACTATCCGGTTAAGCTCCTGTGCCCCACCCCTGTCAGAGGAGCTCATCCCGTCGACCTCGTCTATCAGTATAAGTTTCTGCTTCCCGAGGAAAGATGCCTGCCGGGTCGCCTCCTTCAGTTCTTTCTTCAGCTTCGACTTGGTGCGGACATCGCTGGCGTTCGTCTCGACAAGCTCCATGTCAAGGTCGTTCGCCAGCGCCTCTGCGAGAGAAGTCTTGCCTGTACCGGCCTGGCCGTGTAGAAGAACAGGAGGATCTCCGGACTCCCAGTTCTCGGCCCACTCCTTAAGCTCCTCCTTTTGTTTGGATGCCCCCCGGTACTCGGACAGAGTTTCAGGCCTGTACTTCTGGGTCCACATCTAGCGCATCACCTCGACATGACCTTCCCTGAAAAGGAGGTTCTCACTGCCCCTCTCCGACTTCGGCGATTTTGGCCAGTAAAGCTTCTATCTGTATGTCGCTGGTACCGCCCTCGGCTATCCGGAACTCGAACTCTCCAAGATGCTCCATTATGTGGAGCTTGCCCCGCTCGTCTATGTCCAGGTCAAGTATCTCACGGTGGATGGCGCCTATAACGTCCTGGCCGTCCAGCCCGCGGTCTATCATGAGCTCGGAGAGGGTGTCCCTGGCGTCCATGAAGTCGCCGTTCAACGCGTTTTCAAGTATCTCGCTGATCTCCTCCGGTTTGAGCGAAGCCGCTGCACCGTAGATGTCTTCCTCCTCTATCTCGTCCTTCTGGATGGCGGCGGTCTGGAGGATGTTGGTTACCCGCCTCAGGTCCCCGCTCGCAACCCTGAGAACTGCATCTACAGCGCTATCTGTTATCTCAAAGTCCTCGCCCTCTGCTATCCGGTCGATGTACTTCTTCGTATCCTCGTCATCCAGCCGCTTGAACCTGAAGACCGCACACCGGGACTGGATGGGGTCGATTATCTTCGACGAGTAATTACAGGAAAGTATAAAACGGCAGTTGCTCGAGAACTGCTCCATCGTACGTCTCAGGGCCTGCTGTGCGTCCGGCGTAAGGGCGTCGGCCTCGTCCAGGAATATTATCTTGTAATCGTCTTCGACAGCTTTCGTCCTCGCAAAATCCTTTATCTGCTCCCGGACTACATCGATTCCCCGGTCGTCGGAGGCGTTGGTCTCCATGAAGTTCTGCTTCCATTTGTCGCCGTACAGGTCTTTTGCAAGGGCGATAGCCGAGGTCGTCTTCCCCGTGCCAGCGGGCCCGGCAAGCAGGATGTGAGGAATGGAGTCCTCCTCGACGAAGGCTTCCAGCCTGTCGACTATGTCCTCCTGGCCTATGACCTCTCCCAGTGTATCCGGCCTGTATTTTTCCGTCCATATATCTATCATCGTGTAACACCTCGCCCGCAGGAAGCCCGCGGTTCTCGGTCAAAAATATCTTTCATGGTGGCTCGCCTAAACCTGAATCCGGAAACTAAACTTTTATGCTTTCATAAACCGTTCTCGTGTATGATATTGGCTCTCACAGGAACTCCGGGCACTGGAAAGACCTCGGTAGCCGCGGAACTCGACGGGTTCGACGTCTTGGACCTGACAGAGTTCGTGAAGTCCCGGGACCTCGGCGAACAGGGAGAAGAGTTCGAGGTCGACACCGCTGCGATGGTCGAAGCCCTGGAGGAAGAGCTGGAAGGGGAAAGCGATGCCGTCGTGGAGGGCCACCTCTCCCACCACTTTCCCGCGGATTACTGCGTCGTCCTGAGGTGCGAGCCGGGAGAGCTTGAAGAACGCCTGGCGGAGAGGGGCTACAGCCAGGATAAGATACAGGAAAACGTTGAATCCGAGGCGCTCGACGTTATACTCCAGGAGGCAGTTTCCCGGCAGGAAAAAGTCATCGAGGTAGATACCACTGGCAAAAGCGCGGGTGAAGTCGCTTCAGAAATAGAAAGGAGGATGGAAGAGGATGATACTGGCTACGGGGACATCGACTGGTCCGACTACTTCTAGGAGTTGCTCTCGACGAAGTCCCTGAGCTCGTCTTCCTGCAGGACGCCGGCGCTTCTCGCGACTTCCTCGCCGTCCCTGATGACAAGCGTCGTCGGCAGCGCCCGGACGCCGAGCTGGGTTCCAAGCTGCTGGTGCTCCTCCATGTCGACCTTGCCGAAGTTGACATCCCCCATCTCTTCAGCCACTTCCTCGAAGATAGGAGCGTACTTTTTGCATGGGCCACACCATTCAGCCCAGAAATCGATGACCCAAGTTTCGCCGGAGTCCTTGATATCTTCCATCTGTTCGGGATCTATATCTTCTGGCATACCGAGAGTTTCTCGAACAAAGCTTAAGAAGAAACTGGTGAGCCGGGAGTTACTCCTCGTTTAAGAAAACCGTTCTTATCGGGTAAGGGATGTCTATACCGGCTTCGTCGTACTTCTCCTTCACTATCTGCGTGACCTCCGAGGACGCGGCCACCATGTTCGCGCGCGAGGGCCTAGTCCATCCTCTCAGCTTCAGGTCGACTGACGAACCACCGAGCTCGTTCACCAGCACCTGGGGCTCGGGCTCTGATTCGACATCTTCCGCTTCTTCCAGGGCGTCCCTGGCGAGTTCTTTCGCCTCTTCGATGTCCTCGTCGTAGCCTATGCCCACCACGACCTCGAATCTGCGCTCGTCGTACGCCGTGTTGTTGATAACTGTCTCGTTGTAGAGCACAGAGTTAGGTACGATAACCTTCCTGCCATCATAGGTCTTGATGTCGGTCGCCCTTACCTTGATATCGGATACGGTGCCCTCTTCTCCCTTGACCTCTATCTGGTCGCCTATCTTGAACGGCCGGTATACCAGTATCATTATGCCGGAGATGAAGTTCGCTATCATGTCCTTCAACGCGAAAGATATACCGAGACCTATCAGGCCGACAGATGCCCCGAGAGCTGAGAGTGGCACTCCGAACACGCCGAGAACCGCTATGAACGTGAAAGAGTATATCACGTAGCCCGAGACGCGCTGGGCGCTTTTCGTGGCGTGCTGTTCTCCTCCACGCTTCTCAACCGCCCTGGCTATCATTACATTGGAGAGCTTATTGATCGCCCAGCCTGCCACAGCTACAGCTGCGGCCCATCCCAGAACGCTGACAGAGACCTGGAGCCCCATATCGGCCAGAAAACCGCCGACCTGAGAAACTATAGCTGTAGCCATTTTATCAAATCAAAACGGAGAAAGGAGCTTAATAAGTCTTTATACGCCAGTTATTTAGGCGTGTACTCTCGATTCACCGCACTGGAAGACTTCGGAAAAGAAGAGCTAGAGAGGCTTGGAGACTCAACCGCAGCAGTTATCGGGCTCGGCGCAACAGGTTCCGTTATAGCCGAGAACCTGGCAAGGCACGGAGTCTCGCTCATCGTGATCGACCGGGACTACCTCGAAGAGAACGACCTCTACTCCTCGAACCTTTACACCCGGAGCGACGTGGAGAAAGGGCTTCCCAAAGCCGAAGCCGCCGGAAACCGCCTTGAACAGTTCACGGACATCGAGACCCACGTTGAAAGCCTCGGACCCGACAACTCCCCGCTCCTTGAAGACGCAGATATCCTCCTGGACGGGACCGACAACCTGGAGACCCGGTTCCTGTTGAACGACTACGCCAAGAAAGAAGATAAGCCATGGATTTACACCGCGGCGATAGCGGGAGAGGGATACTCGATGCTTTTCGACCAGGGATGCTTCAACTGCGTCTTCGACAAGGTTCCCGCCGGCAACCTGGAGACATGCGAAACCGCCGGTATAATGAGAGAGGCCGCCTCTATAGCCGCCTCGCGGTCTTCCTGGAAGGCCGTCCAGTACCTGACAGGGAAGGACGTGGAAGAGAAGCTGGAGATCGTGCCCTCCGGGAAGAGGTTCGACGTGGAGAAAGACGGATGCGAGGTCTGCGAACAGGAAAACTTCCCCCACCTCCAGTCCACTGCGAAGACGGTCGCGGTCTGCGGCGAGAACAAGTACCAGATCGAGCGCGATATCGGGCCAAGAGCGTTTGACGTGCTGGAGGAAAAAGGCGAGCTGAAAGCCAGAAACGACCACCTCATACGTGTCGAGGTCAAGGGAAGAGAGTTCACACTTTTCAGGTCAGGGAGAGCGATAATAGAGGCCAGTGACAGCGGCCACGCCGAAGAAATTTTCGCCGAACTGCTGGGATAGCGGCTCCGACCTTTAAATTTCAGTTTCGCCTATATTTTGGTAGTTATGAACCTGGAGCAGGACTACATCGAGTACGTGGCAGAGTTCTCGCTGTCGATACTGGCGGTTTCCGCGGCGTACTTCCTTGAACCCTTCCAGCCGGTCACGTACCTCACGCTGCTCTTGATACCGTTACTGTTCGGGTACACGGCCTATATATCGAAAGAAAGCTTCCGGACCTCGGCGTTCCTCAGCTTCATCGCGCTGTTCTTCGCCCCCATAAACTATATCATGGCCGGTGTGGCAGTCCTGCTCAGCCTTGGAAACGTCTTCGTATCGTTCTTCGCTGGAGGAGACCATTTCCACGACTTCTACAGCGCCACGACCATACCGCTACTTCTCATCGGCCTGATACTGGGTTCAGCGACCTTTTACGCCGCCTCGACACAGCCTGGTGTGGCGGAAGACATAAGGTCGACAGCCGGCAAGTTCGTGGGTAACTACGCGGAGGAAGCGGTCGACGACAGCAACATAATGGAGAGCCAGAAACAGGCCCAGGTCCAGGTAATCGAGCAGACCAGCAGAGCCACCATAACTTTTACACAGGCATACGTCATCAACCAGACCAAGAACGACCTGACGAGTTCCGAACAGGCCGCCCTGCTCTCCGCTTTTGGCTCCGCGCAGCAGGAGATACCTGCCGAACTTGCAGCGAACGCGGAAAAACGCTTTAACAGCACCGGGGTCGATATATCGGAAAGGACCTCAGACCTGCTGGAGTCCAACTTCAAGGGCCGAATGCTGATAATCCTCATACCGATGATCACCTTCGGTGTCTACAGCCTTCAACCGATAATAGGCCTCTTGACAGCTCTTGCGGCATCTCTCTTCGCCTGGACCGAGCAGCGACTGGCGTGAATTCTGACTCTATTAAAAGTTCGAGCACTCCCTTATCGATATGACTGGAATAAACTTTGTTGACGAAGACGACGCCTCAGAATCGCTTCCGGAGGACTTCGAGCCATACGTTAAAGACTGGTTCAACGACCGGTTCGACGGGTTGAGCGATCCACAGAAGCACGCCTTCGACCTTATACACCAGGAAGAGAACTCGCTCATCTGCGCCCCGACAGGCTCGGGCAAGACGCTCAGTGCATTCCTCTCGGGCCTGAACGAACTTTTCCGGATGGGAGAGGAGGGCGACCTGGAAGACGAGGTCTACGTGCTCTACGTTTCGCCGCTCAGGGCGCTCTCGAACGACATCGAGCGGAACCTGGAAGACCCTCTTAACGGCATACGAGAGAAAGCCGGGGAATCAGGTGTGGAGCTGCCAGAGGTCCGGAGCGCGGTAAGGACCGGCGATACACCGCAGTCGGAACGTTCAAAGATGCTGGAGAAACCGCCACACATCCTCATAACGACTCCAGAGACCCTCGGCATCGTCATAAACTCTCCAAAGTTCAAGGAGAAGCTGAAGAACCTGAAATACGTAATCGTTGACGAGATACACTCGCTATCCGAGAACAAGCGCGGGGTCCACCTGTCTCTTTCGCTGGAAAGGCTTGAGGAGATGGCGAACACGACGCCTACACGCATCGGATTGTCCGCGACCCAGGCACCTATCAACGAAATCGCGAAGTACCTTGTCGGCTACGACGGCGGCGAGGAGGTCGAAAAGAAAGAAGTCCGGGACGGCGACCATGTCAGGAGTTCTAAAGCTTTGGACGAAGAGGACTACGAGACCCGGGGCTGCAACATAGTAGATGTCGCCGCCTCCAAGGAGATCGACCTGGAGACTATATCACCCGTCCGCGACCTGGTGCATACGCCGCCGGGAGAGATACAGGAGGCGATGTACGACAGGATGCACGACCTCATACAGGACCACGAATCCACGCTGATATTCACGAATACGAGGAGCGCGACAGAGCGGGTCGTCAACAACCTGAAGGAAAGGTTCCCCGACCACTACGACGACAACATCGGGGCGCACCACTCGTCGATGTCCCGCGAGGTGCGGCTAGAAGTAGAGGAGAAGCTGAAAGCAGGGGAGATGAAGGTAGGAGTTACCTCGACCTCGCTTGAACTCGGGGTCGACATAGGTTCGGTCGACCTCGTACTGCAGCTCGGTTCTCCAAAAGGTGTTTCGCGGGGCATACAGCGTGTCGGCAGGAGCGGACACCAGATAGGAGAGACCGCGAAAGGCAAGATGATAGTGACTGACAGGGACGAGGCGCTGGAATGCTCCGTATTGACCAAGTGCGCCAAGGAGGACGACCTCGACAGGATACAGATACCGACAGGAGCGCTCGACGTCCTGGCACAGCACATCGTCGGGATGGGCTGCAACCACCGATGGGACATAGAGCACGCGTACAACGTCATCCGGCGGTCCTACTGCTATCAAGGGCTCGCGCGCGACGACTACGAGGCGGTTCTAAAGTACCTCGGCGGGGAGTACGAACTCGAGGACCAGAACGTCTACCGGAAAATCTGGGTCGACTGGGAGGACGAGCTCTTCGGCCGCAGCGGGAAGATGACCCGGACCATCTACATGACCAATATAGGCACGATTCCAGACGAGACAGGATACGAGGTTCTCACACGCGGCGACAAGAACTTCGTCGGGACGCTGGACGAGGAGTTCCTTGACCGCCTGACAAAAGGCGATATCTTCACTCTCGGCGGTTCGACCTACCAGTTCAGTTACGCGAAAGGCATGAAGGTCTATGTCGACCCCAAGCCCCAGAAACAGCCGACCGTCCCATCCTGGTACTCGGAACGCCTCCCGCTGTCCTACGACCTCGGTATAAGGATAGGCGAGTTCAAGCAGGCGGTGCGAAAGCAGATAGAGATGAATGCCGGGGACGACGACATCATACAGTGGATAATGCACAACTACTACCTCGACGAGAACACCGCTGAAGCCATATACAGGTACGTCAAGGAGCAGTACGACTACCTGGGAGAGGTCTCCGACCACGAGGACATAACAGTCGAGCGGTACATCGACGACGAGAACCGGCAGAACCTGATATTCCAGACGATTTACGGCCGGAGGACGCACGACGCACTCGCACGTATACTCGCACATCTGCTGCAGAAGCGGGTGTCGAGCAACGTGGGCATGGTGATAGACGACAACGGCTTCATACTCATCACGCCGCGCCGGCCTATCGACGTCGGGAAACTGATGGAAGAACTCACCAGCTGCGACCTCAAGGAAGAGCTGAAGGAGGCGGTCCAGAAAACCGAACTGATGAAACGCCGGTTCAGGCACGTCGCGGGACGGTCGCTCATGATACTGAGGAACTACGCTGGCTCATCGAAAACAGTCGGCCAGCAGCAGATGAAGTCTCACTTCCTGATATCGGTCATAAGGAACGAGTACGGCGACGACTTCCCGATGATAAAGGAGACCTACAGGGAGATCATGGAAGACGCGATGGACATCGCACACGTGAAAGAAGTTGTCGGGGGACTGGAAAGCGGCGACATCAAGTACTCAGAGGTCGACTCACTGAACGTGCCTTCGCCTTTCAGCCACAACCTGCTCCTCCAGGGCTCGACCGACGTGGTCAGGATGGAGGACAAGAAGGAGCGGCTGCAGCAGCTGCACCAGCAGGTGCTTGACCGCATCGAGGAAGGATGACCCGAGCTATAAAATTTGGCTTCGAGAAGATTAAACTATGGCGCCGGGAATAGCTTTCTTGAACCAGTACTTTCTATCGCCTCCGGGACTCCTGGCGGCGCTCGGCATCATACCGCTGATAGTATTCTACCTCATCAAGCCAAAGCCCGAGGAGCAGGTCATGCCGTCGCTGACGTTCTTCATGAAGGACAAGCGCTCCGGCAAGGTCAGCCAGGCGTTCCACAAGATAATGCGGAACCTGCTGATACTTTTCCACATACTGATGATACTCGGGTTCGCAGCGGCCATCGCACAGCCTTTCATAGAGGCCAGGGAAGAACCGGAGAACGCGGTCATAGTATTCGACCGGTCGGCGAGCATGTCGGACGACTACAGCCAGGCGAAAAAGTTCGTGAATTCGAACCTGGCCGAGGAGAACACCCTGGTGACAGCCGGGGAAGAAGTCTCGGTACCGCTAGAAAAGGCCTCCGGTTCGCAGGTCAGGCGGAAGATGAACTCACTAAAGCCGCAGGACACACGGACAGATATCGCCGCGGCCCTGGAACTCGCGGCCGACCAGGAGGGCACCATAATAGTTGCGAGCGACCTTGACCAGACAGTGAACAGCCGTTCTCCCGGCGAAATCATCCAGAACCTCAGGAACGAGGACCGCAACATCCGCATCATGGAGACCGGCAACGAGAACTCCTGGGGTATAGTGGGAGTAAACCCGGGCGAGAAGAACAGCTCTATAGACATCAAGAACTTCCAGGAGAAAAAGGCGGGCATAGAGGTCAGGGTCGGCGACGGCGCCCGCACAGTAAACGTTGGGGCCGGCGAGGTCAGAACCGTCAAGATAGCTACCGGCGCCGGCCGGAACACTGTCATTCTGGAAGAAGACGAGATGGTCGCAGACAACAAAGCATACATCAGCATCCCCGGCGAGAAAAACTTCCAGGCGGTGCTGGTCACGGACACCGGAAACAGGTACATCAAGACAGCGCTGGAACTGATGGAGTTCATAGATGTCAGGGTTGTCAACCCGCCGGTAAGAGGAAGTCTTAACGGAGACGTGTACATAATAGGAGAGACCGACCGGCTCCTGAAAGGAACTGTGGACAAGATAGAGAAAGACGTCAGAGAAGGCAAATCGATGGTCGTCTTCGGGCAGTACGGCATCTTCAACAAGGGCTTCAAGTCGCTGCCGGTCGAACCAGGGAAAGCCGCGAACGCATCCGTGGAAATCGAGAAACCGGTCAGGGTCAACGTCGGCCAGACCCGTGTCTTCAAGGTCAAGAAGACCGGGGGCGAATCACTATCGGAGCCGGATAACGCTGTTATAAAGTCTGATTATGGGCGGGGAGAAGTAGTTTTCTACAACATCGACAACCGTGATTTCCGGACCGAGTTCCTTTACCCCGTGTTCTGGAAGCGGCTTCTGGAGGATCTGACCGGCCAGCCCGACATAGAGCAGCTCAACAGGCGTACCGGGACATCGCTCAACGAGAGCAGCATCCAGACACCCTCCGGGGAGACCGTTTCCGGGAGAACCGAGCTGGATCAAGCTGGCTTCTACAACGCGACTTCTGGGACCTACGCCGCCAACCTGCTGAGCGCGGACGAATCCGACACTGAAACCGCCCCTAGCGTGAGGGATGCCGAAAGCTCAAAATCCAGGAAAAACATCCAGAACTTCGCCGCCCTGCTTCTCGCGGGCCTCGCGCTCCTGGAGCTTTTCTACCTGATATACACGGGTGACGCATGATGGCAGGATTCGAGAACCCGAACATACTTGCGCTCCTTGTACTGGCGTTGCCGGGGCTCTACCTGGCCTGGAAACGCGACGAGCGGTTCAAGCAGCTGATAGGAGTCTCCCGGTTCGTGATAATAGCCCTGCTTATAGCTGCAGCAGCATCACCCTTCATAACCTCTGAACAGAAGGTAGCCAGACAGCCCGAGATAACGGTTCTCAAGGACAGTTCCACCTCCACCGACATCCTGGACTCGATGGAACTTGAGACAGAGAAGATAGAGGTCAGGGAGAAGACCATCGCCTCCGGAAACACCAGCGACCTGAAAAACGGCCTTCTGCGCAACCTGGAACCCAACACCAACTATCTTGTCGTCAGCGACTTCCAGTCCTCGACACCGCTAAAGGAAGTCGCGGCCAGGTTCAACCAGGCGAACTCAACCCTCAATGCCCTGAAGACAGAGACCGAGGCAGAAGCCTCTGTGACAGTTTCCGGGCCGGAAGAGACCGTTCCCGGCGCGAAGAACCGCTTCACCGTGAGAGTCGAATCGACCGGGGATATACCAGAGCCCACTGTGAAACTTGACGGCTCCGAAGTCGAGCTTCTCAGGACATCGAACAGCACCTGGCGGTTCCGCAAGAAGTTCGCCACCCAGGGAAGTCACACTATCACCGCCTCGATAGATGTCAGCGACCACTGGTCCCGCAACAACCGATACTACCACGCGGTCGAAGTCACCGAGAAACCCGACGTCCTGATAGTCGGAAGCGAAGAGAGCCTCGGCGACAAGCTGGAAAAATTCTACGATGTCAAGTACAGGAACAGCGTCCCAGAAGACCTCAGCAGCTATTACACCGTTATACTGAAGAAAGACCCTGGCGAAGTAGGAAAGTCCCGGCTTACACCATACGTCACAGAAGGCAACGGTCTGGTCTACACCGGCGACTACAACAGCGACATGAACATCCTGCCGGTCAAGTCCGTGTCCGACGAGCAGCAGACGAAGGGTGCGAAGGTGATGATGGTTATCGACGTCTCGAAGAGCACGGGCGAGACAGGCTCGGTGAAGAAGGAGAAGAAAATCGCCTACAACCTGGTCGAGAAACTGCCCTTCAACAACCGGGTCGGGCTCGTGGCATACAACGAAGAGGCCTATCTCATCAACAGGCCCAAACCGCTCGCCAGCTACCGCGACCAGCTTAAGCAGAACATCGCCCGGCTTGAAACCGGCGGGAACTCTTTCCACCACATCGGCCTGAAAGGCGGCAAGAAAGCACTCAACGAGACCGGCAACATGATACTGATAACAGACGGGCGGATAACCGCCTTCGGCCGGAACATCAACACCGAGAGAAAATCGAAGGAAATCGCATCCAGCCTCGAAGTACGGCTGATAACCGTGGGTGTCGGAGACGACCAGAATGAAGCCTTCCTCCGCGACCTTGCAGAGCGGGGCAACGGCCTCTACCTCGACGCCCAGGACTCAGGACGACTTCAGTTCATGTTCAACGCTGGCGGCGCCGCAGGAAGAACCGAACCGCTGGTAACGGTCAACCCGGACCATTTCATCACGGAAGGGCTCAAGCTTTCGTCTTCAGCCGCGGTTTTCGATTCCGTGAAGCCCAGGACGGGGGCCGACCTCCTGGTGACCAGCACTTCAGGAAAACCGTTCCTCTCAACCTGGCACTACGGCCTTGGACGTGTAGCTGCTTTCTCAGGGGGCAGCAAGGACCTCTCCGGTGTGACACGGATTGACCCGTTGCTGGCGACGAGGACGGTCTCCTGGACGGTCGGGGACCCGAAACGGAAGCAGGATAAATGGCTGACCGTGGAATCTTCGCGGCGGCCTGAAAACCCTGAAGCACGGGCCTCGTACGACGCACCAGGTTTCAAGCGCCAGGGCAGAGACCTTTTCACCCGGGAGCTTGACCCGGAGAGTCTCGGCTTCCACGGCGTAGAGGGACACGTCTACGGGTACAACTACAACCCGGAGATAGAGGAGGTCGGCTACAGCGAATCCATGAGTGATGTGGTCCGGGATACAGGCGGCAAGGTCTACACCCCGGACGAAAAACAAGAAATTATAAGCGATGTCCGACAGTTCAGTAACAGGGAGATAGTCGCCAAAAAATCTGTATCAGGCCACCTCATCTTCCTCGCCCTCCTGGTATTCCTTGCCGAGGTCGGCTATAGAAAACTGGAGGGTAAAAAATGAGAACGCCGACAGTTATTCCCGGTGATAGCGATGGTTGACACGCCGATGCTTAAACGAAGGTTGAATCCTTTCCTGCTGGCCTCGACTATACTGATACTTTCACTTCTCGCCGGCCTCTCGGTGCTCTACCAGGGCCAGCTGAGCGACATGCTCTCCGAGAAGAAACAGCTGAAAAACGAGCTGGAGGAGAAGAAAGAGCGTATCTCGACCCTCCAGGCCCGGAACGCAAACCTTTCCAAGGAGCTGAGGACCACTGAAAACGATAGACAGAGGGTTCTGAGACTCTACGAAAGCGAGAAAAAGAAGCGTCTGGCCCTGGAGAACCAGACCGAGACCCTGAAAAAACGGATAGATTCGCTGGAGTCAAACGTGAGCGACAAGCTGGAACTGGTGAACGAACTCAACGAAAGCATCGGAACCATCTGCGACCTGGAATACGAGAACATGACCAGCACGCTGTCACAGGACCAGTGCGAAGAATGGGGTCATAGATGAGAGTAGAAAAACTCCTGCAGCGGTTCAAGCGAGAGTTCATCAAGGTCAACCTGATACAGGCGTCCCTGGATACGCTGCTGTTCTTCCTGACCGCGAACCTTGTACTCTTCCTGCTCAACTTCCAGCTGGTGTCAAGCTTCACCAACCTCCAGGCGCTCACCGGGTTCTCGATGTTCTTCTTCCTCGGTGACCTGGTGTACAGGGTGCAGAACTACCGGCTCGAGATCTACGAGGAGAAGAACCCGGAGCTACGGGAGGTGCTCCGTACCGCGAGAGACAACCTGGACCAGCAGAACATCGTTTCCCAGGCGCTCTTCGACGACGTTCTTGACAGGGCGCGGGCGGTGACCTCTGAAAGCATAATACCGAACAAGGCCATAATCCAGAAGATACTTCTTGTGGGCACTCTCAGCTTTCTGACGGTTCTCTCCGGCATCGCAGACTTCCAGCTTCAACGGGACGGAGGCGAACTATTGCCGGGCGGCGACCAGCTGAAGCAGCTGATATCAGGCGATAAAAACAAGGAGGGATTCGAGCTGAAGAACTCTTCCAAGATCTTCGGCGAGACACGCGAGATAGATTCAAGCGACCTGAACCTGGAGTTCAACATAACAGGCACCGGTGCCTCGGAAAGCGGGAACATAGACTACTCCGCGAAAGTCCAGGAAGAGTTCCTGCTCGACGTTTCAGGACGTTCTCTTACAGAGGACCTGGAGCTGGCGAAAAGGTACAGTCTCGAGGTCAAGGAGCTCGGCGGCTGATGGAATTTAAAACCCGAGTCATAATTACTAACCATGAAGATGCAGGGCATGGATGAGGCTGGAAAGTACGAAAAAGCCAACGAGAAACTTAACGAGGTTCTTGAAGAGACCAGCAAAGTCATAGTCGGACAGGAAGAAGTCCTGGAAAACCTGCTGATATCCGTACTCTGCGACGGCAACGTCCTGGTCGAATCCTACCCGGGACTCGGGAAAACGAAGATGATACGCACGCTTTCAGAGGTCATGGGGCTCGACTTCTCCCGTATACAGAATACGCCGGACCTGATGCCGTCGGACATCACAGGAACGCACATAATCAACGAGGAAGGCGACGACACAGAGTTCGTCTTCCAGAAAGGACCTATCTTCGCGAACATGATACTTGCCGACGAGATAAACCGCGCGACACCGAAAACGCAGTCGGCGCTGCTGGAAGCGATGCAGGAAAAACAGGTCACCGCCGGCAACCGGACCTACAGCCTGGAGAAACCGTTCTTCCTGATGGCGACACAGAACCCTATCGACCAGGAAGGAACCTATCCGCTCCCGGAAGCGCAGAGCGACAGGTTCATGATGAAAATCAAGGTCGAGTACCCGGGCGAGGAAGATGAGAACAAGATAGTGGACAGGTTCACCTCCGAGCTTGACTACTCCCCAGACCTGGAAACAGTTCTATCGAAACCTTCCGTCATCAAGCTGCAGGAGTTCACGAGGCAGGTGCCTATAGCCGACGACATAAGAGAGCGGGCGGTGGAGATAGTAAAGGGGACCAGGGACCACGAAGACCTGAGCTACGGGGCATCTCCCCGCGGGTCACTGAACCTTGTTCTCGCTGGGAAAGGCCGCGCCCTCATCCAGGGACGGAACCATGTCTCAAGCGAAGACCTCGACGAGATGGCCCGGCCCGTTCTGAGGCACAGGGTAGGAGTTTCCTGGCAGGCCGAGAAGCAGGGCAAAACACCTGACGACGTTATAGAGGAGATCCTCGACGAAGTATAGGTAACGATGATAGAGGTAGATTTTCTCGACGAGCTCGACCGGTTCAACCTCGCGCTGAAGAAGAACTCTGTCGAGATACAGGAAGGAGAGCAGAAAAGCCCGGAGACCGGGCAGGGAATGATATTCGAGGACCACAAGAAGTACGTACCGGGTGACGACATCCGGAAGGTCGACTGGAAGGCTTACGCCCGGACGAAAGAGCTGTACGTCAAGCGTTTCGAGGAAGAACGCAGCGTCACGGTACACATACTCGTCGACCGCTCCTCTTCCATGGACTACGGCGAGAACAACAAGTACGACTACGCCGCCAAGATAGGCCTGGCGCTCGCCTACATGGTCTCGAACACCAACGACCGCTTCAGGTTTTCCGTCTTCTCGGAGACCGTGACCGACATATCATCGGCGAGAAGAAACGCCAACATGGGCGGTCTCGTCGAGACGCTCAACAATCTCAGGAAAACACCGGAGTCACGTTTCAGGCCGTGCCTGACCCAGTACGGCTCCCGCATCCACAACAAGTCGATAGTCGTTGTCATATCCGACTTCCTGTCCGATGTGGAGGACATCGAAGCCGGGGTTGAGAAACTTTCAGGAACCGACACCATACTGGTCAACACGCTGGACGTTACCGAGGTCGACCCCGACTTCCACGGAGACAAGATACTGGTAGACCCGGAATCCTCCTTCACTCTCAGGACCTACCTGTCACGGCGCATCAAGAACCGGTACAAGGAAGAGCTGGAGGAGCACACCAGAAAGATAGAGGAGATAGCCGACAGGAACGGGGCCAGCTACGTGCAGCTATCCACCGGCGACGATGTCTTCGACTCCTTCCTCGAGGTCTGGTCACACCTTAACCGTTAGCCGATTACTAAAGATTTCTCCGACAATTAAACCACATGAACATCTTCGGTTTCGAAACGGTGGATTCGCTGCCCGCGCTCTACCATCCGGAGCTGGACCTCCTCGCGATTTCAGACATCCACCTGGGTCTCGAAGGCACCTTGACCTCTGAAGGCAGCTACATACCACAGTTCCAGCTGGACGAACTCCTGGGCGACATAGATGAAGCGAAAGAAGAGACAGGAGCCTCCCGGGTACTCGTGAATGGCGACCTCAAGCACGAGTTCTCCGGCACAAGCCACAGCGAGAGAAAGGAGATAAGGGAACTCCTGGACTTCCTGAAGGACA
The DNA here is from genome assembly GCA_042218425.1 of Candidatus Nanohaloarchaea archaeon. Classification (GTDB taxonomy): domain Archaea; phylum Nanohalarchaeota; class Nanosalinia; order Nanosalinales; family Nanosalinaceae; genus JBDGRD01. The sequence goes on from JBDGRD010000010.1 coordinate 31,563, forward strand.
GGTTCGAAGACGTCATAATCGTCAAGGGAAACCACGACACATTCGTAGACAGCATCGCCGAGGACGCAGGCGTAGATATCGAAGACAAGCACCTTGAGGACGGCGTGCTCTTCTCACACGGCCATAAAACGCTGGAAACCGCTTTCGACTACGAAACACTTGTCATAGGCCACGAACATCCTGCGCTCGAGCTCAAGGACGAGGTCGGCGTCAAAGAAAAGGTGGACTGCTTTCTCTACGGCGAGCAGGAGAACGGCCGGAACATCATAGTCATGCCCGCCTTCTCCAAGATATCTGGCGGTTCGCGGATCAACCAGGTGCCACAGGAAGAGCTCCTTTCGCCAGTCCTGCGGAACAGTGTGGACATGGACAGCATGAAGGCAGTCGCGGTCTCACGGGAGGCCGGCCTGTTCAAGTTCCCGGAGATAGGTAAACTGTAAAGGGTATAAAGATTGGAGACCATAACCCCGTCCCATGTACGCCAGGAACCTCGTCCAGAAACTTGAGAACTGGGAAAACTGGGAAGGATTCCAGACCGCTCTTGTCGGGGAGGCCGACCCGGAACTGGAACACACAGGAGAACAGGAGTTCGAGTACGAGAACCCCGTCTACCAGGCCAGTCTCCGTATAGAGGCCCGGAAAAAAGGCGAGGCATACGAGCTGGAGGGCGGCCTGGCGCAGCCGCTAGACATCTATATCGCCGAGGAAGAGCCTCCTCACAGCGAGTTCGTCCAGCAGCTCCTGACAGGTTACGAGGACATCATACAGGAACACGGAATGGACGGGTTCGAGGCGACAGGACAGCCTATCAGGGTTATGGATTTCCGGGTCGAACTATCGGACCTGGACGACGTGGACCGGTTTCTCTCGTCTATAGACACGGTTTCGGAAGAGATACACGAGCTGCACGAAGGATACCGGCTCTGAATCAGGCGAAACGGTGGTGCGACGCCACGAGGAATATCAGGGCGGACACACCTGCCGCGGCGATGAAGGAACCGTTCACGGACCAGAGCGAAGCCACTGTACCGGCAACTATAGGGCCGAGAGCCGAGCCGGAGTGCTTGAAAAGCTCCAGGAACCCAACCATCTCCCCCTCAACCTCGTCCGGGACACGCGAATCGAAGAACGCGTGGATAGCCGGCGAAAGCCCGGAGGTCAGGAACCTGGCAACCAGGAACAGGCCGGCGATAAATACTTTCTGCTGGAAAGACCCCATCAGTATCAGCACCGGTGTCAGGAGCACTGTCAGCATGACAACCAGCCTCATCTGGCCCACCCTGTCAGCAAGGTCTCCGAAGACGAACTGGAAGACCTTCGGGACCGCCGCCAATCCGAATACCGCGCCCATCAGCATGAAATCGGCGCCGACATCCTTCAACAGCAGCGGGACGGCAAGCCAGTAAAACGAGAAAATCACGGAGTAAAGGAATACCAGTACAAGCGGCAGACTGAGGTTCTTCCAGTTATCCCGGATGTGGTGCCAGTCGTCGAAGTATGTCTTCTTGTGGAAAAGGTCTTCAAGCGAGTCCAAGAAGCCGCGCTTGCCTTCAAGACCTATGTACGAGTAGAAAACCATCACAGCGAGCGCAGCGGTGAAGGCCCAGAGCTTGAAGGGCAGGTTGAAGCCGTATGAAGCGATTATGTAGCCCCCCAGGACAGGTCCGACCACTCTCGCCAGGTTTATGCCGAGGAGAAAAATCGAAATCGACTCCGATTCCACATCCTCGTCCGCGCTCTTCAGGTTGATAGACCAGCCACCGTTCCAGACGAACGACTTGGAAACTCCTTCAGCCATCTTGCCGAGCACCAGGAATACCGGGGCCGCGGAGATGTACAGCAGAGGCGGGAAGACCGCGACCAGGAGGCCGAGAAATATTATTATCTTCTCGCCCGCTCTCTGCACCAAGTTCCCGGTGGGTATGTCGAGCAGTATCGTTACTATCGACGGGAGCGAGGTCAGGACGCCTATAAGGAAGATGCTCTCGATGTGTCGCTCGAAGAAGATAGGTAGAAAGTTCCATACCGTGTAGCCCCCTATCCATCCCAGGAAGAAAACCAGCGAGAGGTACTTGGCTATAGCAGGGACTCTCTCGAACTCCATCGAACTTCACCAAATTCGAAAATCAGAGATTTTCTGCATCATAGAAAACCACAGTTTTCGAGAGCTCGAGCATGTGAAGCCGCACTTCGGCGGCTCTCAGAACCTGGTATGCTCTCAGAAGATTTTGCCACAACAAACCCCCATAGGTCATATCGAGATTCAATGGGTTATAAATCCGTCGGCATCGCCTGTACTATCCTCTTCTTCCTGCTGCTCCTGCTCTTTCCGCCTCTGTCTCTGGATGAACTCCTCCTTCGCTTCTTCCTTCAGCTTCTCGAACCGTTTCTCGGCCTCGCTTCTCTGGTCAACCTCGGATTCCTTCTTCTTGAGCCGGTTGTAGCGGTCCTCACTGGATTCGTCTTCACTGGAACGTGCCGCTTCAAGAAAATCGTTAGCCATCTCCATCCTCTTTCCGTTTCGGTCTCAGGTTTGGCAGGTACTTCAGGAAGGATGTCGCAGTCTCCACGTTCTCAGCCGTCCTCTCAAGAGATTCGGCTGACTTCCCTGCTGTCCTTATCGCGTGGTCGATATCCCTGAGCACCATCACGAAAAACGGGAAAGTAATCAGCAGCGCCAGTTTCAGCAGTACATCTAGCCACTGGTTGAACATCACAAGTCCCGCAGTCATATCAGAAAATTGTTCTCGACGGGTTTTATACTTGGCGGTTAAGAAACCCTTAAAAGCTTCTCTAAGCAAGTTTTTACGTGATAAACAATGGTTGAAGTACCCGAAGACACGGAGATAGAAGACCTCCCGTTCACACATGCCAGGATCAAGAGGATGATACGAGAAAAAGCCTCAGAGGGCCAGTACGTACGGTCCAACGTCTACTACGGGCTGAACATCCTTCTCGGAGAAATCGCTGAAGAGATAATCGACAACATGATGGACACCGAGGCAGCGTACGTCGAGAAGCACCACCTCGACCACGCCGCTCGGAAGTACGAGAAGGTGGAGAACATCATCAAGGAGAAGGAACGCGTCTCCCGCAAGCTTGACTCCCTGGCCGCCGACATCGAGAGGCTTTCACGGGAAGTCGAGCAGGCCGACCACTAGCTCGGCCACTCCTTTCTCCGCCACATTTTTCCCGGTGTAGAGAAACCCATTTCAATCTTATCACAGCGTTATAATCCATGAAGTTCGAGGAAGAAGTGATAGTCGGCGACATCCTGCCGGCGATAAGAAGCGTGATGGCGGACGGCCTCCAGAGAAATTACGGGCTCACACAGGAAGATATAGCCTCGAAGCTTGAGGTGACGCAGCCCGCGGTCTCCCAGTACATGAACGATGAAAGAGCCGACCAGGAAGTGGTCGAAAAGATAAGGGACGACCCCCAGGTAAGCCTGATAATAGACGAGGCGGTTTCAAAAGCCGCGAGAAACGATGACTACTCCGGCGACATCGGCCACGCCATCCAGACTATACGTGACAAGGGGCTGTTCAAGGAAAAGTTCCAGGACACCCGCAAGCTCTAGCGGAAACCGTCCCACTCGAACTCTTCCGCCTCGTCCTCATCCTTGAATATCGACTTGAACTTGGCCTCTATATCCACAAGGAATCCCATATGGCTGCCTGAATCGACATCGAAGTCAAGCTCGTGGTCCTCACTGTACATGACGAAACCGACTCCTCCAAGAAGCAGCAACAGCAGGATGCCACCACCTATCATTATGAGCCGGCGCTTCTGGGCGGCCTGGTGCTCCTCCCGCACCTTGGTGTACGAACTCTTCGCCGTCCTGTAATCCACGTCCGCATCGTCGAGAAGCGAGGCGACCCTGTAGTAGTTTCCTTTGCTCTTCGCTTCCCGGGCGTTCTCTATCCGTTTCTCGAAGTCGGAAAGGTTGTTCTCCAGTCTCTGGGCCCGACTTTCCGACAGGCCGGAGTTCTTCAGGCTTGTAACGTTCTCCTTCAGCTCCTGCAGGGTCTGGTTCCACTCGGAAAGCTTCTGTTTCAGGTTCTGCTCCTGGGTCGAGTTCGCCTCGACTATAAATCCGAATGAGCTGCTTGCCTCCGGATTGCTCGATGAAACTTTCGCGGTGTACTTGCCTATATCACCGGGCTCGGTGTCGACATCGTAGCTGAGCGTCTCCGTATCACCGGGCATAAGCTCGCCGGTCGACTGGTTCTCGCTGAAAACACTGCCCGCGGAAGCCGAGACCTCTACACCGGAAACAAGTAGTTTGCCAGTGTTCTCCACAGTCACTTCGAAACTGGTCGATTTGCCCGCGGCGACATTGACGCCGTCAGGAGCGGAAAGCGAGACCTCCGGATCCGCGTTCGGAAGGTATTCAAAGTCAAAGGAACTGGTATCGCTCCATCGTTCGGCACCATCCTTCACCCGGACGTAGATAGTATGGTTTCCTCTGTCTAGGCTCGAAACGCTGGCGGTGAACTGGCTGTCATCCTCGCTAACGTCGACTGAAGTACCGTCCCCCTCATCGACCGTCGAATCATCGTAGAAGTACTCAAGCTTGTCTATCCCGGAGACATCGGTCGCGGAGAAATCGACCGGGAAATCGCTGTTGACCGTCGTAACATCAGTCCCGACTTCTACCAGGCTCGGCTTGCTGCCGTCGAAAACATACGTCTTGGTGTCCGACTGCTGACAGTTACCAGCCTCGTCGCACATCTCGATGTAGATATCCTGCTCGGTATCCGCGTAGTCGCCACCGTCAACCGAACAAGTAAACTGCGTATCATCCGACGAAACATCGTTCGTATCAGAATCGATTTTGTCATCGTTGCTGTCGTAACACGTAGCCGTTATATCCGTGCTTTCCGAGTTCTCGTCAAGCTCGAAAGTGAAGTCGTAACTCTCGTCCTCCTGCAGCAAGATAGTATCATCACTCGGCATCGACGGACTCGTATCACCGTCATACGACGTATCCAC
>JBDGRD010000010.1:36657-42294 GCA_042218425.1 Candidatus Nanohaloarchaea archaeon
AGAATCGCTGCGGCGAGTATGAATCCGGCTTTCTTGGATACGGGACTAATAGTGTATCACTAAAAAGGATTTCCGTTCGAATGTTTAAGTAAATTAAACGTAACCTACTCTGATTTCGCGTTTTCAAACATCTGGAGGGCTTTTTCCCGTTCCTCTGAGTGGTCTACCATGGGTTCAGGGTAGTCCTCGCCTATCACGCACCCGTTTTCTTCCTGGACGTCTTCCGGCATCTCGGCGGGTTCGTGTATGTATTCGTCCGGGACTTCGGAGAGTTCGGGCACGTATTCTCGGATGTATTCTCCTTCCGGGTCGTATCTCTCGCCCTGGCTTGTCGGGTTGAAGACGCGGAAGTAGGGCTGTGCATCGGTTCCTATGGAATAGGCCCACTGGATGCCGCCTACCATCGCGGAGAGTTCGGCGTCGACGAACATCTTCTTGAAGTAGCGATGGAGTTTCTGCCAGTCCAGCCGAAGGTCTTTCGCGCAGAACGAGGTGACGACCATCCTTAGGCGGTTGTGCATCCAGCCCTCGCGTTTCAGCTGTCGCATCCCGGCGTCGACGAACGGGTAGCCCGTCCTGCCTTCGATGAACCTCTGCCACTGTTCGTTGTCTTCGCGCCATTCGATGGATCCGTACTGCTCAAGGAACGGTTTTTCGACGGTGTACGGGAAGTTCCAGAGCATCTGGAAGTAGAAGTCGCGCCAGGCCAGTTCCTCCTGCCAGGTCTCGGCTCCTTCCGCCCCTCTCGCTTTTTCGCGTTCGGCGGCCCAGAAAGCTTCCCGTATCGATACCGTGCCGAACTTGAGGTGCGGCGACAGCTTCGAGGTCGCCTCCTTCGCCGGGTAGTCGCGGTCTTCGTCGTACTCGCCTATCTTCTCCCTGAAGGCTTCCAGGCGTTCCCTGCCTCCTTCGCGGCCGGGCTTCCATATCCACTCCATATCCTCCGGTTGCGTGAAGCCGAAGTCTTCCAGTTCCGGGACCTCGTCGGACTTGATTTCCGGCGTTGAGAAGTCTTCAGGTTCTTCCGGCCTTGGTTTCTCGCGGTCGAACCATTTGTCGCGGTAGTAGCTGTAGACCTTGTACGGGTCGCCGCTGTTGGTCGTGATTTCCTGCTTTTCGAACATCACGATATCCTTGAAATCCTTGACCTCGACTTCAAGCTCTCTCACCGCTTCATCTCTTTCCCTGGCGTACGGGGAGTAGTCGCGGTTGAAGTATACCGCGTCGGCCCCGGTTTCATCGACCATCTTCTTCAGTTCCTCGACCGGCGAGCCTTCCCTGACGACGAGGTCGTTTCCCTGTTCCTGGAGCCGTTCCTTAAGTTCGAGGAGCGATTCGCGCCAGAAACGTACACGCGGGTATCCAAGTGTCCCGGAGTCGAAGTAGTCCTCATCGACGACATAGAAGGGAATCACGCGTTCGTGTTCTTCCGCCGCTTCCACGAGAGCGGTGTTGTCGTGGATTCTCATCGACCGCCGTATCCAGACTATCGCTGTCACGGTAACTGTTCCGGAGAAGAGCTTGAAGTAGGTTGGCATGGAAAAACCGTTTTAAGTTTTCAAGACCCAGCCTGGGAAAGTGCAGACGGAGCTTGATGTCGAGAAAGAGATAGAGATCGGCCGGAGGGTCAAGGAGCTGATGGACTACGATGACCCTCTTGGCATCGAGGTCAGTGTAGAGTCGCCGAGAGATTTCGAGATACAGGTCTACTACGACCCGAACTACTCCGAACCGGAAGAAACCGATGTTATGACAGCTTTTGAGGCCATAATGGATATGGACGATATCTACTGGGAGACAGACTACCTAGAGAAAGGCCGGTACAGCCTGAACGCGAGAAGGATGCAGAGCCGCAGAAGCCGCGTCTGACTACTGTTTCTGGAAGTACTTGTCGAGTTTTTTCTTCCTCTCCTCGGGCCCTATCAGTATCAGCTTGTCTTCCTCGTCCAGCCGGATGTTCATGTCGCCGGTGAGGACCTTGTCAGGCTGGAGCACGGCGACCACCTTGAACCTGTCAGGGAAGCTCTTGTCCTCCTGCACCTCCTTGACAGTCGAGCCTATCAGCTCGGAGCCTTCGTTGATGGACGCCTTGAGAATCTCACGGTCGCTCGAAAGGTTGGCGAGCTTGACAAGGTAGGGGTGCTCGACGGTCGAGAGGAACTCGGATATCAGTATGTCCGTGTGGCCTATCGTCTCCGCGCCTATGATGTTGAAGGCCTCGTAGTACTCGTCGTCTTCCACTCGAGAAACAACTTTGGGGACGCCGTATTTCTTTGCGAGAGAGCAGATAACCATGTTCTCGTTCTCACCTTTCCCGGAGGCGATAAGCACATCCGCCTTCGTGATGTCCGCGTCTTCAAGCGCTGAGAGGGTAGAAGGTGCCTTGTTGATAACTGTTGCGCCGGAGCTGGAGTAGAGTCTTTTGCACTTGTCCTCGTCCTCGTCTATAACGACGACATCGTGCCTGTCCTCCAGCTTTGAGGCCAGTCTCCTCGACAGCGTATTTATCCCTGTGATTACTACGTACATCCTATTGAGAGTCTTTGAAAAGATCGCTATTAAAAATTGCCAGAACGGGGAGCATCTCAAGACGCCCGGCAAGCATGACTATAAGCCAGACAAGTTTGACGCCAGGGTTCAGCGAGACCAGTTTCTCACCCGCGAGATAGACCGGGCCCATGTTGCCCGCGGAAGACACGCTGCCGGAGAGCGCAGCCATGAAACTGATGTCCTCAAGCGCCAGCACGAACAGCGTGGCTATGAAGACGGTTCCTGTCCAGGCGAAGAACAGTACCGCTATAGTCCTGACAGTTGACTTCTCCAGTATCTGCCCGTCCAGCTCTACCTCGTTTATCGCGGTCTCAGGCAGCGAATATGCCCGGATTCGGGTCTTGAGAAGCTCCATCATCGCCTTCAGCCGGAACATCTTGAGACCACCGGCGGTCGAGCCCAGCGAACCTCCGACGAACATGACCGCGATGAAAACCGCCTGGAGCGCCACAGAGAGCGACATCAGCGACATCGTGCTGTAGCCTGTGGATGAGACGACGGCCGCCGACTGGAACATCGAATCAAGCAAAGCGTTCACAGGGGCCATACCCTTGAAGAGGAGCTCTATCGCCATAAGGCCGGTGACGAGGGAGAATATCTTGAAGTAGAGCTTGAACTCGGAGTTGTCGAGCATGGGCGACATCTCGCCCTGGAGCGCCCGGTAAAGCAGGACGAAGTTAACCCCTCCTATAAACATGAATACAGTGGTCGCCAGTTCCACGGCCTGGGAATCAAAGCCTGCGATGCTCGCCCCCATAGTTGAGAAACCTCCTGTCGAGATGGCGGAGAAGGCATGCAGGAAGGCGTCGAAGTAAGGCACGCCGAGAGCGATGTACGTCGCGGTTATGAGGATAGTCATAAAGCCGTAGACCTTCCAGAGCGCGAAAATCGACTTGGTCAGCGACGGCCTTATGGACCCGGGATCCGTCTTATGCGCCTCGGCGGAGAAAAGCTTTCTCGAGATTCCGCCGGATTCACGGATAACCGCGATGAAGAATGTCAGGATGCCGAGTCCGCCCACCCACTGCATGAAAGAACGCCAGAAAAGCAGCGACCTCGGAAGCGCTTCTGGCTCAAGGAACATCGAGATTCCAGTGGTGGTCAAACCTGCCGCGGCCTCGAAGAACGCGTCCATCATACCCATGTAGGTCAGGAAGGGTAGCGCCGCGAAAGACGTGGCCAGCGTCCACCCAAGGACTGTCGCGAACATGGCCTCTAGTATGGTCGGGTCCCGCTTTCCTTCTTCACCCGCGGAGAGCCTGGCAAGGTAGCCGAGGACGAAAGAAGCGATTGATGCCACGACGTAACCGGCCATGTGGTACAGGGTCTCCTGGTAGTAGAAAGCGACGCCCAGTGGAACCAGAAGTACAAGCGAGAAAACTACCAGGAAGGTCCCGACCAGCTGGAAGATAACTGAGTTCCGCATATAGTTTGATACGCCGCCTCGGAATAAAAACTCCGCCCATCGACTCGAATTAAAAAAGTTAACTCGCAAATACTGAGATGCTCGGAACCAGGCGGAACTGAGCAGGTGACAACAATGCAGGTAACCATCGGAACTTCAGACGGAAAGACGCACCAGGTCGAAATCGACGACGCTTCCCAGATAATCGGAAAGAAAATCGGAGAACAGTTCGACGGCGGGATAGCCGGACTAGACGGCTACAAGCTGGAGATAACAGGAGGGAGCGACAGAGACGGCTTCCCGATGAGACAATCCCTCGAAGGAACCGGGAGACGACGCGTTCTTATCGAAAAGGGTCCCGGCATAAAAGAAAAGGAAGACGGCGTCAGAAGGCGGAAATCAGTCCGCGGCAACACGGTCTCCGAGGACATCCAGCAGCTGAACACGACAGTGGCCGAGGAGGGCTCAAAATCCGTCGAAGAACTCCTGTCCGAAGACGAGGGCGAAGAAGAGTAGATGTCCTTCCAAACCAGGGTGTACGACAACGGTTCAGAGCCCTCAAACCTCGGATGGAAGGCCAAGCAGTGGTGGCGTAACAGCCATGTCAAGGAAGAATTCGACGAAGCACTCGGTTTCGAATACGAGAGCGGTGACAGAGTTGTCAGAGATTTAGACGGGCGCGAGTTCGAAGTAGAAGACACGCTGACCGCGTTATCCGCGTTAACTGGAGAACGAGGTTACAAGATACTCGAACCCGCGGAAGATGGTGACATAGTCGAAGTTGACTACTTACCCGAAACCGAGCTATCACCGGTAGAACAATAGAATAATACTATGACCGAAAAAATTCCTGAAGTAAACATCGGGCTTGTAGGCCACGTAGACCACGGAAAGACAACGCTGACACGCGCGCTTTCCGGCAAATGGACGGACGAGCACTCGGAGGAGCTGAAGAAAGGTATCACGATAAGGATAGGATACGCCGACGTCACGTACTACGATGATGATGGCGAGCTGAACGTGGACGAGAGGGGAGAAATCGAGAGGACCGTCTCACTCGTCGACGCCCCCGGCCACGAAACGCTGATGGCCAACGTTCTTTCAGGCGCAGCCATCATGGACGGCGCCATACTTCTTATCGCGGCTGACGAGGAGTGCCCGCAGCCCCAGACAAGGGAGCACCTCGCCGCTCTCGACATAATCGGCGTGGACAACATAGTTGTGGCGCAGAACAAGATAGACCTTGTATCGAAGGAGGAGGCCCGTGAAAACTACGAGCAGATAAAGGAATTTCTTGAGGGAACAGTCGCGGACGACGCCCCGATAATACCTATCTCAGCTCAGAACGATATCAACATCGACGCGCTGCTTGAAGCCATAGATGAAGAGATACCTACACCGGAGAGGGACCCAGAAGCCGACCCCAGGATGCTTGTCGCCCGTTCCTTCGACATCAACAAGCCCGGAACGTCGCCTGAAGAACTGAGCGGCGGAGTGGTCGGCGGAAGCCTGACACAGGGCGAGATAGAGGTCGGAGACGAGGTGGAGCTGAAACCTGGACCGCGGATAGACGAGGAATGGGAGACAGTCACCACAGAGGTGAAGAGGATACTGCACGGCGGACAGGAAGTCGAGAAGGGACGACCAGGAGGACTTCTGGCGGTGGAGACAGGCCTTGACCC
>JBDGRD010000011.1:0-8214 GCA_042218425.1 Candidatus Nanohaloarchaea archaeon
ACGTGCGGAGTGAGGCGATCTTCTCTATACCGTAGCCCTCGCTGTACCAGTCATCCGGAGAGTCAAGCTTTCCAGGGTCTCCCGGGTGCTGCGGTGAAAGTATACCGGTATTGACCTTCGGGTAGTCGTGCGAGCCGATGAAGACCGAGGGCTGTGAGGCGCCCTGGAAATCCTCCTTTCTCGATGTCGCGGGCATCACCTGCTCCAGCTTCCTCTTCGCCTCCTCAGGGGTTATGCCCTTCGCGAGTTTGCCGTAGCCCATAAGCAGTATTTACTCAGTGAAAGATTTGTAAGTTGCCTGAAGACAGGAACAGAGATGTAAGAGTTGGGGTCGCCTACGGCGTTATGAGGAAGGACTTCATCCACGACCTCTACCAGGAGGTCCGGGAGATAGGAAACTCGGTGCTGGAGCTTCCAGAGGAAGAGATGGAGCACCGGCTTGAGCACGAGTTCGGCTTCGGTCTACCTGAGAACAACTACCACGTATCCTCGGGAAACGACTTCCAGAGGGCAAGCTTCGGCATATCCTACCTGCTGGCGGACAGCTACGCGGAGTCCGACCAGAGTCTCTTCTACAGCGAGAGAGCCGACGACTTCCAGGAGTTCATCGAAGAGCTGGGAGGCCACTCCTCAGGGTACAATACAGACCACCTGATACAGTACCATAGTCTTTACAGGAGTATAGCGGAAGAGGAAGGACTCGATGTCAGCAGATACCCTGGAGATAACCTGGTGCTCCAGAGGAAAGAAGATATAGCTGAAGAAGTACTGGAGATGCTCTCCGACATGTCGAACCGGCTGGATGGCGAGGAGAAGGAAGCCCTAGCCTAGCTTCCAGTGAGGGTCTTTCGAGTCCTTTATGTCGACTATCTCGTCGAGCACGTTCATCTCGTCGCGGCTGAGCAGGTCTTCAAGTTCCTGCAGCTGTCGGTAACCTTTCCCCGTAAGGCTGACATAGAGCGTCTCTCCTTCTTCAAAGTCGCGACCTACAGTGGCGTTCGCGATTGAGACAGCTACTTCGTCGCCCTTGACCGCTTTTTCCAGGGATTCGTTCTCGGCCTGGACGCTTTTGACGCGGCCTACCGGCTCTCCATCCTGGTTCATGAGCGTGCATCCCGGGTTGAGGACCCCGGAGCTTACCTTGACACCCACTACCGCGGGGTCAGACGAGCGGAAGACGTGGTCCTCCATGACCCGGATCTTCGCCGGGCGGGAGACAGCTGAAAGAGCTTTTTCGCGCTGTTCCCGTGTGAGTTCCTGCTTCCATTCCTCGTATCCCTCGATTATCTCGTATACCACCTGGCTCTGAAACATCTTCACGTCCTCCTCCTTCAAAGCTTCCCTGCCCTGGTCAGTTGTGCCGACGTTGAATGCGAATATGGCCCGGTTCTCCGGCTCCTCGTTCCGGACTTCTATAACGTCTTTCCTGTTCACAGCTCCCACTTCGGCTTTCTGGACCGGTATATCGTTTTCCCCGAGTTCACGCATGATGGCCTCGAGCGAGCCGAGCGAGTCCGCCTTGGCTATGACACCATGCCTCTGGGTCTCGAACTCTACCGCCTGTAGTTCTTCCTCCACCTCTTTCCTGGCGTCCTCAAGGTCTTCGTCCGACGCCGTCCTTACAGGAGAACCGGATATGATGCCTTCGAGTTCTTTCCCGGCTATCTTGACTCCTGAAGCTGAATGTACCTCGTCGACCTGTTTGAACTGTTTGTCGACGCGTATCTCTTTCAGCGGTTTCGGCTCCATAAGCGCGCGTATGTCAGTCGTCCTGACGCCGTCCGAGGTGCCGTACACCAGTTTGTCGGTCTTCTTGATGATGCCGTCGTAGTGTATGACGTCGACCGTGGTGCCGAATCCTTCCTCCTCGGAGACTTCGAGCACCGTGCCGCGTCCGATGCCTTCCTCGACCTCCAGCTTGTCGGATAGGTAGCGCTGTGAGACACCTGCGACGACCATGAGAAGCTCCGGGATGCCTTCGCCGGTCTTGGCGGAGAGCGGTACCATCGCCACTTTTTTCTGGAAGTCGTCGACCCTGTCGAACCTGTCGGCGGTTATGCCGTGCTCGTGGAGCTCACCCATGAGCTCGTAGATACGCTCGTCGAGTTTTTCCTGGACATCGTCCGACTGCTCGTTCAGGCACTGGAGGAAAGAGCCTTCGCCCGAGCGCCAGCCGTGCATCTTGTCTATCTTGTTCAGTGCGACGACGAAAGGAGTCTCCGACTCCTTTAGTATCCTTATGGCCTCCTCCGTCTGGGGCTGGATGCCTTCCTCTATATCTACGACGAGGATGGCGATGTCGCTGATAGAGCCCCCACGTTTCCGGAGAGAAGAGAACGCTGCGTGGCCAGGTGTGTCTATGAAGAGGAGGCCTGGTATCGTTATGTCGACTTCGAGGTGGTCAAGAAGACCTCCGCATACTTCCTTGACTGTTTCAAGCGGCACTTCTGTAGAACCTATCATCTGGGTTATGCCGCCCGCCTCGCCCTCGACTATCTCGGACTCTCTTATCCTGTCGAGAAGAGTTGTCTTCCCCGAGTCGACATGGCCGAGAACGGAGAGTATGGGCTGACGAGGCATCTTGAACCACCTGTAACGGTCTTAAGCCGTGAAATCTTTTAAACAGAACCCGTGGCGCGTGATAAATGAGGATAGAAAAAAGTTGCCGGAGGGCTTCCTATTCCTGGCCTGTCTTGCCAGGGTAGCTGTGGCTCCGGTCCTGTGCGTAGTTCTTCTCGCACTTGCCAGAGCAGAAGTGAAGTTTCTCGCCGCTGGCCTTGACGAGCATCTTGCCCTCGGTCTTCTGTATCTCGTCTCCGCAGTAGTCGCACTCCATATCTCTATCCCTCCATCTCGGTCTCCTTTATGTGTACGACGTCGTCTTCTCTGATGGGTCCGCGGACGTTTCTGACGAGGATCTTTCCTTCCTCGTCGCCCTCGATGATGCGACACCGGATCTTCCGGACGCTCCTGTGTCCCTGTTCTCCTATGACTTCGACGACTTTTGCGAGAACCATCTTCTACACCTATTCTTCCTCTTCGTCTTCTTCCTTGTCGAGCAGCTCGCGGGATTTAGCCACGACGTCCTCTACCTCCTCTTCGGCGTTGCCGACGGAGGTGACAGCTACAGCGGCTGCCTGGACCTGGATACCCGCGGCCAGTCCAAGTTCTTCCTTGTCAGGCACGAAGGTAAACGGTACATCCTTCTCCTCTGCCAGTGCCGGCAGGTGCATGACGACCTCTTCAGGAGATACGTTCCCGGCTATAACTATGAGGTCGGCCTCGTTCCTCTCGATGGCCTTCGTCGCCTCGTTCGTGCCTATAACGAGTTCTCCTGACTCTCTTGCTTTTTCAACTGCGTTGTAGATCGATTCAGCGAGCGATTCGCTGGGTTCGAATTTGTTGTATGTCATTTGTTGGTCACCTTTCACGCCTCGGATCATCAAGGCCTCGAGACCTTTTACAGGTCTCGCTGGCGTGTGAACGTGATGATTTGTTCCACACCTGTGACCAATAGCGAGTAAAACTTTTTTATATACCACGAGAGCGGATTACTGCTGCTCGGGGTCGAACTCGGCCAGCTTGTCGCTCTCAACGTAGTCAAGTTCTTCCTCCAGGTCGCGTATAAGAAGGTTCAGCTGGTGTTTCTGCCTGTCGCTGCTGGCCGGCATCTGCTCCAGTTCTTCGACAAGCTTGTCCTTGAGAAGCTCGACGAGCGCGTAGCCAGAGTTGGCATCCCTGTACTCGTCAAGGTACTCGATGAGTTCTTCCCGTTCCATGTAGAAAGCTGAGGCGTTCTACTTTTTTATTCTTCTCCCGGCGAGATTATGTCCTCGACCTGGCCGCGGTTGCCTTCGAAGTTCTGCACCAGTTCCTTTATATCCCGCTCGGTCTCCCGGTCACGCTGGAGGCCGGATTCAAGGTGGTTGATAACGTCCTCCATCTCGCGGGCCTGGTAGAGCATCTCGGTTATCATCTCGCGTGCGCGTTCAAATTTCTGCCGCCTGATGAAGAGCGGTCCCTTATCTATCTCGGGCACGTTTATCTCACGGGTCTCCGGGGGAGAAGGTATCTCAGCGTCAAGGCCACCGGACTGTCCCTGCCGTGCTTTTTCCTGTGCCCCGGCAGCTGGCTCTGGCTGTTCCTGCCGCGCGTCCTGTTGACCGGCGGGTGTCTCCTGCCGTTCCTGCCACGCGTCCTGTTGACCGGCGGGTGTCTCCTGCCGTTCCTGGGGCCGTCGCTGACCGGCGTGCGGACGGTCCTCCGGTGGTGAGCGCTCTCCGGGTTCTTCCGCTCCACGAGCGTCGGGGTTCGGTAAGTGAGGCCTGTCAGGGTCCTCGTTGATGTCTATATCGGGTTCAGGCGGCTTCTCCTGTGTCCGGGAAGGCGCCTCTGATCCTCCCTGCGGACCGCCGAATTCCTGGTCGAATCCCCGCTGTCCTGTAGAGCCGGGTTCGGGAGACTGTGGTGTATCGGAGAAATTATGGGTTTCCGGCATCTCGTCGCCGGTTTCCTGTTCCTCGGCAGGCGTTTCCTGGCCGAAGTCCTGCTGTTCGGGAGCGTTCTGGTCTTCCTGGATATCATCTGGTAGGACCTGTTCATCGGACATGCCGCCGTCTTCGGGCGCCGGTCTCTCTCCCTTGTCGATGAGGTCCTTTATCTCCTCCATGTTTTCCTTCAGCTTCTCCTTGTTATCGCTTCCGAAACCGAACATAGTCCTATTAAACGAGATGGCGCTGGTCGGGTTTAAATATTACTGTAGTGCGAAGGTGTCTAGAGAGGTCTGTTTCTCCTTGTCTACGAACCCGGCGACCCGGAAACCGATGCGCCGGAACTCTGCATCGGTCTCGGAGAGCAGTCTCTGCAGCAGCCTGTCGGCCTCCCTGAACATCCGCTCACCGGACTCCGTTGTCTTGACAGACCTTGAACGGGTATAACTGTTGAGCTCGGTGTCTATCGCCACCAGTGCGACCTTTGTGAAGGCTTTATCGCGGTTCTTGACGCGCTCCCAGAGCTCTCTACATGTCAGACCGAGCTGTCTTTTCAGGAAGCCGTAGTCGCTGGAGTTGCGTGGCATAGTCCTTATCCGGGACATCTGCTTCCTCTCCCTGTCCCCCAGTTCCGTGGAGCCTTCCCCTGAGGCCTTGGCCTTCATGGACACCGCCTTCTTTTTGCCGAAAAGTTCCACCATGAGGGCGTTTTCCGCCTCCAGCAGTTCTCCGCAGGTCTCTATACCGGCGTCTTCCAGCTTCTTCTCCGTTGCGTCCCCGATGCCGTGAATCTCGCCGACAGATTTCTCCCGCAGGAAGTCTTCGGCTTCCTCTTCTCTTAAGCGGGTCAGCCCTCCCGGCTTGTCCTCTTCAGAGGCCATCTTGGCGAGGAACTTGTTCGGCGCTATGCCTATGGATGCGGAGAGCCCTTCCGACTCCAGCTCGGCCTGTATCTTCTTCGCCTTCTCAACGGGTCGACCATCAAGTTCGAAGTAGGCCTCGTCTATACTCGCCTTCTGGACCCGGGAGGAGCGGGACCTGAGCACCGACATTGCTTCACGGGATTTCTCGCGGTAGTAATCGTGGTCGACCGGCAGGAAAACGGTTTCCTCCGTCGCCTTCGCCCTCGCCTCCTTAAGCGGCATACCGGAGCCTATCCCGAGCTCCCGGGCCTCGTAGTTCGAGGTCGAGACCGCGCCGGACTCTCCCTCCCGGGTGTAGACACATATAACAAGTGGTTTTTCCTCCAGCTCAGGGTTTCTCAGCTCTTCGCACCTTGCGAAGAACGCGTCCATGTCGAGGTGGCCTATAGGCATGTCCCGTAGTTCAAGGTCAAGTCTAAAAACGTAGACGCGGGCTGTTCCGGCATTCCGCTACCCGCTGTGTCTTGAGCCGGCGACACCTGCCGCGGTTATCAAGGCCAGCAGCACCATGTACCCTGTGAAGTGGGCGGGAGTGTAGTAGACCGTGAATATCAATACAGGCACCACTGCCAGCGAGTTGGCGGCCAGGTACTTGAGGAAGACCCGGGAGTCGAACAGCCTCTCGTTCGGGTGCAGACCTGTCAGCCAGGAGGCGACGAACAGCGTGTAGAAAGTCATCGAAAGACCGGTCGCAAGCCCCAGGAGCAGGTTTCCAGGGTAGAACACGTAGGAGACCATTATGGCGGCGAAGGTCATCGGCACAGATATAAGCACGAACGCCTGTTTCTTGGCCTCCAGAAGCGATTCCGTAACGACGGGCAGGTAGAGGTAGTCCTGGATGGAGTCGAACCGGTTTATCCAGTTGTAGATGCTGAGGTTCAGTATGCCGACTACGGCGCTGAATGAGAGGAGAGGGTTCTCCAGGAAAAGCCGTGTGACCGGGAAGTAAAGCACCGTGAACCAGTAGAAACCTGTGAGAACCGCCAGCGAGAACACTACTTTCAGGAGCCCTCCCGAGGACCGCGCCACGTCTAGCACGGATTTCGATGTCAGCGGCCGGAACCTTTTCATCCGGCGGTAGTTCAGTATATTCGTCGACGGGAGACGGAGCGAGCTCCTGGCGACAGCAACGCTGATAAGCAGGGCGGCGAGGAACCAGGAGAACATGTTGAAGGCGCTGGAGACCGTCCCAGTTCCCGCCGGTATCACCACGCCAAGCGATACGGGCAGGATGAACAGCGCAGTGTAGTAAAGTATATCCTTCACTATGAAGTCGAATAACAGCTTTCTCTCCGATACCGGCAGCGTCCTTGAGGAGTAGACCAGGAGGTTCATCGGTCCGAGCACATTCCTCATGGCGTCCATGCTGGAGAACCCCACGGAACCTACTGCAAGGCCCAGGAATACTCCGAGCCCTTCCAGCGCGTTTCCGAGGGCGGCGGCTTCAAGCGTGGAGTAGTTCACGGTGAGCCAGGTGAACGTGAGGCTGAACATGAATACCAGCAAAGGGAAGAAAGCGAACGAGCGGCCCCGGTAGATGGCGGAGTGCATCCGCCATTCCTCTTTTATCATCCGGCGTATCATTCTTCTTCCAGGAACCTTTCCTTCAGGTTTTCCACGTTTTCCAGGTCGTCTATCACTTCGCCGTCCTTGAGGAATATGACGCGGTCGCATACTTCTTCAGCGAGCGAGACCACGTGGGTGCAGAGGAAGACTGTCCCTCCTCTTTCCCGGTGTTCGCGGAACAGCTGCTTGGCTTCCTCCTGTACTATCGGGTCCAGGTTGATGAGTGGTTCGTCGATGAAAACCAGTTCAGGTTCGTGGAAGAACGCCTGTACCAGCATCAGTTTCTGTCTCTCGCCCTTTGAGAGGTCGCGGGTAAGAGAATCCATCTTACCCTTGAGCCGGAAGCGCTCGACCCATTTACCTGTGTCTATCCGCGTACCTCTTATATCCGAGACGAATTCCAGGTATTCTTCTCCTGTGAGAAAGCTCGGCGGGTCCTCGCGCTCGGGAAGTATGCCAAGTTTTTCGCGGAGCTTCCGGCCGTTTTCCTGCGGGTCGATACCCATGACCTCCGCACTGCCCGAGTCGCGGGTTTCCTGGCCGGTCAGTATCTCGACCAGCGTCGACTTTCCTGCGCCGTTAGGTCCGAGCACCCCAACTATCTCGCCCTCCTCCACCTCGAGGCTGACATCCCTGAGCGCCGTGATGTCGCCGTAGCTCTTGGAGATCTGCGCGGCGTCTATAACTGGCATGTGGAATTATTGGTGGGCGACGAATTAAAATCAGGTGCTCGATGAGAACTTTTCTGCGTGCTCGGATACATCCCGGACGAAGTCCTTGAACCTTTCCTCGTAGTCCTTGTCCACGAGCTCGCCTTCCTCGTCGAATACCGAGCCGACGCGGGAGACAGGCAGTTCCGGTCCGGGATGGCCGTTTAGAGTGACGGTCAGCAGCTTGAGCTGTTCGAGGCAGCGTACGCCGCCGAATCCTCCTCCCGAGACCGTTATGTATGAGAACGGTTTATCCTCGTATTCGGGGTAAAGGTGGTCAAGCAGGTTCTTGAGGGCGCCAGGGTAAGTGTGGTTGTATTCCGGTGCGACGAGCACTATGCCGTCGGCTTCCTCGACTTTCTGGCCGAACTCTTCGACGTCCGGGTGCGGGTTCTCGACCTTGTACCGCCGCTCCTGGAGCATCGGGATGTCTTTCTCCGCCGGGTCGAATACCTCGGCTTCGTCGCCGTTTTCCTCGAAAAACTGTTTCGCCTTCCTGGCGGCGTGGATCGATTTCCGTCCTTC
>JBDGRD010000012.1:0-12122 GCA_042218425.1 Candidatus Nanohaloarchaea archaeon
AGGTCGGGCGTCTCCACCATCCCGCTGTCAAGCCTGTCGTCCAGTCTTTCATGGTGGCTGCCGAACTCGGTCTTCATGTCGAGGAAGAGCTGTTTCTCGGTCGGCAGCAGGTTGAGCTCGGACGCGTCGACACCGGATTTAACCGCGAGCCGGGCGTTCTTGACTATCTTTTCCTCACGGAGCCCGATTATCTTGTCGAACACTCTTTTCGCGTTCCTGTATTCACGGCTTTCGCCGGATACCTCTTTCTTGGTCTCGAGGTAGTCCGCGACCTTCAGGACGAAGTCGTCGTCCAGCTCCGTCAGTTCATCCTGCCGCGACTCTCTTTTCTGTATCTTCCGCAGCTCCGAGAAAGTTAATGCGTCTTCAGCCATCTATCGAGAACTGGACTTGAAACATTTTTATCCTTCCCGTTACTCGAAACATTGCTGGACGTGTTTCCTGTAGTAGCTCTCCATCTTGTACTCCTTGCCGCAGTAAGGGCATTCCATGGTTTCTTCGTCTTCGTCGTCGCTGCCGCCGTCGCGTTTCTTGACCTGGCGGAACGCGTAGCTGACCGGGTTGGAGACTTTTTCCTCGAGCGGGTCGCCCTCGTAGACCTGCATATCCTTGTAGTAGCCTTTTGCGTCGTAGTTGGGCGGTGGAACGGTTTCGTCGCGTTTCTCGTGCCAGTTGAGCTGTGACTTGACGTAGGATTCCCTGAGAGGTTCGGCGTTCTCCTCGTTCCACTCCCAGATGCGGGAGCGTATCTCGGGCCACGAGTAGCCGACAGTGTTCATGAAGTTGATGAGCACGAAAAGCGCCCGTTTCCTGCCGTCTTCGAGGCCTTCGAGTATGTTTTGGATGGTCGGCGGCCAGTACTCCTCCGGTATCGCGTCCTCGGGCGTCTCGAATTCGCGGTCGGCGCGCTTTCTCCGCTCTTCCCTTTCCTCCTCCTGGCGGTCGCTGATGAAGTCCATCGCCTGGACCGCAAGGTTCGTGGCCTCCCCCTCCTCGTATTCTTCAAGGAAACCTGTCTCGAAGCCGACGCTGTCGATCTCCGCGTCTTCTTTCTCGAAAGAGGGTATCTCCTCTGGTTCCAGCGGGAGCGATACCAGCCAGCTACCGTCGTGGATGGAGTAAGGCATACGGAAAAGGTGTCGCTGGCCCCAGTCGTTTTCGATGTCGGAGACCTGGTAGGGGTCGAGCCCGTCCTCTGTCTGCATCTCTTCCTCGAAGCCGTACTCCTTGACCTTGGCGACCATGTCCTCCTTCAGGTTCTCGCGGATGTACTCGATTATCCCGCGAGGAAGCTCCGGGTAAAGCTCGCTGATGGGCTGGTTGTTGACTTTTTCCGGGAACGCCTCCGCCCTGACGCCGACGTGGAAGCCGCGGTTGCCGGAGAACTTGACGCTGACGTTTTCTATACCGTGCTGCCTCAGTTCTTCTATCACGAGGAGCGCGGTCTCCTTTGCGAGGTCGAAGGATTCGTCGCAGTCGATGTCGATGACTAGGTCCCAGGTCTCTCGCAGCGAGTCAAGGTTGGAGACGTTGTCTATGAGAAGCGGGTTCCGCCAGCGTTCGACGGATGCGTGGAAGGCGACCGCGCCGTCCTCCACGAACTGCTCGAAGTCGCCAGGAAAGTTTATGGAGTCAGGCCTTCGTCCGTATCCCTGGGGATAGGTCGGAGCGACCTCTCTGTACTCCGCGGTCGCGACCATGTGTTCGACCACCTCGTCCTGGAGATAGTACTGCCTTATCTTCCAGTCCTGAGGTTTCTCCCTCTCCCCCATACCGGTTGATTGTTCGAGAAAAGCTAAAAGTGTGAGGCCGGGTTAAATCCGGCAAAAGCAATCACTCGATACGGAGTATTCGAAGAGCCGTTTTATTCTTCTTCGATGCGGGGCGAAGAATTCTGCGGGATTTCTTCTTTCAGCATCGAGGATTTACTCCTCCTCGATGCGGGGTGCGAGCACGAAGCTGAGTCTTGCCTTGTCCGGTACCTCGAACTCGAGTCTCATCGGGAAGTCCTCGCCGAGCTTTACTGTGACGGTGTCGGACAGGCTCTTGGCACCTATCATGCTGTTGAGGTAGTCAAGCGAGAACATGGAGCGTGCTGAACCGCCTTCAAGTTCCAGGACGCCTTCAGCGTCTCCCGCGATCTCGAAGTCGACGTTGCTCTGGTCTCCCTCGGACGAGATGGTTATCGAGTCGCCGTCGGATTCGACAACGACCGAGTCGCCGACGACCATGGCGTCCTTGACCGCGCTTTCTAGCACCCTTGTCTCCAGGTCGGCGGTGACGGAGAAGTCAAGGTTCTGTGTGTCAGGTATGTCGTCCTCTGAAAGGTTGAGGATGGGGAGCGAGAAATTGCGTGTCGACGAGTTCTCCATGGTTATGTAGAACTTGGAGTCGTCTTCCCTGAGTTCGAGCACTATGGTGTCGTCGGAGTTCGCTCTCCTGATTATCGAGTAAAAGTTTTCGAGGTTGAGTCCGACCTTTGTCTCCTCTTCGAGCTCGTAGTTTTCGAAGACATCTTCCTCTATGTTGAAGTCGACCAGCGCGACCATCGCAGGGTCGGCTGCGACAAGCTCTATGCCATCCTCGGTCAGCTGGAAAAGGCCTTCAGATATCAGGTCAGATATGGTTTTCAGAGAATCCTTCAGTAGGCTTACATCCTCTAGTTCAGCTTTAAACACTCCCCATTCACCTTGTTACCTCGATGTGTTAACAACTTTTTTAACCCTGTCGTAGAGCTCTGGGTCGACGTCTTCGAAGTCCTGGACTATCTCTCCCTGGATCTCGAAGCTTTCAGGGGTTGGGAGCACACGTCCCAGGACACGGATGCGCTGGTTCTCCTCGACTGCTTCGAGGTCGTCTTCTTCAAGGAAGACTTCAACAGTCCCGGTCCCGTCGTCGACTGCGACCGAGTCCTCCTCCACGTCTATTATGGTCCCTATGACGCGGACCCTGATATCGTCTTTCGGATCGATTTCTTCTATGTCCTTCGGCACTGCAGGAGCTCTCCTCTGTCTCTCGGGCATAAAGAAACGTTCCCGTTAAATGTTTTAACTATACCGGGTTTTTCAAATACGCCGAGACAAATTCTAGTTATGGATATCCTCGGGAAAAAGGGAGAAGAGGCGTTTGAAAACGTTGAAGATGTCAGCCAGGAGCTCCAGAACCTGAGCTCTCACCTCGACGCGGTTGACTCCGCGCTCCAGGACTTCATGCAGCAGTCGCAGCAGCTTCTCCACCAGGAGCACGGGCTTGAGGAGAGCGATATACGGGAACTCGAGGACATCGCCGACCGCGTGAGTTCCGAGGACCGGGAGATCGACACTCTCTACGACCGGATAGAGGAGCTACAGGAGCTGCAGAGAAGCAACGAGCGACGCATCGACAAGCTGTTCAGCTCGGATATGATGCAGTACCTGGAGGATATGAACACCGCGGTCAAAAGCATCCGGAAAAGTGTCAGCAACCTGAGAAGCGATATCCGTGATATCGAGGAACGGGTGAACGAGCTGGAGAACAACTTCGTGCTGGAGGTCAACAAGCGCGACTATGACTTCGAGCAGAAGCTTGACGAGTCAGAGTACAGGTCCCGGGAGAAAAAGATCATGAACGAGATAAACAAGCTCCGGGCATCGGTCAACGTACTGGCGGAAGATCTCGACCGGAAAAACGATATAGAAATCGACTAGCTCAGTCGTACTCCTTGTGGACGTTGCCGCATTCTGTGCATTCGTAGAAACGTGTGGGCGGCTCGTCCGATGCACGGGTCTGCTCCATCCACCATTCGTGCTCTGTCTCTCCGCCACATGACGGGCATTCCTTCATGGTCGTCGGCCTTGTAGAAGATTCGTCGTCTTCCTCGCTGATGTTGAGGCGGTCCATCGGGTCCTCTTCTTTTTCCTCAGTGACCCTGTAGTCGCCCTCCTCTACTTCGTGGGCCTGGCCGCAGTTCCTGCATTTCATTACTCCTTCGCCGTCGTTCTCTGATACAAGCATTCCGCCGCATTCCTCGCAGAATTCCATACTTTTCCTTGTTACTGAGGGAAGATTTAAATTGGTGATGTCAGACCCGTTCCCGGCAGACCGGGTAGCTGTCGATAACGAACGGTTTATCGCCGCTGAACCCGACCAGGTCCATCGCCAGTATCTTCAGCCCGCCGATACGCGGTATCTTGAAGAGCATGGTTCCGTGTATCTGCTCCGGCTCGACACGCTTCTCAAAGGACAGCTGCGCCCTGTTGTTGTCTCCCCGGGTCTCGAGGTACTCCGGGTTCTTCTCCACGACACGGTGGACCACGGGTATGTCCATCTCCGGTGTGGAGTAAACTATTATCTCTCCTTCTTCGATATCCTCGTAGTTCTCGCCGTCCACCAGCAGTATGTCGCCGACGTGGAGCTGGGGATACATCGAGCACGAGACCACGGAAACGACCGGCTGATCTGTGTTCAATGCGGTTCCCGTGGTCTGGATGACGCCGAACGCCAGTATGAGAGCGATTGCGAAGAAGTAGAACTCGTCGAAGACACGGCTTTCCCTCACCTGCTCCCAGCGTTCGCTCGCGTCCATGGAGAACGGTTTCGCCGCGAGGTTTTTAACACCAACCGCACCCTGACGGCTTCCGGAGAACGCAGTGATTCTCTATGCGACCTTCGGCATTTCGAACTTCCAGCTCTCCGTGACTTCTTCCGGTATCTCGTCACGGTCCATACCGAGGTATTCGTCGCTTCTGGCGGTTTCGTACAGTTCCATCTCGGCGCCCTCCATTATCTGCTTCTGGTACTCGACCACTTCCTGATATGACTCGCTGGCCTCTTTCAGCGCACGGTTGGCTTCTACATCATCAGGCGCTATGCCGTCCTCCTCGATGGCTTCCCGGGCATCCCTGAGGTACTGGTTGACCGCCTCTATGCCTTTCTCGGCCGCGGTTTTCGCGTCTCTGTAGTATTCTACAGCTTCTTCATATTTTTCGCTGGCTGTATCCATATCGCCTTCCTGCGCCGCCTGTCTGGCGACGCCGTCCTGCTCGAGCGCGAGGTCGGCCCCCATCTCCGCGATGTCAAAGGGCGCCATAAAGCCGATAAGGTCGTCCAGCTGCGTATCAAGCTCGTAATCATCTTCGCGCGGGTACTCGAACTCGGCGTACCGGGAGAGGTCGAAGCCATCAAAAGTAGCGCCTCCAGAGACCTTGTTCAGGAAATTGACAGTGTGATCGTAGAGCTCCTCCGGGAAATCGATACGTTCCTTCAACGTTTCAAGGCGGTTATCTTCCTCATACCCGGTGTTAAAAACGTCCTCGAAGGCTTCTTCAAACGAATCCACAGGGTCCCGGTCAGAATCTCCAGACATATGTTGTTACTTTACCATCACGACATAAAAACCTTGGGGTTCGGGAGCCGGCTAGAGAGTCCTCCCTATCATGTGGGCGACGCGGATCGCCTCGGGCGACAGTCCGTGGATGGTGGTCCGCCTGACCACCTTTCTGGCGTCTTCAAGCTCTATCCCCGCGTGCTGGATGTAGGCGGTCCCGTCCTTCAGCTCGAGCGGCTCCGCCTCCTCAAACCTGTCGAACACCGGGTCCTGGTTGCCGGTGCGTTCCATGGTGGCGCGGAAATCCTCCCTGTCAGGTTCGTTCGCGGTGACCGCGATGACCGGAACATCGAGTTCTTCCGCGACTTCGTGGATGTCGACCAAGTTGAAGCCCGCAAAACTTATGCCGTCGGTCAGGACCGCCTTCACCTGGCCCGGGTTCTTGCATTTCCGGTAGAGCGAGATGACCGCTTCCGTGGCGTCGTACCCGTCGACCTCGACTTCTTCTGTAACTATGTCTTCGACGAACTCCGTACCCCGGTAGACCACTCCGACAAGAAAAGTTTTGTCGTCCTCGAACTCGAACGCCGCATCGTCTATACCGAGGATCCGGGAACCTTCTTTCATGCAGAAATATTGGGTGTCGAGATATTTAGACCTGGCCTTCAAGCTCTTCGAGCCATCCGCGTGCGGTCTCGACTGCTTCCAGAAGAACTTCTTCCGGTTCGTCGTCCTCGACTATGAGGCTTGATTCCCCGCCGAGAGGGTGGCCCTTGTCGTAGGCGGCTTCTCCGCCGTTCTCCCAGACAGCCTTCCTTACAAGGTTGGCGATGCCGTGGTTTTGCTTCGCGTCCAGTACAAGCCGGTCGTCCTTTTCTATCGCTTCAAGCTCCATCTTGGGTTCTCCTCGTTGTCACAAGGTCGACCTCGACTTCCTCGTTCTCGCTGGTGTGGAAGCCGTAGGTCGCGGGCAGGGAGATGGTATAGCTCTCCAGGCCCTCTATTTCATGAGTCGAGTTCTCCACAAAATCTTTTATACGTTCCCGGGCGGACGCGAGGGCGATAAAGTACGTTGCAGACGCTATCTCCAGCGCTTTCCCGATGAAGTCGAAGCCTGTGTCAGAGTGGACCGAGAACGGCGGGTTCATTATGACGGTGTCGAAGCTGTCTTCCAGCTCCTCGATATCCGATTCCACGAACTCTATATCTTCCCCGACGCCAAGCTTTCCCGCGTTCTCCCTGGCGACTTCAAGCGCCTCCCGGTCTTTTTCGACCGCGGTCACGTCGCCGGAGGCGAGCGCAGCTCCTATCGCGAGCATGCCTGTGCCCGCGCCGAGGTCGACGACCTCCTGGTTTTCTATGTCTCCACGCATGTACGCCGCGTATACCAGGTCTGCGGCGAGCTGTGGCGGGGTCATGTACTGCTCGAGCGAAATCCGTGGCTGGCGGAAATCCTCGACCTGCGAGAGCTTCCTGGCGATTTCGGTCTTCATACGGTCTCCTTCACCGTTAGGGATTTAAGATTTTGCTTGAAACGACAAGGGCATGCATGAGTGAAGAAAACTTGGAAGACCTTTCGAAAGAAGAGCTTATCGAACGGCTCCGCGACCAGGAGCAGGATAACGTGGTCTTCTTCGAGCCGCAGCGAGAGATAATACTTTCCAACCCCAGTGACGAGACCGTCAACGAGATATCAGAGGTGGCGCACCTCGAAACCTCGAGTGGCGCAGATTACAAGTTCAAGGTCCGGGAGATGGATATCTGGAACTCCGACCTTTCTCTTGAGGAGATGAAGGAGAAGTACACCCGGATAGTCGGGAGCTATCCGAGCTTCCTTGAATGGGTCCAGCGCATCTACGAGCGCCAGGAAGTGTTCTCCATCGAGCACGAAGGCACCTACCACGCCCTGGTATCCGACGACCCGGAGCGGATGGAATGGGCGCGTTCGCTCGAAGACGTCCGCGAGAACCTGGCTGTCGACCTGTCAGACACCAAATCGCGTATAGCGATGGGCTCCAAGTCCCGCGCGAAGATCAAAGAAGTGCTCCTGAAGAAGGGCTACCCGGTCGAGGACAACTCCAAGTTCCGGGAATCCGACACCAAGATCGGCGCCGACCTCAAAGTCGAGCTACGGGACTACCAGGAGAAGTACGTCGAGAAGGCGTACGAGGATAAGGCTGCGGTGCTTGCCAATCCTGCCGGTTCGGGTAAGACCGTGACCGCGATCGGATTGATGGCAAAAATCGACGCGCCGACGCTGATACTGGTACCGCAGCGGTCTCTTGTCGGACAGTGGAAACGCGAGATACTGGATAAAACGACGCTGACCGAGGACCAGATAGGAGAGTACCACGGCGGCGAGAAAGACATGAACGACGTCACGATCGCGACCTACCACATGGCCGGCGAGAAGACCTCTCTTTTCCGGAAGGAGTGGGGTCTCATCATCTTCGACGAGGTCCACCACATCCCGTCCAAGCTTTTCCGGCGCACCGCCTCGCTCCAGTCAACGAGACGCATCGGACTTTCGGCGTCTCCTGTCCGGGAGGACTCGAAGGAGCGGGAGATCTTCGCGCTGATAGGGCCTGAAATCGGCGGCGACTGGGCGCGGTTCTTCCGCGACGAGTACGTTTTGAAGCCCGACGTCCGCATCCTTTTCTCCGAGTGGGCGTCAGACCATTACCGCCACCGGTACAACGAGGCATCCGGCATCAAGAAGGCAATCATCGCCTCGAAGAACCCGGCGAAGAAGCAGGAGCTTGAAGAGCTTCTTGACAGGCACGAGGAGGACAAGACCATCATCTTCTGCGACTGGATCGACCAGGGAGAAGAGCTCTCCAGGGAGTACGACATCCCGTTCGTTTCCGGCGAGACCGACTTCGAGGAACGGGAGGACTACTTCGAGAAGTTCCGGCAGGGAGAGCTCGACACCCTGATAGTTTCACGCATCGGCGACGAGGGCCTGGATCTACCCGACGCGGAAGTAGGCATCATCATGTCCGGCCAGGGAGGCTCGCGGCGCCAGGCAACCCAGAGAGCGGGACGTGTGATGCGGCCTTTCGGCGACGCAAAGGTCTACATGGTCGCGACCAAGGGCTCGAACGAGGAAGACTTCGCGAAGCGCCAGGTCGAGCTACTGAAGGAGAAAGGCGTACCGGTCAAGGTGGAAGAGTAGATGCCGGTGAAAGTACCGTACGACGAGGTCCGCGCCGATACCGGGTACGTCAAAAAGTTCATGGACGCCATCGACGCCGAGGAGTACGGCGCGGGAACCTTGAACTACGAGACGCCGGTAGGCGATGAAGTCATGGTGACCGAGACCGACGACGGCATCGGCATAATCGGTCACGAAGAGCTTGTGGACGCCACCGAGGCCATCCTCCGGTCGCGGGTTCCATGGCTGAAGTACAGGATGGCGGCGCGCTCCTACGAGAACAGGCGGGCTCTCGAAGAGTTCGGCGAGCTTTTCTAAGTAATTATAAAGACTGTTCCAGCGTTTTTAGACATGGCGCTGATAGAGGCAAAAGACCTCGACAAGACCTTCCGTGTGTACCACCGCGGCGAGGGAATCCGCGGCTACCTGAAGAGCTTTATCAAGAACGACTACGAGGAGGTCCACGCTGTAGAAGACCTGAGCCTGGAGATAGAGGAAGGCGAGATGATAGGCTATATCGGCCCTAACGGCGCGGGAAAGTCGACGACTGTCAAGATGCTGACCGGGATACTTGAACCGACTTCTGGAACAGTCGAGGTCGACGGGCTGAACCCTTTCCAGCAGAGGAAGAAGAACGCGATGAACATCGGCGTGGTCTTCGGCCAGAAAACCCAGCTCTGGTGGGATATACCTGCCCGTGAATCGTTCAAGCTTCTCCGGGAGATGTACGACGTCTCGAAGGAGGAATACGAGGAGCGGATGGAGAAGTTCAACGAGGTGCTCCAGCTTGAAGAGTTCCTCGACCAGCCGGTACGGAAGCTTTCGCTCGGACAGAAGATGCGCGCCGAGCTCGCGGCCGCGTTCCTCCACCACCCGAAGATCGTCTACCTCGACGAGCCGACCATCGGGCTTGACGTCGCGGTGAAGGAGCGGATAAGGGATTTCATCCGGGAGATGAACCAGGAGCGAGACGTGACCGTCATGCTGACCACGCACGATATAGACGATATAGAGGACCTGTGCGACCGCATAGTCGTGCTGGACGAGGGAAAGAAAATCTACGACGGCGACATAGACGAGCTCGTGGACCGTTTCACCTCGCGGCGGCTTATACTTGAACTCCGCGCTGGAGAAGAGTTCTCCTTCTCCGCGGAAGGAGTTGAAGAGGTGCAGAAGGATGACGGCCATGTAGAGATAATATTCAACCGGGAGGAAACAACCGCCTCCGACCTGATGGCGTCTATACTGGAGGATTACGAGGTGGTGGATTTCCGGATAAAAGAGCCTGACATAGAAGAGGTCGTGAAGAAGATATACAACGAGGGTCTCTGATGATTCACCTCGACCGGTACCTTTCAGTCCTGAAAATCACGTTCAAGGAGGCCTCGACCTACCGTCTGGCGGCGGGCATGATAGTCGGTTCGTCGCTCGCCACGCTGATACTTTACCACGCCATCTGGAGCTCGATAGCAGCGGCAGGAACACTCAACTCGAGTCTCTCCGAGGTCATGACCTACCTTGTCATGGGCCAGGTCGTCAGCACGTCGGCCTTCCTCCAGACAGAGATATACATCGGCGAGCTAGTGGAGAAGGGAACGGTCGTCAACCTCCTGAAGCGGCCTGTTAGCTTTATCGGCCATACCTACATGCACGAGATCGGCTGGGTTTTCTTCGACTCGCTGACGAAGGCAGCCCCTATCGCTGTCATCGGGGGGCTGGCGTTCAGCATCGGCTTTCCCGGTCCGCTGAGAACCGGGCTTTTCCTGGTCAGCCTTTTCTTCTCGTTCAACCTCTCCTTCCTGATGGCCTATACTACGGCGACCCTGGTCTTCTGGACGAAGAGCGACGCCGGCATCCGGATGATGCGCAACATATTCATCAGTCTTTTCTCAGGCGTGCTGTTCCCGCTGTACCTTCTGCCGGAGGGACTGAAAGAGATATTTTACTCGCTGCCTTTCGCGGTCATGGCGGACGGCCCCATCCGGATCTTCATGGGCCGGACATCGATAGAAGGTGCCTTCCGGATACTGGGTCAGCAGGTGATATGGATGGCTGTGCTGGCGCCTTTCATGCTTCTGATGTGGAGAAAAGCCAAGACAAAGATCACGGTGCAGGGTGGTTGACATGGACGCGCCCGGCGAGGTGAAGAGGCATCTTGAACTCTACGTCAAGTACTTCGTCATCTTCTGGAAGACCCGGCTGATATACAGGACAGACTTCGTGCTCGGGTTCACCGCGCAGCTGTTGAACCTTGTGGCGTCGCTGGCGTTCCTGACCCTGATTTTCACGCAGGTCGAATCCATACAGGGCTGGACGTTCAACGAGATGCTTTTCCTCGCGGGCTTCGGGGGACTGGTGCTCAACCTGCACCACATCTTCTTTTTCTCGCTTTACAGCCTGGGAGACGACTACATAATAACAGGCAGGATGGACAGGTTCCTGGTGAGGCCGCTGCACCCGCTTTTCCAGGTCTTCGCGTCCAAGGTGTCGGACGACAACCTTTCAAAATTCCTGGCGAACATCGCGGTCCTGATGTACGCCGCATCGCAGATAGGCGTCAACCTCTTGACACCAGCCAAGCTCTTCTACGGCTTCTTCGCCATCCTCAGCGGAGTCATGATATTCGGGTCGATATTCCTGGCGCTGTCCTCGCTAGGGTTCTGGGCGGGCAGGAGCAAGCCGCTGTTCTGGTTTTTCTTCCAGATAAGCAACTTCAGGAAGTACCCTTACGGCATCTACTCGGTGCCAATCAAGATAATACTTGTCACCCTGCTGCCGATAGCCTTTGCGGCGTTCTTCCCTGCCACTTTCTTCCTTGAGAAAGGCTCCTGGGGTCTCTGGCAGCTCGCAGCGCTCGTCGCGGGACCGGTGTTCTACCTGCTCGCGTACCAGGTGTGGCGGGTCGGGCTCTCGACCTACTCCAGCACCGGGAGCTAGCGAAACACTCAAAACTCTCGGGCGCGCAAAGAACCGGCGTGGCTTACTCATACCTCGACCACGTGGAGGCCGAGCTGCTCGCCGAAGACGACGAAAAGGTCATGGAGGAAGCGGACAGTATACTGGGAAAGTACTTCCAGGGCAGACCGGGACAGCAGTACCGGGCGTTCGTGGAGGACGATCTCAGATACGTTATAATCCAGGCCAGCGGCGAGGTGGACATACTTGAGGAAGAGGGAACCTGGCAGGAAGGAGACCTGGAGGTAGATCCCTCGAACAACTACAGGCTGATATACAGGGAGAACGGGAGGGTGAAAAGTGAAGAAGCAGGAGATGGAAGGGCGGAAACCCTTCTCTCCTCGATAGTCTAGCCTACTCGAACTTTTCGCTGTAGAGCTCCTGGGAGCGCTCGATGGCTTCTTTCGCGTCTTCGGCGTCGCCCCAGCCCTCGATCTCGACCGATTTCTTGGGCTCGAGGTTCTTGTAGCTCCGGAAGAACTCTGCTATCTCTTCACGCGTGTGGTCCTGGATGTCATCCAGGCTCTCGACATCGCTCCATCTCGGGTCTTCTGTCGGGACAGCGATGATGTTGTCGTCCTGCTCGCCGTCGTCGTCCATGTACAGGATTCCGACCGGCCGGGCCTCGATGACGCATCCAGGAAATGTCGGGTGCGTTGTCAGGACGAGGATGTCCATCGGGTCGCCGTCCTCGTAGTAAGCCCTCGG
>JBDGRD010000013.1:0-2442 GCA_042218425.1 Candidatus Nanohaloarchaea archaeon
TTCTCTGTACATGGCTTCGCCGAAGTCTTCCACGGTGTCGAAGTAGAGCTCGGCGAGGAGGTTGCCGCGTCCGACTTTTGCGCGCTCTGAACTATCGCCGGATTCAACGTACTCGCGGGGCGCAACTCTTCCATCACGTCCCTCCTCCAGGTACTCCATGAGCGGTAGCACGAGGCGGTCAGAGCTCAGGTCGCCGTAGTATCCCTTCCCCGGCTCTCCCGGCAGCTTCTCAATTTCGTGTAGCGTCCTCTGCCTTGACTTGTCGACAGCTTCGCGAATCGAGAGGTCGTCCCAGTCATCGTGCCGGGCCTCGTTCTTCTTCGCGGTGATATCGTCGAGGAACAGTCTCTCGGTCTCGACACTCTCGGGAACTTCGTCAGCGTAATCCGCTATGTCTATACCGTCGACGACCGCGGTCCTGGCGGCCTCGTAGATGTTCTCGACATCTGCTATAAGTGGCTCTATCCTCTGGTACCTCGTCTTCTCAAGGTAGCTCTGCCAGTTGTGTTCACGGAAGAACGGGCTGTCAAGAAAACCAGGATAGCCGAACTCGCCTTCTACCTCGATAGTATCTTTTTTCCGGCGGGAATCGTTCTCGACCGTTACAGTCGTCCTGACGTCGCCCCATCCTGTTTCCTCGACTGCTTCAAGCTCGCGTATCCAGTCGCCGTTCTCCGTTCGCTCTCGGCGCCGGGTCTCGTTCCCGTGCCTCTGGAAGTGCTCCGCGGCGTATTCGACAGGCAGGACGGGCTTCGCAACCGTTTCACCGTCGATGTCGAACCGGTACCAGTCCTCGTCCAGCTCTACAGGCTCGGCCTCCACAAACGTCAGGCTGTCCCAGTACTCGTTTCTCGAGGGCAGTTCTTCCAGCTGTGCGTCAAGCTCCGCGGCCTCCATGGTCGGGTCCAGGAAAAGCTCTCCGAAGGATTCTCTCGTATCCATAGCTCCGATATAGTGGAGGTCGAACCATGCACGCCATCTTTCCGGGCTGTGCTTCCGGCCGAAAAGTTTCTCTGAGGTATCGATAACGTTACCCGGACTTCTCGGCCCCGAAGTATGGGTCAGCGCCAGGAACTCCTCTCTAGCTCCCTGCATCCTTTTCTCGTCTTTTTCCATCATTTCAGTACCTCGATGAAAAAGAGCGACGACAACCGTTTTATTACTTTTCAGTCGTCATCCTCTAGAAGCTGTTCTAGTGCGGCCTCGCCCTCCTGTTCAAGTAGCTCCGCGGCCCTGCTACGGGAGACCTCGCCGCGGTCTACCGCTTCCCGTGCCATCTCCTCCGGAGAGCCTGATTTTCCGTAGGATATACCTTCCTGTTCGAACCTTTCCTCGATCCTTTCCCCGGCTATCGACTGGAGCGCCGCGATATCGGACTGCATCTGGTTGAAGGTGAAGGCGACCTCATCGTTCCCTATGCGGACAGGGACCGTTCTCAGGTGCGGCAGGTATAGAACCTCGGCTTCAAGCGTCTCACCTGTCTCGAGCGCGTGACCGAACCTGTAGGCCGCGGCCTGGAACTCGTCTCGCGGCCGCGGTTTACCTGTCTTGGCCTCTACTATGCGGTCGCCGGGCACCAGCAGGTCTACCCGGGCCCCGAGCCAGTCGTACTCTATCCATTCCTCCGCCTTCTTCGCCTCGGGACCGGTATCTGACAGCTGGTCGCGCTTTCTTTCCGCGTATTCTCTTATATCGTCTTCCAGGCGCTCCACGACCTCGAACCTGCTCACTCCGAATCTTTCACGTATACGGCCGAGCTCGTTGTTGACATCCATCACCGGTTCGTAGCTGGTTATGACATCCTGCGCCCGGTCGTATATGTCCTCGTCGACAAGCTCGTCCTCGATGGATTCCAGGTACACCATAAGGTTGTGCTCCACTGTATCAAGCCGGCGTTCCAGCTCCTCGGCTCTTGTCATGTCCGCGTAGAAATCGTCCTCCCTTCCTCCAAGCGTGGGAAGGTACCCGGAAAGCGCGTCTTTTTTCGAGTCGTACCTGTTATCCGTGTTCTCCGCCGACCAGTAAGTCGCGAGGTCGGTTACACGGACGGATGCTGCAGGTTCGGAGTCCACGGTTTCAGCGAGCGACATCTTCCCAGTAGAAGAAGCGACGCGAATGTTTTATCTGTTCTCCTAGCCAAAGACCTGTCGGAAAGAGTTCAGGCGGTAACGCAGCGTCTTGAAGCAGTTCTCGGCGGTCTCTTCCTCGAAGAAGAACATCCTTTTCCAGTCGCCGCCAGTCTTGATCCTGATGTTGGGGAACATGAACTCCGGGTTCAGCTCGATCTCCTCTATCTCCGAAAAATGTATCTTGTCGATTATCTCGTCGCTGGAAAAGCTGTCCATTATCTCGTTCCATTTCTCCGAAACGCGTTCATCGCGCTCGATGTGCGACTTGGTGACCGCGACGTTCCCGAGCCGGGATTCGAACTCTTCGTGTTCC
>JBDGRD010000014.1:0-3106 GCA_042218425.1 Candidatus Nanohaloarchaea archaeon
AGGACTTTCATGTTGTAAAATTTGTTCGAGTCGTACGCGAAGGTGTCGTTCTCCGCCTGGGTCACGACGCCCTCGTCGTTCAGCACTTCCACAAGGTGCTCTCCAAACATCATGTCCCGGTCGTCTATTCTTATGTAGACCGCGTCGAACTCTGTGAGGTCGGTGTCCTTGTAGAGGACCTTGTTCTCTTCCGGTCCGTGGACGAACTTGAGGCCGTCGATAGGGGCTGCAAGCACGGAATCGAATATGTCCTCCGCCCGCTCCATTATGAGCTGGTGCTTGGTAGATATCTCGCCGTAGACTATCGCGAGCTTAATCTTCTTCACCTTTCAGGACTTCTGCAACGGCTTCAAACGTGTTTTTGCCGGATACATCGCTGTATCCCTGCAGGTCGGGATTGGGGTCTATGTCGAAGACCTGCTCTCCGCGTATCAGTATCTCTGCGACAGGTGTTCCAAGCGCCCGCTTGGTTTTCATCACGATCTCTTTCTGGGTGTCGGATATGTTGGAGTACTTCAGGTTGTCCCCCGTGAACCTCCAGCTTTCGGAGTCTTCTTTCAGCGATATCACCTGGTCTCCTATGACCAGGCACCTGTACTTGTCCCCGTCATCGTATTCGTGGAATATCAGGACGTCTTCCTCGTACTCCGAGCCTTCTGCGAACCCTTTTATCTCGTCCCTGTCATCCAGTTTCTTGGTCTCGGTCTCCTCGAGCTCCTCCATCCTCCGGGCGATGAGAGGTGGCTCGATCTCGTTCGCGATGTTCCTCGCGGCCTTTTCGGTAGCCAGCGTGACGGTCCTGGGAGCCGGTACGCCTCGCTCGTGGAGCACGTAGTAGAGGTAGTTTTTCTTTGCCATAACGAAGAAAGCGGTCGACGGGTAGTTGACGGAGACGTTTTTCTCTTCTATCATCTCTATCATGACGCGGCCGAAAACAGCGTTTTTCACCGGTATATCCATGAACGCGGCGTCGAACTCGTCGACTGTATGACCGTTCAGCCTGACTTCGAGCTCGCTCTCGACTACCTCAGGTGCCACCTGGTCGACCCCTATGTTGTATGTCTCGTCGAAGTGGGGTTCGAACTCTTCGTATTCGGTGTCAGCTATCGTCAGAAGCTTCATCTTCCTCCCCCGTTTCTGGACCCCAGATCCTGGTGACCGGTTCCCCCGACCTCCATTTCTCCATGTACTTCTCCAGGGATGGAGGCATGACATCGGAGAGAAGCCGGCCCTGTCTCAGTATCTTTCTCATCCGGTTCTCCAGGGTCTTGGAAAGCTCGTCGTAGTGCGTCTTCTCCGAGTAGAGCAGGTCGTTCTTTATCCTCCAGTGTGCTGTGGTACCCTCCGGGGCGATGACGATGTAACCCCCCTCAGGATGCTGCGCCATCGCGTCGTATAGCCGGCTCTTGTCGACGTAGTATACCCCGCCCGTGTCGCTGTTGGGGTCTATTATGAGCATCTCCTCGTCTTCTGCTCCGACTGAAAGCACGTAGTTGCCGCTCTCCGCTTCGGGGAACAGCGTCGGCTTGTCGAAGTGAGGGACTATAAGCGCGCCGTCGTTGAACCAGGCCTTGAACTCGTCTCCTATATCCGCTATCTTTTCTACCGGCACGAAACCGGTTCTTACCTCTTTCTCTGTCAGGTCTTCTACAGCATCCATCAGTTTGGCAGGTTTGGCTCCGCCGTCTTCGATTTCCGATTTCTTGCCGATTTCTTCCTGGTCGTTCTGGTAGCCGAGTATGTCGAGCGCCATCTCCATCGAGGCTGGCCCGCAGTAGTCAGGGTTCTGCGCGACAAAGTGGTTCTTGATATCTTCAAGCGTTTCGATGTCATTCTTGGTCCGCTTGAACCGGATGTCAGATTCCATGACCCTCTTGTTGGGCGACAGTAGCGTGTAGCCTGAGTCCGTCGAGACCGTCGTGCTGAAGAGCGCGATATCCCTTATCTCGCCCGTCTCCTCGCCTAGCTTGACCTCCTCGCCAGGTCTCACCAGCCGGGAGTTCTTGAGGTAGACTCCTGCGGCGAAGTTCTGGAACAGGTCCTTGAACCCGTAGAAGAGCAGTCCTGCGACCAGGAAGGCTATCGCCCAGGAGGATGCGTTCACCAGTTCGTCGACGAACGTGTCGCCTATCCCGAGCTGCGACATCGCTATCTGCAGCAACAGCAGGTACAGGAACGCCTTTACAAGTCCTGCTATCACGTTGAGAGCGCTCCGTGAAAGCCCGACCTCCTGGAAGTAGCTCTGTATGCCGATGGTCTTCAGGAACTCGCTTCCGACCTTTATCGAGAGGTTGATGGCTATGAAGCCTAGTATGCCTATAAGTACTACTGAGAGGAGCTGCGGCAGGAACTGCACGAATTCCTTCGATATCTGCGCTGTCAGACCGGTGTTGAGGTAGAGCAGCGCGAAAACGATCACCGCGGCGTCCAGCACGTAGGAAAGGTACTGAAGCGCCTCGTGACGCTCCCTGACGTTCTTCTTCGTCAAGCCTTCCTTGTTCTCTATCCAGAAGGCTCTCACCATCATCGAGAATAGCTTTACGCCCAGGTGGCCGAATACCAGTATCAGCAACGTCAGTAGAACCTTGACGAGGGCGTCTTCCCCTGTAGTCGGGGTGAAGAGTTGGTTAAAGAAGCTAGTCATGCGACCACCGATTCTGGTGTTATCGGTAAAATAGTTCTTTCCCTCGCTTTTTAAAAAACCGCCTGTTTTATCCGACAGATTTTATCCTGCCGTAGCCGATAAGACGCCAGCGAGCGCCTATCTGGCGGGAAATCGCCACCCGGTCTCCTTCCTCTGCGCACACCGGTACCTTCAGGTCCACCTGGACGTTCTTGCCGGCTTGTGTCACTATGCCCGCGGACTTCGTGGTCCCGACGTTTATCATCAGGGCCTCTTTCTCCTTGATGTTCTCGATTTCCTGCTCGTCCTCCATGCCGACGAGACGTTCCATCAGGTCGACCTCCATCTCTATAGAGGTCGTGGTATCAGGGACCTTCCCCTTTATGCCGAGGACATTGCCGGAAAGGCCGTCTGACTTCGTGACAGCGGGGTCAAGGCCTGTCTCCACCGCCAGAAGTCCTCCTGGTCGTCCCTTCTCGACTT
>JBDGRD010000015.1:0-22229 GCA_042218425.1 Candidatus Nanohaloarchaea archaeon
TCAAGGACTCTGACACTGACAGCGACCCGGACAGCAACTGGCAGCAGGACTCGCTGACCTGTGACGACGACAAGGCCAAATGCGACGACGATACAGGCTCTATAAGCTGTAGCTCAAGCACATGCAGCGGCACTACCTGTACCGATGGATCCTGCTCGGTCTCTGATTCATGTAACGTCGACTGCCGGATAACGGATGACCAGTCAGGCGACGAGGAAAACGATTACTGGTACACCAGCGGCGACTCCCTGAAACAGGAGAGCTGCACCAACGACGGCGGAAAGATAAAGGAGGAAAAATGCAAGGCGAAGAAGTGCTCAGGCAACGGCTGTTCAACCAGCTGGAGCTGCGGACCGAGCAACGAGCAGACCTGTAGCTGCAGCGCCAGCGGCGACTGCGCGACGACTTCTGACTACGACTCGGCGGGCGACTACCGGAGCTGGGAGCAGACCGGTTCCAAAAACTGCAACACGAACAATGTGGTCGACGGAGGCGGTGATACCCAAAACGACGAGTACGGCGGCAAATCGGACAACGACCCGGCAGGAACGTTCACAGACTTCACTGCCTACGGCGACGATGTATCCGGCGCCTCGACAGGCGGCGATGCGGTCTGGTGCGCCTGGGATTCCCGGCTGACGGTTGACGCGGACGGGCCGAAGGGGCTCAGCGACGGATTCGTTGTCATAGCAGAGGGCGTCGGTATAATAAGCACGGAGAACCCGGCTGGCAACGATAAAGTCGGGCAGATGGCTCTCGTCAACGGCGGTCGCCAGGACTACAGGAGCAAGATAGATACCTCCTGCTCCGGCAACTACAGGGTCTGCCTCAAGTACGTGGACTACTACACCGAGGCAGGTTCAAGCAACCGGGGCTCGCCAGACTGGACATCGGCCTGGGACGCAGTTGAGATACAGTCGGAGTCCTACGTTCCCTCTGACAGCTACTCGGTTTGCAAGGCGGTCAACCGCATCTCGGGCGACGAGATAGTGAAATGCGACTGGGACGACCAGGGTACCGGCGGACCGGGAGCCGGGCCAGGGAACCAGGTCTGCGGAGACCAGACAGACGAGTACTGGGCCTACATGGAAGGTCCAGAAGTCAACGAAGGAAAGTTCAGCAGCAACAACATAGACTACCAGCAGTGCGTCGACACCCGTTCGGACTGCGTGCTCCGCGGCAAAGAAGTCAGCGAGGGAACTGTGGCGAACGTCGCACCTGATCAGGTGCTTGACCAGTACGAGGAGGGTACAAACTCGCCTGACTGGGAGGTCTGCCTAAACATTGACCAGGGTAACACTGGAGGCACGGGAGATGATGTATCCGGTGACAACTATGATGTCGACCTGCAGGGCGGCCAGACAGAGGCGGGTGGAGAATGGTTCGATCTGGACGATGAACGCGTGAACCAGTACCTCAGGAACTCGGGAAGCGGCATGGTCTCAAGCACTAAAGGTGCGGCGCTGCAGGACAGCAACGGCGACGGTGTCGCGGATGACGGCGATATAGATTTCTACTGGCGGAAGAACCAGAACCCGGATGATTCAGAGCACAACCCGGCTGGAAGCTCGTGGGGCATAGCAGTTGAAGACGACTGCGACCCGGCACTTTCCGGTTGCGACGACACGAACACCGCATCTGATAACTACGAGCCGCTGTTCTACAGCAACTTTTCCGAGGGCGCCAGAGATGAGGACTACCATCCACAGACCACAGATGTCGACGCCTACACGCCGCATTTCAACGGCTACATCAACAATATCTCGGATGACTCGAACCAGCTCGAACCAGGTATGAACACGTCGGTCTACGATTCCTATAGCTTCGACTCCAGCAAGAGCTCGGAGGACGGTGACATAACTAAGTGGCAGGACTCGCGCGGCGGACAGAAGTGGGCTGACCAGTTCTCTGTCACCAAGAACCTGACCACCAGCATATCCAACCGCGGCAAGCCTTACCCCGCGGGATCGACGTACTACCGGCAGTTCGTCAGCAAGAGAGACAACCCTGATGCATCGACGACGCTCAAGACGGACAAGGTGTTCGCCAACTCGTTCGCCGATGTGGCGTCCCAGAGCATAGTAAGAGACGGCTCCGAGGTGGCGGACGCGGGCGACGGCGTCTGGATAGACCCTGACTACATAAAACAGGGATGGGACACTGGCGAGTACCGGTATACGCAGATATTCTCGTCCTGGCAGCAGAAGATGGCGTGGAACATCGACCTTACAGGGCCTGACTCAGGTCTCGGCCTCAACACAGGTGACAGCGAAGGCATCACGTTCAAGGACGGCAACCGGAAATGGGTGATGTGGGGAGACGTATACTTCGAGGGCGAGCGCGATAACGACGATAACGATGGAAATGATGGCGAAGACGAGTACTGGGCCTCCGGCGCCGGATGGACAAAAGTCGGGGAGAGCACCACGGCTCTCGAACCCCCTATGTGCGGAGACGACCTGAGCGAGTACCTGCTCGAAGAGATAGGAGAATCGACAAGCCCGGCCCAGTACGACGGTCTGTACGCGTGCACCGACTCCCAGGACGTCTGCATCGACAGGAGCCATATCCCGAAAGTACTGCCGTCGAGCACCACTCTAAACGTCGACGAACCGGACGAGGAGGTCGGCCGCCTGAAGCGTGACTCGGAGTTCTGCGGACTGGCTTCGAACACTAAGGGTCTTTCCGAGACCGTCTACAAGTGGTGGGATCAGGACTACGGCGACCTCGACGGCGACGGAAACCAGGAAACCTGCCAGGAGAACTCGCTCTACGGTCGAGAGGGAGTCAGATGGATAGAGTCCAGCTACGTCAAGGACCACCCCTACGCGGTCACCGGGGGTATCGACGACGACTGGAACCAGTACATAGAGAACCAGGAATCAGCAGGAGAGTTCTCAGGAAGCTACACCTACAAGCCTGGCGAGAGCGACTGGTCCTACTCGAAGATTTCCAGCAACAGCTGGACTCCTGTCCCGAGCGGAAGCCCGAACCAGACGGTCGCGACACTCGGCTTCTGCGGTGGAGACGACGACGGCGAACATCTCGTCACTCAGAAATGCCAGACCAGTCTCTGCAAGGACGATAACTCGGTCATGGGTGTTGCGAGCGACCAGAGCTACTGCATCCTTGACGGCTCGAAGTACCCGCTCAAGAACTCTGACAACAGGAAGAGAAAGCTCTACGAGACAGGAGACTCTGTCACTTTCGACCTCTCTGGCTCCGACCAGAAAATCAGCTGCTTCGACGGCATCTGGTACGACTCCTGGCCCATCGTCTTCAACCAGGAAAGGATGGATGTCGGAAGCGGAGACACACGCAGGGTTTCGTTCAGGATAATAAACGTCGAGGACGAGCAGCGCAAGTTCAACATCGAGATACAGGATGCGGTCTCCCAGCCCCACATCGTCCAGTTCACAGAATTCGTCTCCGAGTCAGGAGGAAGCTTCACGACGACCGTCGATGCCAGGAGTTCGAAGGATTTCCAGGTAGAGCTTTACGGCGGCAACTCGGATATCGATGCCGACGAGCAGAGCGGCAAGCTCCGCATCCAGGCAGAAGCTGTTGACTCGCCTATCTCGGGCGAAGACATGCTCGCGGTCGACGTGCTGTCAGCCAGCAAGACCAACACGACCGGAAACACGCGGAAGGCCCAGCCGAGGAACGTCCCTGGTCTCGGGATGGTGCACGTTTTAGTGCTGATGATGCTCTCGGCGGTGTTCTTCTTCACCCAGAGTTAAATCGGTTTTTGACCAAACAGTCTGTATGATAGGCACGGTCGTCGGAAGAGAGGACACCCCGACCTCTGAAGAGTTCTACTTCGTGTTTCAGGAAAACGTCGGTAAAGGAAGCTACGTCGAATATGAAGCGGACGGCAAGGTCATCGCACGGGTCGCCGAGGTCTACAGGGCGAACGAATACTTTGAGAACGCGGAGAGCATCGCCGAGGCCATGCGGTCGGGTGAAGAAGTCCAGGAGAAGTTCCCGACAGAGGAATGGGAGGTATCGGTCGCGAAAGCACGCATAATGGGCAAGTTCCAGGAAGGCATGATAAGCCGTGTCTCGTCAGCTCCTGCCCCTGGAAAAAGGGTCGAGAAAGCGGATACTGGTCGCGTAAAAGAATTTCTTGGTCTGGTGGATTCCGGGCTTGAAATCGGCGAGGTGCAGCAGCAGGACGTGACTGCCTCGGTCGACATGACGGATACGCTGCAGAAACACTTCGCCATACTCGCGCAGTCCGGCGCAGGGAAATCGTACACCGCCTCCGTGCTTCTCGAAGAAGTGCTTGACCGCGAAACCTCGCCAGCCGTGCTCGCGGTCGACCCCCACGGCGATTACACCTCGTTCGCGGAGGACGAGGATTACATGGCGAAGACGAAGGTCTTCGGCGACAGGAACGTGAGTATAGCTGTAAGCAACCTTTCAGCCGACAAGATAGATGCCTACTTCGATCTTTCGCCGGCCCAGAGACGCGAGCTGTCCAAGGCGTTCTCCGAGCTGAAAAAAGGCGAGAACACAGATTTCGGTCTCCGCGACCTGCGAAAGGTGATAGAGGAGCAGGAAATGAACTCGGGAACCCGGTATGTGCTGCTTGATACGCTGCGCGAGATGAAGTCGATGCAGGTGTTCGGGAAAACGGATTCGCCTTCAGCCGGGGACATGGAGCCGGGGAAGCTCAACATAATAGACCTGGGCGAGGTCATCAACCACAAGAAGAAACAGATAATCGCAGCCTACTTCGGCCGCCGCTTCTTCCGCC
The DNA here is from genome assembly GCA_042218425.1 of Candidatus Nanohaloarchaea archaeon. Taxonomy (GTDB): domain Archaea; phylum Nanohalarchaeota; class Nanosalinia; order Nanosalinales; family Nanosalinaceae; genus JBDGRD01. The sequence continues at coordinate 4,760 of JBDGRD010000015.1, forward strand.
TGAGACGTTCAGGCTCGATTCCGCCGTTCCTGTACCTTGTGGAGGAGGCGCACAACTTTGCGCCGGAGAAGCAGCCGTCCCCTTCCCGTTCTGTCATCGAGAAGATAGCCAGGGAGGGCCGGAAGTTCCACGCATCGCTCGGCCTGATATCCCAGCGTCCTGTCCGGCTTTCTACTACCGCGCTGTCGCAGTGCAACACCCAGTTCATACTCAGGGTGACGAACCCGAACGACCTGGAGCACATCTCCCAGTCGAGCGAGGGGATAACCAGCGACGTGAAAAAGCAGATACCGTCGCTCAAGACAGGAGAGGCGATAGTAATAGGGGAGGCGGTTAACTACCCGACTTTCATCGATGTCAGGGAACGCCGTTCAGAGGAATCCGACTCGGGCCAGGGGCTTGAGAACGCGCTTGAAGAATGGCGCCAGGAAGAGGAGCAGAAGGACAGGGACGCGGAAGCGTTCATGTAGTCACCGGACTTCCTCGACCTCGGTCAATCCGGTGTCGGTGCCTTTCTTGTCGAACTGGTACAGTTTACCGGTCGCCGCCGACTCGAGAGTGGGGTCGTGTGTCACGACAAACAGCTGCTGCATGAGGTCGCTGGTTCTCTCCCTAAGGGTCTCCGCCAGTTCTTCTACCGCGCTTGAATCAAGGTTGTGGGTCGGCTCGTCGAGTATCAGCACGTTTATCTTCGGGGACAGCACGAACGTCAGCGCCAGCCTCATAACCAGCGCGGCGGAGTGGCGCTCGCCTCCCGAGACCTCGGCCTCCGCGGATATCCAGTTGTTCTCCGAGTCGAGCAGCTGCAGCAGGTAGCCGTCCTCGGCGTTCAGCCGTATCGAGTAGTAGTCGTCGTACGGGTAGACCTGGCTCCATATCTGGTCCATCAGTTCGTTTAGGCGCTCGACAAAAAGCTCTCTCAAGGAGACCTGCGTCTCTTCCAGTCCCACCTTGTAGTCGTGCACGTAGTCGAGCAGCCGGTCTAGGTGCTCCAGTTCTTCTTCAAGTGACTCGAGTTTCTCGACCTGGGCCTCCATCTGCTCCAGCCGCTTCTTCTTCTCCTCCACCAGCTCTGTGAGGGAATCTTTCTTGTTAGTCTTCACGGAGCGTTCCTGCTTGAGCTCGCTGAGTTCTTCCCGTGTCTCTTCGAGGAGGTTTTCATCGTACTCCAGTTCGTCGAGTTCTTCTACAGTATCCTCCAGCTTCTCCTCCAAGTGTTCCTTCTTCTCTTCAAGTTCCTCGATTTCCTCGACCTCTTCCAGCCGGTCCATGAGTTCTTCCAGCTCTTCCACCCGGTCTGCGTCGAAACTTTCTTCCAGTTCTGCGAGTTCGTCGCCGTACTTCTCAAGCTTCTCCTCGACGTCTTCGAGCTCTTCTCTCCTTTCCTCCAGTTTTTCGCTGGCGTCGCGGTACTGTATAAGTTCGTCCCGTTTCTCCTCAAGTTCTTCTTTCTCTTCCTGGACGTTCTCAAGTTTCTGCCGCAGTTCTTTCTCTTCTCTCTTCAGCTCCTTGACGCGTTCTTTTCTTTCCTTCAGAAGTTTTTCCCGGTGCTCTTCGTCCATCTCCTGGCCGCAGGTGGGGCACTCGCCGTCGCTGTTCTTTATCGTTTCAAGGCTTTCCTGGAGCTCCTGTCTCTCGGCGTACTTCCTGTTCCCGGCCTCTTTTATCTCGTCTATCTTCTCTTCCCGGGCATCAAGTTTTTCTTCCACGTCCTCGAACTCTTCGAATTTCTCGGCTTTCTCTTCGAGTTCGTCGACCTTGTCCTCCAGCCGCTCTTTCTTCTCTTCCTCGTGTTCGATATCCTGCCGGAGCTCCTTCATCCGTTCCTCGCTTTCCTCCAGCTTTTCCAGCTCTTCCTCGGCTTCCTCCTGTTTTTCCCGGGCGTCTTCGACCTCCCCGATTTTCTCGCGTTTCTCCTCAAGCCTTTCATCGATGGATTCGAGACGGGTCTCGAGTTTTGTCCGCCGCTCGTTCAGCTCTTCGTACCTCTCTTTTTTCTCCTCCAGCTCTTCCTTCTTCTCGCCCGCATTTTCTATCCTGTCTTCTATGTCTTCCAGGTCTTCTTCTATCTCTTCCAGCTCTTCTTCGTGCTCTTCTATATCTTCTTCCAGGGCTTCGATTTCGTCCTGGTCTATCTCGTCCTCGAGCTCGCCGACCTCTTCCTGCTTCCTGCCGTGTTCGTCTTCAAGCTTGTTCTCGACCCTGACAGTGGTCTGTCGGGCGTCCTCGAAGCGGTCAAGGTCTAGGAGTTCGTCGATGCGCTCCTTCCGGTCCCCGGGCCGCATCTCCAGGAAGAGGTCGAGGTTGTTCTGCTCCGAATAGACGGCGCGGATGAACGACTTGAAGTCCATACCCAGCAGTTTCTCGACCTGTTCCGTGACCTCCTGGGTCGATGGCGCCTCAAGCAGCTCTCCTTCCTGCCGCAGCTCGGAGTGCGTGGTGCCTTTATCGCGTTCAACGGTCCGCTCAACAGTATATCGGTCTCCCTCGACCTCCAGCTCGACCCGGACCGTCGCCTCATCCGCTTCTGAGGGAGTGCGTCTTATGACATCATCGAGTGTGATTTCTCGCGCGTTCAGTGCTGGCGTAGTTCCATAGAGGGCAAAGGTTATGGCCTCTAAGACGCTGGACTTGCCGGAGCCCATCGTCCCTATCAAAGCGTTCACCCCTTCGGAGAACTCTAGCCGGGTTTCGTGATGAGACTTCCAGTTATCCAGTTCAACTTCCCGTATCATCGCCATCGAACTCCGCTTTCTTCAGGTGTTTTAGCGCCTCCGAGCTGTTCCCATCCTCGAGAAGCTGGAAAAGCTCTTCCTCATCTATCCCGACGTCGTCAACTTTTTCCTGGAGTATCTCCCGGCCTTTCTCCATGGCTTCGACCTCTTCGTCGATGCTTTCGCCTCCTCCTGTCTCGCGCTGGATGGACGAGTTGACGTTGAGAAACATCCTGTCCCGGAACATCTGCTTCAGCTCGCGAGGGTTGACTCTGCCCGAGGCCTCGCCTGTTATCTTCAGGTTGACCAGAGGCTTCCTGTCACCGCTGATGCCTTCCAGCTCCTGCCTGGCCCGCTCCTTGATGGCGGCCCAGCTCTCCCCGTCGGCCTCTATCTCGACGTAATGGACGTCTCGCGGCCGGTCAAGAGGAACGAACTCGAGCTCGCCCTCCGTAGTGTCAAGCCGCAGGAAGCCCTTGTCCTTCTCGGCCTCGATCTTCCGCATCTGCGTCGTGACCGTCGAACCAGGGAAGACAAGCGGCTTTCCCTCGCCAAAACGGTCGATGTTGTACCAGTGGATATGGCCGTCTACTATTAGGTCGAAGCCTTCTGGCAGCTGCTCCAGGGTCAGGTAATCGCCCTCGCCGGTGTATACAAAGCCCTCGATGGACTGGTGAAGTACCAGTATGTTGAAAGCGTCCTCCACAGGCTCTGGCGCGAACTTCTCCAGGACTTTCGGGGCGTACTGCTCGGGAACGCCGCTCATACCGTGGACAGCGACTTTCTTGTCATCCTTCTCGAAGACTATGTTATCGTTGTGAAGGTGGTACAGATGGCCGGTCTGCGCCATCAGCTCGATGGGATTGGTGTAGCTCGACGGCCGGCGCTCGTGCGTCCCGTGGATAGCGACGACAGGTATCCCGGAGCCGTGCATCCCGAGTTCGGCATCTGTCTCTACTGTTCGGTCGCCTTCCATGGGAATCGAGAGTATCTCGGCGGCCCTGTCCAGGACCTCCTGCTTAGGTATCTTCCTGTCGAAGATATCGCCAGGAAGCAGGATGAGGTCGGCGTCCAACGATTCCTCGAACGCCTCGCGTGCGTTCTCAAACGGGTCTTCTCCACGCTCTTCTCCCCACTTGTAGCCGAAGTGGGTGTCGCTTATGATAGAAATATCCATCTGGAACTTCTTTACCCGACCAATTCTTTTATCCCTACTGCTCCAGCCGCTTACCCGAGCTCAGCTGCTGCGCAACCTTGGACTCGGTGTCCGGCACGACGTAGGCGTCAGGATACTCGACTGCTATCGACTTGACCCGCTTAAAGGCCAGTGTCTCGTTCACGCTCTTGTCGATGATGAAGGCCGGTACGTAGCTGATACCGTACTTCTCGATAAGCTCCTGACCCCGCTCGCTCCTGTAATCGACCTCGTTGTACCGCGCGTTGTACATCTTGGAGGTCGTCTCGCGGAACTGGTCGTAGCTGCAGTTGTCACATGTCACGACCGTGACGGGGACCTGGCTGGTGTACGTACCCCAGGCAAGCAGACCGCCGAGAACCAGTCCTGCCAGTATAAAGCCGGCGGCGAAACCTTTCCCGAAAGAACTCCATGAACCGGGTTTCAGCTTCTTCAGGATACTGGTGGCGTTTCCAGAAGGAGGAAGGTCGGCTACAGAGGCTGAACCATGCGACATCTTCGCGTGTTCGCGCAGCATCTCTTCTGAGCCGAAAACATCTCCGCACTCTGGGCACTCGAACCTTTCTTCCTCGGTCATAACAAGGTCTTGACAGCTCAGGTTAAAGAGTTCTTTCCCTCGTCGAGGAGCTGAAGATTCCTTCACCGGCCGCAGGCTTTCAAAACCTACTAAAAGATATATCCGGCAGTCTTCTACAGGTGAAGGCGGATGTCTCAAGAACTAGGGATAACAGTCGACAAGGACAAGAACCCCTCTGAATGGTACACGGAGGTCGTCAAGAAGGCGGACCTGGCAGATTACGCCCCGGTCAAGGGCTGCATGGTTATCAAGCCATACGGCATGAAGCTCTGGGAATCGATAAAAAATGAGTTCGACCAGAAAATCAAGGAGACCGGGGTCGATAACGCGTACTTCCCGCTGATGATACCGGAAAGCTACCTTGAAAAAGAAGCCGATATAGTAGAAGGGTTCTCGCCAGAGGTAGCGTGGATAACACACGGCGGCGACGAAGAGCTTGAAGAACGTCTTGCAGTCAGACCGACCTCCGAATCCATCATCGCGCCTTTCATGAGCAAATGGATACGCTCCCACCGCGACCTGCCGATGCGGCTCAACCAGTGGGCCAACATAGTCCGCTGGGAGGCCACAGACACAAGGCCTTTCCTGAGAACGCGGGAGTTCCTCTGGCAGGAAGGCCACACCGCTCACGAAACTGAGGAAGAGGCCGACGAGGAGACGATGCTGCGGCTTGAACAGTACCAGGAAGTCGTCGAGGAACACCTCGCCATACCTTCCATCCTCGGCTACAAGCCGGAGCACGACAAGTTTCCCGGCGCGAAGTACACCACGACCATCGAGACCCTGATGCCTGACGGCAAATCCATCCAGTCCGGGACATCGCACCAGCTTGGACAGCACTTCGCGGAAGCGTTCGAAATAAAGTTCGAGGACGAGAACGCCGAGAAACAGACGTGCTGGACCACCAGCTGGGGATTATCGACAAGGACTATCGGCGCACTGATAATGGCCCACGGCGACGGTGACGGGCTCAGGCTTCCGCCATCCATCGCCCCGGTCCAGATAGTAGTGGTCCCGATTTACCAGGATGACAACAGGGACCGGGTCCTTGAATACGCGGAAGAGGTCGCGGACGAACTCGGAGAAACGTTCCGGGTCGAGTTCGACGACGATGACTCGAGAACCCCTGGCTACAAGTTCAACAGGTGGGAGCTGAAAGGCGTCCCGCTGAGAATTGAGATCGGACCCAACGAAGTCGAAGACGGCGAAGTAACGGCGGCCAGGCGTGACACCGGCGGAGAGGAGACAGTCGACAGAAGCGATGTGGAGGAAAGAGTCGACGAGCTTCTCGACGACATCCAGGACTCGCTTTACTCTGAGCTGGAGGAGTACCTGGAGGAAAACATCCGCGAAGCCGAGTCGAAGCAGGAGATTCTCGGCACCATCGGCAAGAACCGTGGATACGTGAAGGCGCGGTGGTGCGGTGACCCGGGCTGTGAGGACGAGGTCAAGGAAGAGGTCGCGGCCGAGATAGTCGTGCTGCCGTTCCAGGAAGATTCCGAACCCGAGACTATCCGAGAATCCGAAATCGATGGGGAATGCGCAGTCTGCGGCGACGACGCCAGGAAATGGGCCTACTTCGCGAAAAACTACTGACTTAGTTCTCTAAACAGCTTCCATCCGAGAGGAAGATAGGTTTCGCAAGAACTACCGTAATCTTTCCCTCTCTTTCTCTTGGTTCTCTTGGAAACGCAGTACCTATTTAAAGTTAAAGCTCAAAACTTTGCATAAGGTTTTAAGGCCGCCTATTTCTGGGGATGTGATATATGATGAAAGAAGCTCAAACGGGAACCGAAGACGTGGACAATTTCGAAACCGGTACAACTACTATCGGACTGACGACGGAGGAAGGTGTGATACTCGCAGCTGACAGGCGCGCAGCGCTTGGAGGCCGACTGGTCAGCAACAAGCACGCGAAGAAGATATACCAGCTTGACGACCAGATAGGTCTCACCATCGCGGGAAGCGTCGGAGACGCCCAGAAGATAGTGCGGGTGATGCGCTCGCAGCTCCAGCTCCACAAGCTGGAGACCAAGGAGCTCAGCGTTAAAGGCGCTTCCACACTGCTTGCGAACATCCTCCACGGCAACAAGATGGTCCCCTTCATGAACCAGTTCATCGTCGGCGGCATCGAAGAAGACGAAGGCATCGTATACAGCCTTGACCCGGCCGGCGGAGTCATGGGCCACAAGGAATACACCGCCACAGGTTCCGGAAGCCAGATGGCGTTCGGAGTCCTGGAAGACGGCTACGAAGACAGCCTGGGCCACGACGAAGGCCGGGAACTCGCCACGAGAGCTGTCCAGGCCGCGATGGAGCGCGACACGGCTTCCGGCAACGGCATCATGGTGGCCGAGATAACAGAGGACGGTTTCCAGGTGCTTGAGGAGAAGGAAGTAGAGTCCCACCTGGCCTGATAACGCTGGTTTTGCCTTTAGGTAAAGAACTATACTAGGTTGATTAAGATGGAAGAATTAGAAGATGTAAAGGAATTTTTGCCCTCGGACGCGGACGTATCGGATATCCGTTTCGAGGCTTCGGACATAGTTATCTATACGGACAGCAAGGACTTCTTCCTTGACAACTCGGATACTGTCAAGAAGATAGTTTCATCGCTGAAGAAGAGAGTCGAGGTGAGACCTTCCTCCAAGCTCTTCAAGGACCCGGAAACCGCTGAGGACCGGGTGAAGGAGATGGTCGACGAAGAAGCCGGTATCGAAAACATCATATTCCAGCCCTCGCTTGGAAAGATGATAATAAGAGCGGAGAAACCAGGAGCTGTTATAGGGCATAACGGGGACGGTCTTGAAGATATACGCGAAGCGACTTACTGGGCGCCGCAGGTGGAGAGGGTACCTGCCATACAGTCAAAGATCGTTGACAGGGCCCGTGAACTGACCGTTGAAGACCCGGAGTTCAGGAAGGATTTCCTGCACGAGGTCGGGAAGAAGATAAGACTTGAGAAAACGGTCGGCGACGAATGGATACGTGTGTCCTCGCTTGGAGGATTCCGACAGGTCGGCCGGTCATGCATACTGGTCCAGACGGAAGAGTCGAACGTCCTGATGGACTGCGGCATAAACCCGAGCGCCGAGCCGGGGACGCCGGACAACTACCCGCACCTTGACGCACCGGAGCTCGACCTGCAGAACCTTGACGCGGTCGTCCTGTCACACGCGCACATGGACCACTGCGGCATGATACCATACCTGTACAAGATGGGGTACGACGGCCCGCTTTACTGTACGAAGCCGACGCGCGACCTTATGATAATGCTCACGCTTGACTACATCGGCATCGCGCACTCGGAGAACCAGGACGCGCCGTACGACTCATCAGCCATCAAGAAGGCGGTCAAGCGCACCATAACGCCGGACTACGGCGAGGTAACGGATATCACACCGGACATGCGGCTGACGCTGAAGAACTCGGGCCACATAATCGGCTCGTCGCTCGTCCACCTCCACGTCGGTGAAGGTCTTCACAACATTCTCTACACTGGAGACTACAACTACGACGATTCCGAGATGCTGAGACCGGCGGATACCAACTTCAAGCGTGTCGAGACCATGATAACGGAGTCAACATACGGCGGCCGGGACGACAAGCAGCAGCCGCGCGAGGAGGCCCAGAAGAAGTTCCTCTCGAAGGTAAAGCAGACGCTGAAGAAGGGCGGCAAGGTCATCGTTCCGGTGTTCGCGGTCGGAAGGTCGCAGGAGATACTCGGTCTTCTCGCAGACGAGCTTGACCGTGACTACTTCGACTACACTGTCTACATCGACGGCATGATTAACGACGCGAACGCTCTCCACACAGCCTATCCTGAGTTTCTGTCAAAGAAGGTGCAGCGGAAGGTCTTCAAGGACGAGGATTCTCCGTTCCTGAAGGACCAGCTCTATCCGATAGGCTCGAACAGCGAGCGCGAACAGGTCTACGAGGATGGCCCATGCATCATACTCGCGACTTCGGGTATGCTTACAGGCGGGCCCGTGCTGTCCTACCTGGAGAACCTTGCGGAAGATCCCGACAACGCGATGATATTCGTGGGGTACCAGGCGTCAGGAACGCTAGGAAACAAGATACAGCAGGGCCGCTCACAGGTCAAGGTCAACGGCAAGAGGGTCGATGTCAACCTTGATACCTCGACGGTTTCAGGTTTCTCGGCTCACAGCGACCGCCAGCAGATAATAAACTTCTCGAAGAATCTGCGGTCAACGCCGAACCGCATCCTCACCAACCACGGCGAGGAGTCCAAGTGCTTCTCCCTGGCATCGACGCTTCACAAGGTGCTGCACATCGACACCTCCGCGCCCCAGAACCTTGACGTCACACGCCTAAACTAGATTTGTAATACGATAGTGTCTTTAAAGGCTGTAAATACTGGTTTCGTATTACATAGTTGGGTCTTTGTGTGGTGTGGCGCTACAAAAAGAGATAAAAGATTTCACGGGCGTCTTGACTTAAAATAGCTCCAGGAGAGTGTTAACGGACTATGGAGATTTCAACGCGCACACTGGCCCATTTCCGGGGAGAAGAGGAATGGTACGAGGGAATCATCCAGGAAAAGAGCGGCCGCTACGTTCTTTCGCAGGGCGACCGGCACGCGGTCGTCATGCCTGAAGCCGGGCTGGGAGAGGAACTCGAGGAACTTGCAGGGGAAGAAGTGCCTGTCATGCTCCGCGGCGACCTCGATGTCGCCACCCGTGAAGGTGCGACCGAGTACTGGCTGACAGGTGCCGACAAGTACGCCGAGATGCTTGGTTACGCGCCGGGTAAAGGCGCGATGGTCGCCAGGAACGGCGACGGTCACGTGATATCGGAGAGGTACCGCTGCGATTCCTGGGAGAACGGCCTGGGAGATGTCGACCTGGAGGACGTGGATGAGAAGGCCTGGACATGGGCGACCGGCGACGTCTGATAATTTTAAGTTCTAGAAGTTCTCTAGCTCTTACATGGTATACGAACGGGAATGCACTGAATGCGGGAAGATGATAGATTTTGGAGGCGAAGAACCCGAGGAACTGCCCGAGAACGCCATAGAGTTCAACGGCGAGATCTACTGCCGTGAGTGCGTCAAGGATTTCGTGGAGTTCGGGGTTGGAGAGGTCCTTGACAGGATAGAGCAGATAGAAAGCGATCTTGACGAGGTCCGGGACCAGCTCGGGATGGAGAAGCATGCTGGCTCCGAGGATATCTGAGACGAAAAATTCATTACTTTCAACCTCCTGCTTGAAGATATGGGGAGGGAGATAGTTCTCGTAGTACCGGGGAGAGGCCAGTCAACGCGACAGGAGAAGTACGCAAGGGTCGGAAGAGCTTTCGGCCAGCAGGGCATCAGTCCCGAGTTCATAGATATCGAGTGGAGCAACAGCCTCCAGGAAAATATTGAAGGGGTGGAAGAGGAGGCGAAAAAAGTCCTCTCAGAGTACGACGACCCTGGCGTGTACGTCTTCGGTTTTTCCTGGGGCGCAGTCTGTGGTTTTGCCGCATCCCCGGAGTTCTCGCCCGAGGCCCAGGTTCTTTGCTCGATGTCTCCTGATTTCAGGGAGGACTACGAACAGCTTTCCCGGATGAAGCGCATACTCAACAGGCGTTTCAGCTCGGGTGTCGAGGACAAGCCCTCTCTCAACGTGCTTTCCGAGAAAGAGCTGGGCGACCTGTATCTGCTGTACGGAGAGAAAGAGTACCGCGGCCGTCTCGGTATAGGTGCCTTCGGCTACGGAGATATAGCTGAGAAACGTCTCGAACTTCTAGATGCCCGACAGGTCATAGTGGAGGGGGTGGGACACGGGCTGGATGAAAGCTATCTTTCCGAGATAGAATCCGTGGTTGAGGAGATAGGATGAGTGATATTGAGGAAGAGCTTCGGTCGCTGGTAAAGCAGCATCTCGAGCCGCAGGGCCGTTTCGGTGTAAGTGTTGACTATGAAGAAGGCGACGTGACTGTCTTCCTGACTTCGGAGGAAGGAAGTGAGAAGCCGCGTCTTAACCGGCCTGCGTTCGACATAGTCGAGCACCTAGGATACAGAAGGAACTTCCCTGTCAGGGCTGAAGATACCGGAGGCAGTGAACACCGGATATACGTGAAGGATACTGGCGGCGATTGACGTCTTATTCGTCTTCTACTCTGTCGCTGGAGCGTGCGATGGTCGCGTAGCTGGGGCAGACCACTATCCAGTCCTCGTCGACACCTGCCATGTCTCCGTCGACCGCCTTGACCGTCTTCTTCATCCTTTTGACGGCGCGCTTCAGGTCGGTCATGTCCCTGTTCTTCAGGGGTGCGATGTTGACCCACACGATGTGGTCGTTTCTCAGGTGCTGCTGGACTTTTTCCACGTCACCGAACTCTTTGAGAGTCGCGGCGCGGATAACTACTTTTTCATCGGTTTCGCTCATCTGTGCGTCGAGTTCGACGAAGTCATCCTCGACGATGTCTTCGCTCGCTCCTTCGCCTTTTTTCAGAAAATCGAACGGCATTGATTTGATTACCCCTTAGTTATAAGGTCTCTACCCAGCTTTTTATACTTTTATTCGGCCTCAGTCCTCGAGGCCTTCTACCTGGGATGCCAGGTTCCATATCTCGGTCCGGGTGTGCTGCTTTATGTTGGGGTCGTTGCTTATCTGGTCGAGTAGCGACGCCGCCGAGTTCACGCGGACGGATAGTTCCTTGTCCTCGTCCTCGAGTTCGGAGGCGGCTTCTTCAAGCAGCTCGGCCACGTTGGACGGCATCGAGCTGCTGTCGGCCATATCTCTCATCCTGGCTACGACGCTGTTGATAGAAGACATGTTTCCTCGACCTACTGCATCTGGGTGAACTTTTCCCTGCTTTCCTCGAGTTTTTCCTGGAGCCGGTCTTCCTGTTTCTCCAGGCTCTTCTTTCTTACCTCAAGATCCTCTATCTTTTCCTCGAGTTCTTCTACAAGGCTTTCCCTGTCCTTTCTCACCATTATGTCGCCCACGGAGCGGTATACTTCGTCTCCCGTGCTCGCGTCAACCTCTTCAAGTGCGCGCCGGGTCTCTTCCAGCTCGGTCTCTGTCTCTTCTTTCTGCACCATCACCTGCTGCATCTTCTGCTGGGACTTTTGCATCTCCATGAGCTCCTGTTGCATCTCTTCCTGGTCTACCATTATTCCACCTCTAGTATAGTTTAAGCGCGAGCGATGCCAGCCGGAACACAGTGTCGGTGCTTCCTCTCAAAGGGCCGATGCCGTCGGTTTCCGTGCTGACCGTCAATTTTTTGTCGCCGGTCTCTATATCGTAGCCGACTTTTTCATCGGCTTCAAGGCTCGGCGCCAGTATCTGTCTCAGTTCTTCCGGTCGCTCGGTGTCTATCTCTACTACGGATCTCATACCGTTTCCACTCTGTCCGCTTCCTCTGAACGTTTCTTCAGCAGGACCCGGTGTGAGCAGTTGGGGCAGATAACTTTCTCTTCGACTGGATTGATCTCGACTTCTTCCTCGCATTTCACGCAGACGTATCCTGGCATCTTAAGCGACACCCCTACGCTTCAAGCTCATTAAGGTTCCACTCTCGCTTCGCTTGAGTGCTTTTGCTTTCATTATTCGTCGTCCTCGACTATCTCCTTGGCTTCCTCCAGTTCCTCTGTCTCGACCTGGAGAGCCTTCTTCAGGGTTTCCTCGGCACCGGTGTCCATCTTGTAGGCACCTCCCGCCATCTTCTTGCCGCACTTGTTGCATTTCCAGATTCCTGCGGCCTTTCTCTCGATGTTGTCCGAGCCGCATTCAGGGCATTCTTCGTCCCGCTGTTCGGCGACGTCCACGTTCTTCCTGACCTTGCTTCCGTAGCGCGACCCGAACCGCTTCGAGCTCCTGTTCTTTCTTGGCATTGTTTCAGTTCACCTTAAGAGGGAAATGAAGGGGAAAGTTTTTTACTCCCCTGCTTCCTCGTGGAGTAGCTCCCTGAACTTCTGGGTTTTCTTGCGTGCTTCTTCGACCGTCCTCATGATCTCTTCCTGTGAGTAGGGAGCGGTCTCTCCTTTCTGCATCGCGACTATGTTGCCGTTGTCGTTGATGGAGACTGTCAGCCGCGCGTCCTGTGCTTCTTCCTCTTCGCCGTTGGTGTCCCAGACGATAGTGTCCGAGATCTTGTGTCCCGTGACTGTCACGGGTTCCTCTACCAGCGGGATGTCGCGGACTTTCTCGTCGCGGTCAAGGGTTCCTTCTTCCTCATCGTACTCGGGGATGAAACCTGTCATGAGTGCGGCCATCGCTCCGAGCGAGGACGCGTCTATCAGGCTCCCGTCGTCGTTGAGGACGTGCACGTCGATGAAGACGGAGTAAACTTTCTCCCCTTCCTCGATGCACAGTTCTTCAAGGTCGATGGCTCCTGATTCGCGGATGCCGCGGTCGACCACTCTTGCAAGCTCGACTCCCGGCTCCTGCGGAGGACCTGACTCGTATTCCCTGGCAGCCATGGGCGCAAGTTCAGCGTTGGTAACTATCTTGCCCTGTCCCGGTCTGTCCGGGTAAGGCTCTTCGACGTTGACCTTGACGCCGACAAGCACCTGTGTCTTGCCGATCGAGACTTTCGCGGAGCCTTCCGCTGTCTCGTGGATGTAGTCAGTCTCTACCTCTACGTCCCTGAACTCGTCACGGTCTCTGCCGTCGAGTCTTTCTCCATCTGTGATCATCTCTCTGATGGTCTGCTTGTTGAGTTGCATTCAAAATTCACCTCCGTGAATTTCTGCATGTCCAGAAAATCTCTGATTTTCGAACATTATTCGTCACCTCTGATTTCTTCGTATCTTTCGAGAAGGGTTTTCCTTTGCTGTTCGTAGAGCTGGTCGCATCCTTCTTTCGCAAGAGAGATGCAGTCGTCCAGCATCTGTTCGTCGATGTCGCCGTCCATCTGTAGGAGGGTGATCTCGTCTCCGCCGTTGATAACCGCTATCGGTATGTCGGCGTTTCCTTCCTTGTCCTCCTTGCCGTTGACATCGAGCACTGCAGTGTCGTCGATTACTCCTGCGGCGCACGCCGAGACCATTCCCTTCATAGGGATGCCGGCGTCTGCAAGTGCGAGTGCTGTGGCGTTGATGCCGGTCACCCGTGTTCCGCCGTCGGATTCGACGACCTCCATCGAGATGTCTATCCCGGCCTTCGGGAATTCTTCAAGCTCGATGGCTGGTTCAAGCGCCTTTTTCGCGACGAGGCCTATCTCCTTCGCTCTGCGGTTAGGGCCGGGTCGCATCCTGTCGTCCACGGAGAAAGGAGCCATGTTGTACCGCATCTTGATGACTGCGCGGTCGGACTCCTGGAGGTGCTGCGGGTGCAGCTCCTGCGGGCCGAAGACCGATGCTATAACTCGCGTGTTGCCTGTCTCGACCATCGCTGAACCGTCTGCCTCGTCGAGAACTCCGACCTCCATCTTCGTCTCTCTGAGTTCGTCGGCTGTTCTTCCGTCGACTCTTTTTCCTTCATCGTCGAACCATTCGACTTCTTCGTTTTCTGTCATCATTCTTTCACCTCTTCAAGCTGCTCGTCGAGCCAGTTGCCTATCTTCTCGGTGAGTCCCGAGACGTGTGCCTCGCGCTCGACCTTCTTGACAGCTCTCGCTGCCAGGTTCGGGTTCTCGCCTCTTATCCAGACGAGACCGTTCTGGCCGACAATCATCTTGCAGCCTGTCTTGTTCTTGATCTGCTTTATCATCGTTCCCTTCTTGCCGATTACCCTCGGCACCTTGGAGGGAGCGATCTCTATGATGCGTCCACCTCTCAGCTTTCTGCATCTGCGGTCCTCCATCGACAGGTTGACATCCATGCCGTCGGTGACCGATGATACTTCGACGACGATCGCGTCGCCGACATCGTAGTAGTCGCTGAGCTCGTCCTCTTCAAGGTCGATGTACTCGTCGACCGCGACGTCGATTTTCAGCCTTCCCTCGTATGGAGAACGCATGTCCGCCATCCAGCTCGAGTAGGAGACATGGGTGACCTCTGCTATCACTATGTCGCCTTCGCTCGGGATGTATCGGCCGCCCATGGGGACGACTTTTACCGAGGAACCGGAGTAGTGGACAGTTCCGATGTATTTAGAGTAGATTTTATCTTCTTCTTCGTATGTTCCGTCTCCAGGGTAAAGCTCGTCGCCCTCGAAAATCAGGTCTCCAGGAGCGACTAGGTCTTTGCCCTCTTTAACACGTGTCATTTGATCTTACCTCTGAGTTATCTTCTTCACAGAAAGGATCTGTTTTATACATCTTAAAGCGACAGAAACTCTTTTATAATCTCCTCAGCGCTAGCTGAGTTCTTTGACCTCTGCCTTGCCCTTTGCGATGTCCTGGAGCTCCTCCATGAGCTCGCTGAGGACGCCCGCGGGGACTGTTATCTTGGCCATGAAGTACTCGTTGCCCCATTCCTCGTCTTCGACATCCGCGGTCGCCTGGAGCTTGTCGTACGCCTTTCCAGCGACGTCGACAGGGATGCGGACGGCGACGTGCTTCTCTTCCAGCGAGACCGGTATGATGGGTCTTATCGCATCTATCGCCTCCTTGAACTGTTCCTCGACGTCTTCCATCGCGTCGACATTGAAGCCTGCTTCTTCGAGAGCGTTCTCGACACGCTGCGGTGGGTGCGGGTTCCCGGTCTTTGGGTCCTGCGCGCGGCGCGCTATCATATCTATTATCTGCTTTCTCTTGTCCTCCCGCATCTCGGCTTTCTGCTCGGTCGTGAGCTGCATGTCTCCTTTTTCGAATATCTGTTCCGCAGCCTCCATGATCTGCCGGGTTCCGAATTCTTCATCTATCTCGTCGACCGAGGCTCTCTCACCCTGGTCTGCGTCGACGAAAATCTCCTGTACGAAGAGCAGTCTCTGGATGTCGTGGTCGGCGTCATCGAACTTGACTTCTTTCGCCAGGTCCGGGTCCACAAGTATCTCGAACTCTTTGTCGCCGGTGTAGCGGACCTTGATGGCGTCGGAAGTGTCCATGGTCCCGGATTGCGCTTCGAACTTTAAACCTCTTTTCTCGACTGAACCGGTTTTTAATAGCTCAGGAAGCCAATATAAGCCTATGATGGATGGCCTTGAGGACCTGAACGTCCCCCGGTTCTACGCCTTCGCCGCTCTTTACTATATCGGCAGCGAGGACATCGGGCGACGTCGTCTGGCGGAACGTCTCGGTCTCAGCGAGAGCAAGACCCGGACCATGCTTGACCATCTGCGGGACGCGGGATACGTCACCGCGGACGACCACACCAAGCTTTCTGGGAACGGCGAAGAGCTTTACAGCGATTCTCTTTCCAGGGTAAAACGGATAGAGCGCCTTGAGCTCGAAGAGGTCGCTGTCGGAGATATCAACGTCGCCGCCCTCGTCATGGGAGCCGAGTCCAGGATCGGCTCGGGTCTGGAGGTGAGGGACGAGGCGGTTAGAGCAGGTGCTGAAGGCATGACGGTTTTACACTTCGAGGACGGTTTCAAGTTCCCGGGAGAGCAGCTCGGGGAGGAAGAGCTTGAGGAGCTTGACGAAGAATTCGACGACGCTTGGAAAGGTGACGCGCTGCTGATATCATCAGCTGGTTCAGTCGAGAAGGCTGTGGCCGGGCTGTGGCGTGCGCTTTTCTACGTGCTTGACAGTGCCTGAACCGGTCCGGGCTCTGTGTCGATGCCGCTGTATTCGACGCTGTCGAACTCGAGTTCCGGCGCAGTCCCGAAGTCCTCGATGTATGCGTCCCGGACATCGTCCATCCCCATGTCGTACAGGTCGACGGTCCCGGTCACCTCGTTCCCCTCGGCCAGGACGGCGTAGACCGATCTTTTCAGCCGGTCGTCCCACCACCTGTACTCGTCCTCCCATGCATCTATTATCTCCCCGGAAGGCGCTATCTCGCCCTCCGAGTGGAGGAACTCGTCTGATTCGCGTATCTCGAACATCTCGTTCCCGGACACGTACGTATCGGTCAGCGCTGACTGGCTCAGCTCGCTGCCTGACCTGTCCGCCACAAGGAACTCGAGCCCCATGATATCCGCGTCCTCGAAATCGATTATCCAGGGGCTGGAAGTCCACTGTCCTGAGCCGTCCTGGTCGACGAAGTAGAACGGCTGGTCGGCGACGGCCGCGTCAAGGTAGCCGGTCTCTATGTAGTGCTCCAGCAGTTCATCGGCCCTTACTTCGCCTTCCTGGAGGAGCTCCCGGTGAGGCTGGAGAAGGTACCTGTTCTGCACGCCCTTCTCGTTCTCCTCCTGCGCGTACATCCCGTGGACTACTCCGCCCCGGAGCTCCACTTCTTCCAGGCCGTTCTCGGCGCCCAGCAGCTCCAGGACCGCGGGCAGACTGAACTCGTCTGCGACGCTGTAAGTATCTTTTTCAGCCCCGGTCTCGGGTTCAAGAAAGGCGATTTCCGCCATCGCCAGGTCTTCCAGCATATCTTTAGCGTTCTCGTACTCGCCGCTCTCGTATTCTTCCTCGTAGCGCAGTTCCAATTCCCCGAACTCTGCGGCTTCGATATCTTCTGCCTCTAAGCGAGTTGTCTGTTGCGTCGCGCCGTCTTCCGGTCGTCCGGTTGCCGCTGTAACCGATGTCTTTTCCGCCCCGGGAAAGATGAACTGCTCTTGCTCGATGGCTGCCTCTGCGGTCTCGCCTAGCATGGACATCCAGCCCGCCAGCAAACTGGTCATCATCCAGTTGTCGACTGTTTCTGTCGGCATCCCGAGTTCGTACGCCGGCCCAGCTTTTTGCGCCAGCCTCTGGTAACGGTTCGATATCTTCGGGTAGCTGACCTCCCGACGTTCTTCTTCCTCGGAGAGATCGATCTTCTTCTGTTCTTTCCCGTTCACCACCTCTACCTGGGTCTCCTGTACGACGCGCGTGTTGACAAGTTCGACCTTTACAGAATCGCCAGAAGTATCGGACTCAACATCCACGAAGGAAAACGCCGTGCCTTTCTGCCGGGCGCTGGTTCCTTTCTTTTTCTTCTCTACCTGTTCCAGTTCTTGCATCATACCCCTTCCCCGGGATAACTTATCCCGATGT
>JBDGRD010000016.1:0-4716 GCA_042218425.1 Candidatus Nanohaloarchaea archaeon
CTTTTTCGGAGGCCTCTCTGCCTGTTATTCCCTGGACCAGTACTTTCGTGTCCCCGTCAACAAAGATAGACATCAGCCATCCGCCTCCTCTACCATCTCCATGAGGATTTTGGCTGTCCGGGTCATCGAAGTATCGTTCCGGAAGAGTTTCATGTCCAGTCCGAGCTCGTCGCGGGTCTCCCTCAGCAGCTCGAATGCTTTACCGGCGTTCGGCCCGTCGCGCCGGATGACTATCGGATAGTCAGGTTTCTCCTCCTCAAGCGCCTGGCAGAAACCTTTCATCGTCCGGTAAATATCAGTGTTGTTCGCGGTGCCTCCTACGTGCCAGAGTCCGCGGAGGCCAGGTTTCGACATTATGACCCTGGAAAGCCGGTAGACCTTCTCGGTCGGAGGATTGCCGCCGTACTCTGTGTAGTTCGCGGGTTCGCCGCCGTAGGCCTTTAGTGCGTCCATGTTGGTGAGAGACGCTCCTCCACCTGCAAGCATCATGGCGATATCGCCATCGAGCTCGGTGTATTTCCCAGCGACTCCGCGGTGGTCGTCCCTGTCTATCTGCTCGGCTTTAAGCTCGCGCTCCGTTTTCTGCCGGCCGAACTCGGAGCGTTCCCCGTAGTCCCGGTCATGCCTGTAGTCCGCATCGTCGTCCAGGTCGACCATCGCATCAAGGACGACGAAACCATCTTCTGTGCTGACAAGTGGGTTGACCTCGACCATGCGCGCGTCTTCCTCCATGAAGCACCTGCCAATCCGGTGTACCGCCATCCCGAGGCTGACCAGCTCCGAGCTATCGACACCGTTCTGCTTCAGGAATTCTCGTATCTTCCACTGGGAGAGCTCTTCAATCCCCAGCTTCTCGACCTCTCTATCCTCTACCCCGGTGCCGCCCTCGCTGCCGAAAAGGAGCGCGGGCTGTCTCTTGTCGGTATCCCACATGAAGGCAACGTAGTATTCCCCGTCGAAATCGACTTTTTCCTCCACGAGAACATCTTCTACCTCGTGGCCGTTTACCTCGCTTCCGAGCATCTCATCTGCGAGTTCTTCAGCCGTCTCTCTGGTCGAGGCGAACTCTATGCCGCCGTGCTCCTTCCTGTTCTTCGCCAGGACCTGGGCCTTCACAGCGTACTCTTCGCCCTCGCTATCCGGTATATCCAGGCCGTACCGGGAGAGCAGTTCCTTGGCCTCGTTTTCGAAAAGTTTCACAGCCTAGTTTACTCTGTTACAACTTTAAGTCTTGACCGGCAAATAATCTGCATGGTATACACCAAGAGAGGTGACCGGGGCAAGACCGATCTCTCTTCAGGCGAAAGGGTCTCGAAGTCAAGCGAACGGATAGAGGCCTACGGCACCATCGACGAGCTGAACTCTCTGACCGGTCTGATAGCGTCAAAGTGCAAGAGGAAACGCGGAGAACTTGAAGACATACAGAACGACCTTCACATCCTCCAGGCCGAGCTCGCGGACATGGAGCCGGAGAAAAAAGTAACAGAGGAGAACACGCAGAGGCTTGAAGACCTTATAGACAAGTACCAGGAGGAGTGTCCCGCCCTCCAGGATTTTGTTCTCGCGGGCGGTACGGAGGCAGCCTCCTTCCTGCATCTCGCACGCTCAGTCGCGAGAAGAGCTGAGAGAAAGGTCGTTTCCCTGGACGACCAGCAAGAGCTTAGACCCGAGGTCCTGGCGTACATCAACCGCCTGAGCGACCTCTACTTCCTGATGGCGCGGCACGAGAATTTTCTTGAAGGCGTAGACGAGAAGAACCCGGAGTACTGATTCACATCTTCTTGTTCCAGTCTTCGGTGGAGAACTTTTCCTCGACCAGCTTTTCCGCCTCTTCTATTTCTCCGTCCTCCAGTGAGGCTTCCTCGCCGCCGTATTCCTCTTTGAAGCGTTCTATCATCGCCTCGATGACCTCCTCCCGCCCGTGCTCGATGTGGTCCTTCATGACTGCGACCCGTTTCTCGGCGGATTCTATGGCCTTGTCGGAGACCTTTTCCTTTCCGATTCTCAAAGCTTTCAGCATCTTGCGGGTGTCGAGGTCGTAGCTCAGCATGGTGTGGTGGAGGACCGCGCCCCCACGTCTCAACTGTGCGGCACCTCCTATCTTCCCTTCCGGGTGCTCGATGTCGTTCAGCGGCGCGTACTCCACCTCAAGCCCGAGCTCGTTGAGCGCGTCAACCGCCCAGGAATCCAGTTCCTGGTAGCTTTCCTCGATGTCCTCCGGCACCTGGTCTCTCGGAACGTAGAGGGAGTAAGTTATGACGTTCCCCGGCTCCGAGTACATCGCCCCTCCACCGGTCACCCGACGGACGACCTCGATGCCCTCTTCCTCGATGTAGTCGTGCTGCACCTCGTCGTGGTACGCCTGGAAACGGCCCATCGGGATGGAAACGTTCTCCCGGTGCCAGAACCGGAGAGTCGGCTGCATCTCTCCTTTACGCAGCCGCTCCGTGAGAACCTCGTCGAGCGCGTGGTGCATGGCTTCGGAGTAACGGCCCTCGTTTATTATCCGCCATTTCATCCGTCGACCGCCTCCCTGAGAGCCTCTACTATATGCGAGGGTTCAAATCCTATCATCCTGGCGTCAAGGGATTCCAGCTTCTCCACCAGCTCTTCCTCGTCTCCTACTTCAACTCCCTCGATAGCGTCCTGTATGTCCTCAAGGGCTTCAGGTGGCTCAAGGAAGAAGTCGCCGGTGATGGAAACATCCTTGAAAACATCGCTGTACTCGGCCTCGACCTGTACAAGTTTCCCGTTCGGGACCTTCACCGAGGCCTTTCCCTTCATGTGTCCGTGAGATGCTACGAAATTTTTATACGTTTCTGAATCGGCTTAGGGCTTATAGGTGGGAAAATCAGCGACATCAACTACGAGACAGTCAAGGGCGAGGGAACACCGATAATCTTCATCCACGGCTGGCTGGAATCACGTAAAACGTGGGACCATGTAAGAGAAGACCTCGAGCTCGATAACCCGCTTGTTTTCTACGACCTGCGATGCCACGGCGACTCCGGCTGCGAGGAGTTCGACATGATGGATCTCGCGGCCGACCTCCACTCGCTCGTCAAGAAGCTCGGTTTCGATTCTCCGGTGCTCGTCGGCCGTTCCCTTGGAGGCATGACCGCGCTGAAGTACGTTACGATGTACGACGAATGGTCCGGCATGCTTCTTTTCGGCACCGCCGCATCCACCCCTCAACCAGAGAACGAGTCAGTCGTCTACTTTCTTCAGAGGTTCGGCCACATGGACCGGGAGGAATGGTCGGAGAAGATAGTCGAGAACTACGCGGGTGGAGAAGCCGACGACGAACTGAAGGAGCAGTCAAAGGATTTGCTGATGGAAGCCGACGACAGACCCGTGGAGTACGGGCTCGAATCGATGGTCCACTACGACGTGAGGGGCAAGCTCCGGGACTTCCGGAAGCCAGTCAAGGTCGTCGCGGGGAAGCAGGACGGCGCCATACCGATGGAACAGTCAGAGCAGCTTGCCGAACTCCTGGAAGCCGATATCGAGGAGATCGATACAGGCCATCTCATGCTTGAGCGCGCCCCGGAAAAAGTCGCGGAAATCATCGACGACTTCATAGAAGAGAACTTCTAGCTACTCCATGCCCGGCGGGATAGGACAGAAACCCCTGCCGCTGTCCAGCTCGCCGCCCCTGTCAGCGTAAAGCACCCAGTCATCGTTTTCATACTTCTCCCGGGCAAGCTCTTCAAGCCTCGACCTGTCGCCCCCATCCAGCTCATAGCTCTCCATCTCTCCGACCTGTTCCTGCAGTCTCTCACCGAATTCTTCTCTTGCCTCGACCGCCGACAGGTCGCGTTCAAACCCTTCATAGTCCAGCAGGCTGACAAGCCTGTCGACCAGGTATTCTTCGTCTTCGCGGCCGCTCTCCTTGAAATCGATAAAGCGGCTGTAGTATTCCGTGTCAAGATTGAGGAAGAGAACACCGTGATAGTAACCCGCGTTCCTGCCCAGTCTCTGGGCGGTTCCGGCCCCGGCCCGGTACTCGCCGCACGGCGTCTCAAGGTCCACACCTATCTGCTCCGCGACCTCGACCGCGTCTCCAGGAACTCCCATATCCCGGACGGTCTCCGCCACCACCGGCCCGAAGACAGACTGGAGGTCCACTGTCTTGCTGTCGCTTTCATCCAGCGGGACTATGAAGCTGAAGTATGCTGAACCCGGGTCGCAGTTGATGGCCGCGGGACCGGATTCACGGCGCGTAAGCTCCAGTCCCTCCTCCGCCACCTGTTCAAGACTGACGTCCTCGACTGACTGGTTCCTTCCAAGCGCCAGGCCGATCTCCTCGAAGCCGAATAACCTGAGAAACGCCTTTCCATCTTCGGCCGCTTTCTCCATGAACAGTTCATCGAGAGCTATGTTTTCGTACACGCCGCCGGATGAACTGTGAAGCCGCCATTCAAAATCCTCTGCTTCCACTAGATGTGTAAACGCGGAACCCAGTTATAAAGCACAACCAGTTAAAAAACTAGTCGCTCAAACCACTCTATACTCGCCTCCAGTTGAGGGAGGACTCTGGCAGCCATTCTCTGAATGGCTTACTGCGTGCGATTAGCTTAACAATCGCGGGGGTCGAAGACCTTATAGGTCTTCTCGACTCAAGCAAATCTGCGATTTGCGGGGGTAGCCAAGTGGTCAAAGGCGCAGCGTTGAGGGCGCTGTCCTGTAGAGGTTCCGGGGTTCGAATCCTCGCCC
>JBDGRD010000017.1:0-12966 GCA_042218425.1 Candidatus Nanohaloarchaea archaeon
AGGACGCGATGCAGGAGAGAGTCGAACTTCTTGAGACCGCTGTCGAGAAGCTGGAGAACGACCAGCCTGAGGAAGCTGAACGCGCCTGGAGACAGCTTATGCAGAGGATAGAAGAGGAAGAAGAACAGCTCTGAAATCCGGCCAGCTGGAAAAGTGATGGCAGGGCAGGGGTTCGAACGGAACTGCTGTCATTTCCATCAACATGACCGGCGTTGCCGGTCGCCCGCCGAAGGCGCTCTGGCGCGCCGCTCTGCGCCTGGCAGGCGATTGGCAGGGCAGGGATTTGAACCCTGGTCCGTACCGCCCCGGGGTACGATGATAGTCCACTACACCACCCCGCCAATTCCCGTAGCAATTGGGAGTACGAAAGGCTCCAGTAGGTGCCTGAGTGACGCGCAACAAGCCGTTTCGGGAACGGCTTTCGGGGCCGGGTCGGGACAGGCCCGGTATAGGTAGTATCGCCGGGTTAAATTCTAAAACCTGTCTCAACAGGTTCGACTGATTCTGGGACTCAGCTGTATCTTATCCGGATGAAATCTCCGTCCTGTATCACGTAGTCCGCCGGGTCCTCGACCTTTATTCCGTTGACCTGTACCTTGAGTTCGCCGGGTTCATCTGTTCCGGGACAGCTTTCCGGCTCCTCGTAACCCATTATTCCCTTGTTGGAGAACTGGCCTCCCAGCTTGTCGATAACCCAGTCAAGGGTTGCCTGTTCCTGGTTGCGGCGGACGCCTTCCAGGTGGAAACGTGTCTCGCCGTGGGTGTGGGCGAGCATCGGACCGTTCTCAAGCACCTTGCTTTCGCCGCACACGGTTATATCGTAGTTTGCATGCCAGTGTACAGGTGTTCCCAGCGAGGCACTTCCGTTCAAATCGGCGGCGGGCAGCGAAGAACTGGTGGTCTGCGAGAGGAGGTAGCCGCCTCCAACAAGCAGCAGGCCGGCGACAGCTGCGATGGCTC
This sequence comes from Candidatus Nanohaloarchaea archaeon, assembly GCA_042218425.1. Classification (GTDB taxonomy): domain Archaea; phylum Nanohalarchaeota; class Nanosalinia; order Nanosalinales; family Nanosalinaceae; genus JBDGRD01. Next base: position 961 of record JBDGRD010000017.1, read on the forward strand.
CGTACTTCAGTTTTTGCTTCCGTTTATGTTTCTGGGTCTTGGTTCTCTGTTCCAGCTTGTTCAGCTGGCTTTTCTTGTCGCTTTTCTCGTGGCTGGTCATCTCGCCGCCGTGTGAATCCAGCTCGTGTTCCAGTTTCTCTCTTTTGCTGGAGAACTCTTCATCGCAGTAGTCGCATCCGGACATTGGTCCTGGTTTGGCGGGGACAGTTAACAAGTTTAGGGTTACCTAAAGGTAGTTGGAGCAGGTTTAAACATCTCTCTGCCAATTCTGATATATGAGAGTGCTCTACGTCTGCACCGGCAACAGTTTCCGGTCGCCTGTCGCAGAGGCACTTACCCGCAAGTACAAGCCTGCTCTGGAGGTCGAATCTGCGGGGACCGATCCTGCCGCGGGCGTGGCGGTGAACGCCCGCCAGCTCCTTGAAACGGAGGACGCTCTCAGCTACGTGAAGCCTCATCCCGAGGCACTGAGCCAACGCGCGGTCAAGGAGGCAGACAGGATAGTCGCGATGACCGACCGCCACAGGGATTATCTCCTGGAGAACTTTGGCGTTGACGGGGAAGATATCGATGTCTGGGGTATCGAAGACCCCGTGGAGCCGGGTGTCGAACCTGCAGAAGTTTTCTCCCAGATAAAGAAACGTGTCAAGCACCTATGATGCGAGGTCGGACTTGCCGGGCGGGAGCGCCCGTATGATGTAGTCCAGGTCGAGGTCGTATTCATCGAATCTTTTCCGTATCTCTTTCGCGAGCTCTGACTTCTTCGTCCTTCCTGGCTTGAGTTCGACGCTACCCATGCAGTTCTCGTCCACCGCGGCTGAAGGACCGCACATGGGTACGAAGACATCTCCCTCTATCTCGTACGGCCCTATAGCTGCTTCCACGGATACGTTTCGCATGTATTCCCGGTCACCTCTGATTACAAATGCGCCTTTTTCCAGGTACTCGCCGGACTCCGGGTTCTTCGTTACCTGTTCGGGCGTCACGTAGTACACATCGTCCGCCCCTATGCCAGCCTTCCAGGTCTTTGAAAACGTGACAGCAGCCTGCGCAGCCTCTCTGAGAGTTTCCTCGCCTGCATCCTGCCCGTCCTTGACCACGACACTGGGCGCGCCGTCGAAGTCGGCGTGGAAATACAGGTCGTTCGGTTCCATGTGTTTCTTTGCGAGCATCTCGTTGGTCTGTGCATCCCTCCCCGCGAGGACGAGGAATCCCCCCGACGAGTAGAACCACCGGTACTTCTCGAACCATTCTTTCTCGCGGCCTCCTGACTTGTCCTCCATCACTTCTTCCACGTCGATGTCCTCTTCCTCCAGTTCTTCGAGCTCTTTCTCGGTCTCCGCAAGCGCCTCACGGACGCTCTCCATCTTCGACTCCGACTCCTTCGCCTTGTCGTAGTATCTTGATGCTATCGCCTCGAGGTCGTCTTCCAGCGTCAGCTTGATGCTTTTCCCGTCGACGTCGACGGAGACGAACTCGTCCCGCTCGTTGATAGAGTTGATATCCTCCGCCAGCTCGTTATCAGAATCCATGATACGGTCCCGCGTCTCTTTCCACCCGACCTCCTCCACGCCTTTGTGTACCGCTTCCTGTACCTCCTCCAGCTTCTGGTAGTTCGTGTATATCAGCTCGGCTTTCTCCCGGTTCTCGACGGAAGAAGTTTTAAGCCCTTCAAGCTTTCTCTCCTGCTGCTCTTTTTGGCGCTCCAGTCCCTGCTTCCGCTCCTGGTACGCCTCCTGTCGCTTCCGTTTCTCCTCCTTCTGCTCCCTGCGGTAGAAATACTCGTCGATAGCACGGGAGAACGTCTCCATATCCTCTTTTTCATAGCCGGAGTAGGTCTCAAGCTCGAATGGTGCAGCTCTCCTGGTCATCCCGTCCTCAAGGTAAAGCTCTGGCTTGGGCTCGTCAGCCTGGTCGAAGAGCGCCTCTAGCTCTTCCCGGACGGCGTCTCTATCTTCTTCTGAAAGCTGTTCTATCGCGGTGTTCTTGTCTATACCGGACCGGGCGCACACCTCTTCGGCGTACGTGCCGCCGAGACTGAGGTCGGATGCCAGCCGCCTTACTATCTCTCCGTCTTCCATGGCGTCGAAAAAATCGTCCAGGCCGCGCGGATCGGTCGCGGGTTCAGGGTACTGGTACTCCTCGCCTACAAGCACAGCCCTGTCGGCCCATTCCTCCTGCCTGAAGGCGCTTATGATATCGCCGTCCCTGACAAGTATGAAGTTTCCTCTACCGAATATTTCGGCCACGAGCTTCGTATCGCCTGATTCGATTTCCAGGACGCGGTCGAAACCTTTCTGCTCGATTGAGTCGATCCTGCCCAGATGCTTCCTCAGCTCCATCGCGAACGCTGGAGGTTTAGTCGGGTTGTCGCGCTTGTATTTCGAGAGAAACGCGTAGCTCGGCCCTAGTATGAGCCGCTTCTTCCCGTCTCCGGGAACGTACACCTCCAGCGTCAGCTCGTCGTCCCGCTGGTAGACTTTCTGTACGTGCCCGTCCTCCAGCTCTTTGAATTCGTGTTCAAGCACTGAGAGGTCGAGCGATGTCAGTTCCATAACCCGGAGTTGTGGGATGATTTACAAAAAGCAGCAGGTCAGCCGAACATCTCCATGCCCTGCTGTTCTCCGTCCCGGCCCTTCTGCTCGTTCTCGAACTGGCGCTTGAACTCGTCCACGGAATCGATGTCGAAGTAGTCAAGGAAATGGTCCGTCACGTCCAGGATTGCGGTACGGCCGTCTTTCTCCTTGTCAACGAACCCGCGGTTTACAAGCTCCTTGACGTGCTGGTACGCCCTGTTGCCCCGGATTTCGACTATGTCGGTCTGCTCGACGGGCGAGTTGTATGCGATGAGCGATAGAGTCCTCAGCTGTCCCTCGTTCAGGTCCTGATGCGGGGCCAGGTGCGAAACGTGGTCGAGGTGGTCTTTCTTCACCTTGAGCTCGTAGCCTTCCGGCGTTTCGACGAGTTCCATGCCGCGGTTCTCCTCTTCGAGGTCTTCCTGGAACTCCTCTATCAGCATATCGACGTATCCCATGCTGCCGAGGTCGAGTATATCCGCAATCTCCTCGCCGTCGATGGGTTCATCTGCGAGAAATAATGCAGCTTCCAGACGCGCCTTCTTGTCTTCCATCTTATGACGCACGCTCCGACCTGAAGGTCAACTGCGGTCCAGTTTCGCTTCGCTCAACTGCCTTAATCTTTAGCATCTCTAGTTAGCCACCTTTTCCTCTTCCTCGGGCTTTATGTGGAGGTCGCCGAGGAATTCTTCCTGTATGCATCTTACTTTTTCGTCGTTTTCAAGGTGCAGGACGTGCATGAATTTTTCGATTTTCTCCTCGTTGGTCTTCTGCTCCAGCAGGTTGTCGAACTCGACTGTATCGCTTGAGGAAACCATGTCCTTGACCTTGGAGAACAGCGAGTTTATCTTGTCGTTGAGCGTTTCTTCCTCGAACTCGAACTGCTCGTCGAGTTCCTGCCGGCGTTCCTGTCTTTCCTCTCTTCGTTCCTTGACCTCCATCGCGTCTTCGAGCGCGTCCTTCAACTCGTCGAGCTGCATCCTTCGTCTTGGCCTCGGTTTCACCGGCATCTCAAGGTCAGGCCCCTGTTTGAGCTGTGGCCCGGACTCCTCTGCTGCGGCTTCCTCGAACTCGTCGAGGTCTCCCTCGAAGTCCATGGGGTTTTCAGGTTCCTGCGTCTCTTCTTCGTAGTTCAGGGCCATCGTCTTCATCTTGAGAAGCGCTGCCAGCACCCTTATGGCTCTCGCCGGTATAGAAAGGTCGTACTCCTGGAGTTCATCCACGTATGTCCGGTAGCGGTCGGCTAGAACAGCTATATCGATGCTCTGGGGGTTCATGTCAGCTGTGAGAAAGTCCAGCGTCTGTTCCCAGGGCTGTTCGGCCAGCGCTTCTATCTCGTAGTCTTCCATGCGTCATACCCTATCAGCCCTTCCCCGCAGATCCCCACAATCTGCTGTACGGAGCACGCAAGATGCCCCGCCTGCGTCCCAGAATTGGTTCTCCGGGTATTTAACAGTAGGGTTCAGGCGTCGAGCTCGATGCTCCTGACCTTTGAGACGCCGTCTCGCATCGAGACCCCGTAGGCTCGCTCGGCGTGCCTGACAGTGATGTCGTTGTGGGAGATGACTATGAACTGGTTGTCGTCGGCGTAATCCTTCAGTAGTTCCGATAGCTTCTTCGAGTTGGTCTTGTCCAGCGCCGCGTCTATCTCGTCCATCAGGTAGAAAGGTGCGTCCCTGTACTCCAGTATGGAAAACACGAATGCGATGGCGGTCAGCGTCTTTTCTCCCCCGGAAAGCGCCTGTATGATGTGAGGCTCCTTCTTCGGGGGCTGGGCCCGTATCTTCAGTCCTTTCTCCAGGTCGTCGTCCTCAAGCACGAGATCTCCGTTGCCGCCTCCGAAAAGCCTTTCGAATATGTCGGTGAAAGAGTCCTGGAGCTCAGTGAGCGTCTCCATGAAGCATTCGCGTTTCTTCTTCTCTATATCCTCTATCATGTCCTCAATCTCCAGCTTCTCCTGCCGTATCTCGGAGACTTTCTCCTTGAACTCGTCGTACTCCTCTTTTTTCTCCTTGTACTCGTCGATGGCGCGCATGTTGACAGGCCCCATCGAGTTCTGCTTCTTGACCACCTTCCGCTTTTTCTGCTTCAGGTCCTCCGGCGAGGAGTCCAGTCCTGTCAGCTCGTCTTCGTCGAAGTCGTACTCAGACTGGTCTTCCTTCACGTTGTCGAGCTCGGCCTTCAGGTTGGCTTTCTTCGAGCCGACGCCTTCTATCTTGGTCTTCAGGCGCTGCTTCTCGGAGTACTTCTCCTGCCGCTCGTCTCTCAGCTCTTTCAGGTCTTCCCGTATCTGTTTCTTTTCGTCCTGGAGCTCCTCGTCGGTCTCCTGTTCTTCTTCCTTCTTCCGCTTCATCTCCTTGAGCTCGGCCACGTCTTTCTGCAGGTTCTCTATCTCATCCTCCAGCTCTTCTATCTCTTTCTTCTTCTTGTCCGGGTCAAGGTTGGATGAGAGGTTCTTGTTCTTCTTTTTCGACTTCTTTTTGCCTCCGCTCATCGCCCCTCCGCGTGACATAACGTCGCCGTCGAGCGTCACCACGCGGACCCCGTCGACGTCCTTGACGGATTCAAGGTCCTCCGCGATTAAAGTGTCGGAGAAGACGTGTTCCACCGCGCGCTCGTACTTTCCATCGTAGTTGACGAGCTCGGCGGCGTAGCCGATGACACCCTTCCTTTTCTTCGCCATCTGGGACTTGGCGGAGCGCTCCCGGGTCTTTATCTTGTCCAGGGGCAGCATCCGGGCTCTTCCGATGTTCTCCCTTTTCAGGTAGTTTATGGCATCTAGCGCGGTATCCCTGTCTTCGACGACGACGTCGTTCATGTGGCCGCCTGCCGCGGTGTCGATGGCGACCGCGAACCTGTCCTCGGTCGATATCAGGTCCTGGAATGCGCCGTAGATGTCGTCGCTGTCCATCGAGAGAACGGCGTCGACTGCACGGGAACCTGTTTTCTTCCGGCTCTGCATCTTTTCGAGTTCGTCGACAGTGTCCTTCAGGTCTTCTATCTTGTCCCGCTTGTTCTCTATCTTGCCTTTTTTCTTCTCTATCCGTGTTTCGAGGTGCTGTATGTCGGTGTCGCCCCCCATCTGCTCCTCTATCTCGTCTATGCGCTCCTCTTTCTCGTCGATTTCCTCGTCGATTTCCTCCAGTTCTTCCTCCAGCTCTTCTATCCTTTCTTCCTTTTCCGCGGTCTCGGTGTTGATATTGGCGAGCTGGTTCGAAAGTGCGCGTTTCCTGACTTCGAGTATGGATGCCTCCAGCTTCTCCTTCCTTTCTTCCAGTTCCCGGTACTTCAGGGCCATCTCCTTTTCTTCCTTAAGCTTTTCCAGGTATTCTTTCTTCTCTTCCAGGAGTATCTCCTGTTCCTGGAGCCGCTGCTCTACTTCTTCCAGTTCTTCTTCAGCCTCCTCCTTTTTCTCGTCGAACTCCGCTACACCGGAGAGCTCGTCCACCACCTTCCGCCGCTCGCGGTCGCTCTGCTCGACTATCTCGGTGACCTTTCCCTGCCTGACGAAGTGGTACCCGTCCGGGTCTATGTTCGCCTTCCTGCAGATCTCGTCGATTTTCTTGCGTTTGCAGTTGGTGCCCCGGAACTTGTACATCGAGGAGCCGGCGCGGGTGACTTTCCGGCCGACCTTTATCTCGTCGGCTTCCTCGTCTTCTTCCAGGAACTCGTCGAAAAGGCCTTCGCTGTTGTCGAGGTAGATGGTGACGTGGGCGTGGTCCGCGGGCTTTCTTGACTCGCCGCCGTTGAATATTAGTTGCTCTAGTTTTTCCGCTCTCAGCTTTGATGAGCGGCGGCCGAAGACGAAGCTGACCGCGTCGACTATGTTGGACTTTCCGGAGCCGTTCTCGCCGACTATCGCCGTTAAACCTTCGTAGAAGGGAACAGCGGTTTTCTGCTGGAACGACTTGAATCCTTTACACGTTATCTTGTTGATCTTGGTGTCGCCGTCGAGTTCCTGGCTTCTTTCTGGCTCTTCCTGCTCCTGGACGGCTTCAGCATCTGGCATCGTAGAAATGACTTTCCCAGATGAGAATAAAAAATACCGGGAAGAGGAAAAATGTAATACAAAAAAGAAAATAAGGGGTCATATGGAGCTTTCGTATTACACTACGGCTCCAGCCTGTCCGGGGTCCTCGGGAACAGGATGGCCTCCTTGACGTTGTCGAGGTCGGCGACCTGCTTCACCATGCGGTCGATTCCAAGTCCGTAGCCTCCGTGCGGCGGCATGCCGAACTTGAACGACTCCAGGTAGAAGGAGAGGTCTTCCGGGTCGATGCCCTCTTCCTCTATCGCGGCCATCAGGCGGTCCATGTCGTGCTCTCTCTGGCCGCCTGAAGCGAGTTCGAGTCCCCTGTATATCAGGTCGAACCTGCGGGACTGGTACTCGTCGCCTTCCCGGGCCTCCATGTAGTAGAACTTCTCCTGCGGGTAGCCTATCACGAAGAACGCGGGATGCCCCTGTTCCTCGAAGTACTCGCCCAGAAGCTTCTCGCCCTTGGTGTCGAGGTCGTGCTCGTCGTCCGGGACGTGGTCGAACTCCTCTTTCAGGATTTCCCGGGCTTCCTCGAACTTGATACGCGGGAAGTCTTCCTCTGGAACTTGAAGGTCGACTCCCAGGATGTCAAGGTCGTCCGACGCCCGCTTCTTGACCTCTTCCAGCGTGTAGGTCAGCGATTCTTCCAGCACATCCATGACGTCGTGCTGGTCCTCGATGAACGCCAGTTCGACGTCGAACATCGAGATCTCCGAGATGTGGCGCGAGGTCGCGAACTCTTCAGCCCGGAACGCTGTCCCGGTCTCGTAGACCTTGTCGAAGCCGGCTGCCATCAGCATCTGCTTGTAGAGCTGCGGCGACTGGGAGAGGAAGGCTTCGTCCCCGTAGTAGATGACCGGGAAAAGTTCGGCTCCTCCTTCGGCACCCATCTTCGCTATCGTCGGTGTCTGGATGTTGATGTAGTCGTTCCTGTCGAACCATTCTTCCATCGCCTCTACGAGGTGCGAGCGGAGCGAGAAGATGGCGTGCACCTCCGGCCGTCTCAGATCCATGAACCGGTTATCCAGTCGGGTGGAAAGGTCCGACTCGATGTCCTTGGACACGTCCATAGGGAGCGGTGATTCTGCCTCGCCTATGATTTCCATCTCCGAGGGCTTGATTTCGCGGTCCCCAGGGGCCTGGTCGTTGGCTTCCACGGTGCCTTTGACGTATACGACGTCTTCTTTCCCTATATTCTGCGCATTATTGAACAGCTCTTCGTTATCGTCCTCCTTGAACGTTACCTGGACCTGGCCCTCCCTGTCTCTCAGGATGACGAATGTAAGTCCGCCGAGATCTCTTATCTCGTGGGCCCATCCAGCTACTGCTACTTTTTCTCCGTCGTTGTCTGCTGTTATGTCGTGTGTGTAAGTTCTTTCTAGCACCTGTGGTCCACCTTTGTATCCACAATGGAAACTACTCAATCAGATTTTTATGGCTTCGCAGGTCCTAGAGCAGGGCGAGCGGTACACCCATCGTAAAGACCGGTAGAAGGCCGGCTATCAAGACTTGGCTCTTGGTGTGGCGTTCAAGTTGGAGCCGCGACCAGCCGGCGGCCACGGTTCCCAGCGCCAGGGTGGCGGCGATTGCGGCAGAATGGAAGTAGAAGGCGACTGCAAAGCTTGACATCGCTCCTGTGTGGATGCTTACCTTGGTCCGCTCGTTGATGAGCGAACCCGCCGCCACTGTAAGCGCCGCCCCGAGAAAAACTGTCTCGACCGTCGCAGGGAGGTCTGAAAGGTATATCAGGACTCCGAAAACCGCCAGTTCCATCATCCCGATGAGGTAAAGTCGCTCCCTGTGTTCCCGGTCGTTGGGTTCTCTGAGGCTGTATCCTTCCTCCCGGTACATGTAGACGGCGAGGGGAAGTACGACGACCGCGATGGTTGTTGCTGTCCACCTGTAGACCACGGACAGCGGAAGTCCTGCGGTAGCCAGGAAAAGTGCGCTCAGCGGAACCGCTACTACAAGAGGGTGTAGCGCCCGGGAGATGGTATCGGCAGCTGTATCCCTGTAGCCCATGGGGAACATATGGATGAAGCCGATTTTTTAACCTTCTATCTCAAGTTCTGCCGTCATCTGTGGCCTGTGGAACTCGCAGATGACCTCGAACTTTCCTGTCTTGCTAGCCTTCAGCTTCACTGTTTCGCCAGGTTCTATGTCCTTGTTGAAATCCAGGTCTGGTATGTGGACGTTGTGGGTCGCGTTCCCTTTGTTGGTGAAGACGATAGAGTCTCCCTTGTCTGCTTCTATGTTCTCTGGACTGAAGGCGTAGTCAGTGGCTGTTACGTCTATCACTTCGGTGGTGTCGCTGTCGTCTGATCCTGTTCCTGTCTCTTCGGTCGTCTCGTTCTCGGTCTCCATGGTCTCGTTTTCTTCCTTACTCTCCCTTTCTGTCTCTTCTGCCTCTTTCTCTATCTGGCTCTCGAACTCCTTGAATCCCGGCACTGTCACGTCGCCGGAGAGGGTGTCAACTGTTTTGCCGTCTACGAGAAGCTCTGCCGAGACCGTGTAGTCGCCTTCCTGGACGTCTATGCGTTTCCGGGCGTCGTAGTCTGTCACTACCTGCGTCGCAGGTCCGTCCGGCGATGAAAGCTTGAAGACGAAGCTGATGCTGTCGTTTCCGCGGTCGACTGTTTTCGCGACCGTGTATCCGCCGGTCGGTGCAGTGTACTCCATCTCGGCCCCGACTCTTGTCCCCTCTACCTGGATTTTGAGTTCGGAGCTTCCTACCTCTGCCTGGTCGTTTGTGTCCTTCCTCTGTCTTTCTCTTGCTTCCTTCTTGAGTTCCTTGACTGTTTCCCTGCGTTCCTCGCGGTACTCCTGGATTATATCCAGTCTTTCCTCCGCGGTCTCTGCTTCCCGGAGTTCTTCGGCCTGTTTCTGTCCAAGCTCTCTGAGCTCCTTTGTTGCTTCGCGGAAGTCTTCGCGTTCTTCCCTGACTCTTTCGCGGATCTCTTCGCGTTCAAGTCTCTGGTACTCTTCGACGTTCGCCTCGGAAAGTGCCCGGGTCGCGTACTTCCGGGCCTCAAAGTAGTCGCCCTCTTCGTAGGCTTCCTGTGCCTCGACAAGCAGCTCCTGCGCTTCTTCTGAGGAGTTCGAGTCTATCTGGGCTGATGCGCGTTCAAGCGTCTTGTTCGCCGCTTTCTCGATTCCCGGCGCGTTCCGGACTTCCTGCATCCAGCGATCCATCCGTTTCTGCTGGACCTTTCTCCATTCCTCGCGGTTCTGTGTCATGACCTGTGCGGCGACGTCTGAAGCGTTCTGTCCTGAGATGAAGTCGACAGTCCTGTCGGTCTCGTTCTCTATCCTGTCCGCTATGGTCTGCGCGAGGCTTGGCTTGCCTGTGACCTTGATGGTCTCAGCTTCTGTGTCGCGGACAAGTTCGACTGCTTCCTCTATCTGTTCTTCAGAACCTACTACGAAGGATGCCGAGTTCGGCGAGGTGGGGACAGATATGGCTTGCTGGAAGTTCGCGGCACCTACTATGACTAGCGTCGACCTGTTGTCTTCGCCCTGGAGCGTCCTGTTCCTTACTCTTTCCTGAAGTCTCTCCATCTCTCCTTCTTTGACTTCTACGTCTTCGACTCCTATCTCTTCAAGGTCCTGGGTGACGTTTACCGCCCTCGTCGAGTAGACCTCGACTTCTGTGGCGCCGAGTCTTTCGACCTCTCCGAGGACTTTGGCGGAGAGCGTGCCGGGCTTGGATATAAGGATAGGTTCGTCCTCGTCCTGTACTTCTTCCTTTACTGCGGAAAGCAGCGAGTAACCTTTTTCGGAGTCAAGCGGGTACTGTACTATGACTGCCTCGTCGCTTCCCTCGCTCCAGAAGTAGCTTGAGACCTCTATAGATGTGCCTATCTGTGTCGTACCCCAGAGCCGTGTAGTCGTGTTGACGCGGGATTCGACCTGTTCCTGTACCTGGTTGGATATGACTGCCGGTCCGCCCAGCATGATGACCTCGTCCGGCTGGAAATCGTCAAGCGCGTTAGAGGTCGATTCCGGCAGCTCGTCTTTCTCTGTCAGGAGCACAGGTATCCCGAGCTTGTTGGCTGGTGCAGAGGCCATCATCGCATCTGGATAGTTGGCGGATGAGGCCATTATAACAGTGTCAACGTTTTGGGAGCCGGTCTGTGCGGCGGTAAAGCTGGATATCGCGAGTATAGCTGCCAGAATTATGGCGTATCTTTTCATGGTCCTGTCCATGTTTGGGCTTTGGTTTTTATTATTGCTTGTGGAGGAGTCCTGTAACTTTTATCTTTCCCGTGGCAATCTTGACCTATGATTCTGAACCGTGAAGAGCTCAGGGAAGCGATTGAAAACGGTCTTATAGAGGACTATCCGCATCTCGAAACCCAGCTGACGCCTAACGGCTTCGACCTGACCGCGGCGGAAATCCATAGGTACGCGGGCGGTGGCAGGCTTGATTTCTCCAATTCAGAGCGAGAGATACCGGATACAGAACCTATCGAACCGGAGAAGAAGAGCGAGGATGACGAGTACGGCTGGTGGGAGCTGGAGCCAGGAGTCTACAAGATAGTCACCAACGAAATCGTCGACCTCCCGAACGATCTGGTCGCATTTGCTTTCCCCCGCAGCTCACTTCTCAGGATGGGAGCTACCATCAACAACGGTGTCTGGGACGGCGGCTACCGGGGTAAAAGCGAGTTCATGCTGACCGTTGAGAACCCTGAAGGTATCGAGATAAAGGAGAACGCCCGGGTCAATCACATCGTCTTCTTCCGTATGGAGGAGACCGAGGAAGGCTACTCCGGTATCTACCAGGACTCTGTCTAGATACTTTTAATAACGCGCGAGCAGTAAGTCAGCATATAATGCCCTCCGAGGAAGACCAGCTTTACGTCAGAGTCGACGGCTACAAAGTCCTTCTCCAGGACTTGGAGGCTGTCAGGCAGATAATCAGCAATATCAACGAGGCTGCAGAAGTTCTGCGACAGGTGCGCGAGGTCAAGGAGAAGACCATCGACACTGTCTACGAGAACCTGGACAGGATGAACGACAAGCTGGAGGATATCGAGATGGAGGTGCCTGAAGTCGAGGAAGCTCCTTCGCATGTAAATGTTTCCCGGGAGCAGCAGCTCGACGACGAGATAGATGACTCGGTCCAGCAGCTCCACAGCGAGCTCGAGAACCTCCAGAGCGAGCTTTCCGATCTTGGGATGGAGCAGGAATAGTCGACCGGTTTCTGGAAGCGTTGCTTTGGCTCGAACCTTTCACAGCTTTCCATCGAAATCTGTTTCAAGAAGCTCGACGAGCTTCGTTTCGAAAGGTTCGGTTACCGGGGGGTATTCGAACCGAACGGCATTTGCTCCGTTCGGGCGAGCTTTCTCTGGCAGGCATTCTTTGAATGCCTGGTGTTGCTCAAACTGACAG
>JBDGRD010000018.1:0-4537 GCA_042218425.1 Candidatus Nanohaloarchaea archaeon
CTTGATGTTGGAGTTGGAGGAGCCGTTCTGGGCGTTCGACCTGAAGCAGGATTACCGGCACCTGTCCCGGGACGCGGAAGTCTTGGTTCTGCCGTGGAGCGAGCTCAGATTCAATCCTCTCAGGCCTCCGATGGGTGTTTCTCCGATGCGGTGGGCGCAGGTGTTTTCTGAGGTTTTCACCCACGCTACGGCTTTGCTCTCCGGTTCTCGTAACTACCTTCTGAAGCGGTTGGTGAGGCTGTACAAGCTCTACGGCTTGTTTGACGAGGCTTCGGAGCCGTTTCCAAGCCTGTTCGAGTTGGAGATGTTGTTGAGGGAAGACTCAATCAACTATGCTCGGAAACAGTCGGATTACCGGGACACGGTTTTGAACCGGTTGGAGGCGTTCACCCTGGTCGGTCACGACGTCTTCGACTGCAGCACCGGCTATCGGCCCGAGGACCTACTCGAACAAGACGTGGTGTTTGAGTTCGACGGGTTGAACCGGGATATCCAGAACTTCGTGATGGAGGCTCTGTTCGCCCATGTCTACGAGTATCGGTTGGCGCAGGATCAGCGCGGCGAGGGCTTGAACCACGTCTTCTTCTTGGATGAGGGTAAGCAGGTGTTTTCGGTGTACAAGGAGCGACAGGAGGCGTCCGGGCTTCCGGAGGTGGACCGGTTGACGGCGAAGATGCGGGAGTTCGGCGAAGGACTGGTGGTGGCGGACCAGGAGGCCTCCAAGTTGACGGAGTCGATCAAGGCGAACACATACACGAAGTTCCTCCTTCCAACAGCCGGCGGCAAGCAGTTCGAGGCGGTGGCGGATACGATGGACCTGGATGAAAACCAGCGGGACTACGCCCGAGGTATAGATGTCGGCGAGGCCGTGGTCCAAGTCGGGTCTGGTGACCCGGTTCCAGTTGAAATCCAGGGGTTCGACGCCGACGACCCGGTCTCTGACGAAGAGCTCCGAAGACAGCAGCAGAAGAAGTGGGAGGAGCTCGATTCCCAGCCGCAAGGGGTGACCGACAGGTTCGACCAGTACATACGCGGAGACACCGAACCAGAAGAACACACAGACAAGGACACAGGCGTCTCAGGCGAGGCGGAACAACTCCTACGAGACGTCGTAGAGGAGCCGTTCCGCTCCCTCACGGAGCGCTACCAGGAGTTCTCTTCCAGCTACAAGGGCAACGAGGCGAAGTCCGAGCTCGTCGACGCCGGACTTGTCGTGGAGCGAAACGTTCGGCCGGAACCCGTCCGCCGCAAGCTACTACAATTCACAGAGCAAGGACGTAGCTACGTCGAGGAAGAGCTTGACCTCGGTGTAGAACGGACGGGCCGGGGCGGAGTCGTTCACAGGTTCTGGCAGAACCGGATAAGGGACTGGTTTGAGGAGACCGGTTGGGAGGCTTCGCTTGAACAGGAAGATGCCGATGTCGCCGTTGACATGGCCGGGGTTCGGTTGGCGGTGGAGGTGGCGATGGGGGACTCACCCCGGGAGGCCGAGCACATCCAGGATCGAGTTCAGTCCGGTTTCGACACGGTCTGGGTCGCGTGCCGGAGCGACGAGATACGGGAGGGAATACAGCAGAGAATGGAGGAGAGCGACCTGCCGAGTGACTCGGTGGCGTTTAGGCTGTTTCGGGAGTTCTGCGGCGAGCAGGACTTTGCAAATGGCTGTGACGGCGGTATTTATGAGAACTAAAGATAGGACTCAAAACGGAATTTAGAATTTCTCAAGTTTTAACCACAACCTGTTGATTATGGACTATCCGAATATAAATTTATAACTAAAAAATAACAAACAATCATCATGCACTCCGGGTTCCAAATCAACATTGACAGAGACGTATATGAGAGGCTGGATCGAAGTCCTGACTCGGAAGTTGACTATTACGGCCACAAAGTTGAGTTTGACATCACGGGGGGTTCTCTTGAAGAATTCTACGCTCAGTTGCTGAGAGATCATGTTGATTTCACGTATACTGTCGGCATAGATGATCCTGAGGGAGATCTTGTCATGGTGAAGACAGAACACACAATATCTACGCCAGAGGCCTTACCTGCTCCCAAATGTAGGAACGATTTTCATACGGGCAACATGCGCTATATTGAGGAGACGGCGAGAGCTGAAGGTGAATTTGAGAATTGGTATATCCAAGGAGAGGGTCAAGGCCAGTCTCTATCAGAGGCTATTGAGGAGGCTGAGACTAGGACGAGTCTGGGCATTGAGACTCCTGAAGGCATGAGAGTAGATGAGTCAAGGGTATCAGATTACTTAGACGGATACTGAAATTGCTCTCGCCAATTAATCGACATTCGAGATCAAAACTGACACAAGAACCCGAGTATAATTGTGTTGAACAGTCATCCATCGGTGATGGGTAGTCCTGACATTCGAGGTGAGGCCGGTGTCTAACCTTCCTCGGTCTCTGCTAGGTCTTCTGCTCCTCCCGGTTGCCTTGACCGTGGTGGGCTGGTATGCCGGTTTGGCTTCGACTGGGGCGAACATCCGGTTCTTTCTGAGTGCGTTGGCGGGTGCTCAGGCCGGTGTCCTGGCTATCGTGTTTTCTGTCACGGTGATCGGCGTCCAGCTTGTTTCGGGCCGGTATTCGCCCCGCATGATTTCGTTGTTCGTTGAGTCCCGGCTTCTGGCGTTCACCTTCTTCGTGTTTGTGGTCTCTATTGCGGTTGACCTCTGGTTGATGTTGTTCGTCGGTTCTCCTCCCGGTGCTTTGGCGCAGACGGGTGTCTACGCGGCGGCTGGGTTAGGTGTGGTGGCGACCGCCTCCCTGTTCGTGTTCATCAAACAGGCGTTGTATCAGAGTACGCCTGAGGGAGCGATAGAGGCGTTCCTTGACGACTTGACGACGTCGAGGTATCTTGACCGGGTTCGCCGGTCCGTGGACGACGATATTCAGCGCGTCCACCCGATGAGACCGCTCTACTCGCTGGTCATGTCGGCCCTGTCCAACCGCGAGCGGGCGACCGCGGAATTAGGTCTTGAAAAGTACGGGGAGAAGTGTCTCGATGTCGCCGCCGATATCGAAGAGCACGACTTGTATCCGGAGGAGAGGGAGGTGGCCCGGGAGCTGTTCAAACCGGTTCTTGATGAGCACCTGCACGATATCGCGCTGCACGCAGAGGAACAGGACGAGAACAAGTTAGTGGTCGAGGCAGTCCAGTTTCAAAGGAAGCTCGGGGCCGCCGGCCTACAGTTTGACGACGACACGATTTCGAGACAGACGGTCTCCGGACTTGTCAATGTTATTCGGGACTCAGAGGTAGACCGCGGCGAGTACATAGCAAACGACCATGGATATAGAAATCTCGGAGAGCTCACCGTGAAGGCAGCTATGCACCCTATGCCTTCCGTGGTAAGGTGTGCCTCAAACCGGATAGGGGACCTGGTTCCCCCAGACTGTACGGCAGGCGGAATATGCTCGAGGTCTTCGAGGTTCTATGGTGGAGCTGTTCGGCCACCTCCGAGACACGCACAACGCTCTGCTGGAAGGCTTTGAGAACGAATTAGCTGAGGTTGAATTGGACTGGCAGCACGAATACCCAGGAGTCGGTTTGGAGAATGAGGACGCGGTCTACGCTTTCTACAGGTTGAAGGAGACCTTGCAGTCCTCTTCCGGCGCCTTCCTGAGACATTTCGAAGAGTCCGGTGAGTACTCTATTACCGAGGGAAATTTCGACGAGGAATCGAAAAATGTCTGTGAGGCGGCATCAAACTCAGAGGCCAAGGAGTACGCCATCTCGCTCTGCCAGGCGATGATTGAGGTGGCGTTCTACGCATCGATCTACGGAGAGTCGGAGCTGCAGAGGTGGACTTGGAGCATAGGGAAGGTGATGGATGAAGGAGACCCCGTGGTCGTGGAGAAAGCGTTTGAGCGAATTCTCTCCTACGAATACCGCGATGTAGATGAACGACCGATAGTCTCTACAGAAAATATGGATGAGGTCAGGGAAAAGTTCTACCACAACCAGGTGTGGAGCCCTAATCAGTCCTCACTGAACACGGAGGTCCAGTTCCCCGAGGTTATTGAGGAGCTGAGAGATGTCGCAAGGAGTAGGAAGGAAAGACTGGCATGAGGTGTCCGCCCTTCACATGAGAAATCCTTCTGCGCCCATCTAGAACTAATATAAAAGTCGTTCCGTGATCTATGACACAAGCGAAGGAAGGAGAACCCGGGAGGACGGCAAAGAGTTGCTGTCTACCACTAAACCCGTGCCCGGACGCCGCACAACATAGACTGTTCAGTGCGTACGATCGGAAACGGGGTGTGGAGACGGCAACCGAGACGCTGTCTGTCCCTGGTGTTTGACCTCCTTCTTCGCCTATCACAAAGGTGAACACGAGTGTCAACAACACAGCACATTGACGTTGGTAAGACAATCCAAAATCTGGAGGACTCGGAGATCTCGCACGAGAACACTGCCGCGATACGGGAGTTCGTCAACCACTGTGCTGCGGAAGGGCTTAGTGAGTCTCGACAGGTCCGGCACGCACAGTCCCTGAAATCATTGGTGGAGAAGTTCGCTCCCG
>JBDGRD010000019.1:0-6595 GCA_042218425.1 Candidatus Nanohaloarchaea archaeon
ACGGATATCGCCATCGAATCCTCGGATGTCACCCTGGTCCAGGGCGACCTTTCCGCGGTTGTACGAGCTTTCTCGCTCTCCGAGGCTATATTCAGGAAGATAAAGCAGAACCTTTTCTGGGCTTTCGCCTACAACGTTGTCGCGATACCGGTCGCGTTCGCCGGACTTCTCCATCCCGTGATAGCGGAGATAGCGATGGCCTCCTCCAGTGTATCGGTCGTCACCAACTCGAACCGACTCAAGAAGTGGGAGTTCCCGGGGTAGTCAGGGCTGCTCCTTGAACTCGATAACGTAGCCGAAAGGATCCTCTACGTATACCGCGGGCGCCCGGCCTCCAGGACCCCACGGATTTCCTTCTCGCAGTATCTCCTCTTCCTCGAAAAGTTCTCTCACATTTTCACGCGGCTCGTCCACGATTACACAGAAATGGTCGAAGTTCTTCTTTCCCGGCCTCTCGAAATCTTCTTTCGGCCGGACATGGAGCATGGAGGTATCGCCCATCCTGAACGCGAAAGACGTCCTCTCCCCGTTCCTGTACTTCTCAAGCTTCACCAGTTCGAAACCCAGTCGGTCGCGGTAGAACTCCAGCGCCTTCTCGACACCGCTTTCCGGTATCCTGATATTGACGTGGTCGATACGCTCAGCTTCCATGATAGTACTTTAACTCGAATCTTTTCGAAAGTTTCGCCGTGCTAGGAACGGAAGCTTCCGGAAGAAATTCCTGGAAGTCCCTGGTGCCGGGTTCTGATTGAACCCGGCGGGCGCGCCGCACTGGGCCTTAGCAGGCGATGGCAGGGCCGGGATTTGAACCCCGACGAAAATCGGAGATTTTCTGGAGGCTATCAAATCCTATGGCAGGGCCGGGATTTGAACCCGGGTCCACACGTCCCGAACGTGCGATTATAGTCCACTAAACCACCCCGCCGAACTTTACTAAAGTTCGAGCAAATAAGCCGTTCGATGGAACGGCTTTCAGTTTGTTGGTCGTGGCTGGCTGTTAAATATGCGGCGGTGACCAAAGAGGTTTTAGTGTAACTCAAGTAAACAATGTCTATGAAGTGCCCGCCGCAGATAAAAGAACTTCTCAAGGTTCTATACGACCTTTCTGGTTCCGAGACCGAGGTCCTTTACTATCTATGCGATAAAGAGGGCCGGGCCTCGAAGATAGCGGAAGACCTTGGAAAGGACCGTTCCACGGTCCAGCGCTATCTTTCCAAGCTTCGTTCCGCCGGTCTCGTCGAGAGGGAAAGCCGGGTCAAGGAAGGGAAGAGAGGACGTTTCTACATTTACAGGGTGCCCGACAAGGAAGAGATGAAGGAAAAGATCAACGAGCGGCTCCAGGAGTGGGAGGACGAAAAGATGGAGACACTTGAGGAACTGTAACACGAACACAGTTCCTGGGTTAGAGTTCAACAACCTTACACAAACTTTTAAGCTTTGCGGCCGATTTAGTTGGTATGACGGTAGAAGTGTACACCACGCCCTCCTGTCCCTACTGCGACAAGCTGAAGAACTGGCTTGACGAGAACGGCTACGACTACGAAGAATACAACGTGGCCAATAACAGGGAGAAAGCCATGCAGATGGTCAAGAAGACCGGACAGAGAGGAGTTCCG
The DNA here is from genome assembly GCA_042218425.1 of Candidatus Nanohaloarchaea archaeon. GTDB lineage: Archaea > Nanohalarchaeota > Nanosalinia > Nanosalinales > Nanosalinaceae > JBDGRD01. Next base: position 1,617 of record JBDGRD010000019.1, read on the forward strand.
CAGACTTTTGTCGGCGACGAGGCGGTTATCGGCTTCCAGCCAGCGAAGATAGAGGAACTCATCAAGGAACACGAGCTTGAAGAAGCCAAGGAGGAACGCGTGGAAGAACTGGAAGATGAAGAATAGGAACGAAGGGGAAGATTCTCCTTCCCGGACTTTTTTCCTTATTTTAAGACAGGAACCTGTCGTAGAACTTCTCGGGCGGGCAGAACCCTGTAACCGAGCTCTGTAACAGGTTCAGGCCTGCGAACGCATCTATAAGGTAGAAGCGCGGGTCTATGAACCAGCCCAGCAGGAAGCCGAGAGTGATGACGGTTCCTGCGAAACCTCTAACTGTCTGTTTCTTTTCCATCTTCTTTCTCACCCCCGTTCCTGATTCTGTAGCCAAGTGTGGCGGCGACTATGATGGCACCCAGTACGCCGACGTAGATGAGCGGCGATTCGGTGCGTCCTGCCAGATTGACCTTCGTGTGCTCCGTGAAGGTGTAGACAGAGTGGTCTCCCTCTTCGGAATCGCCTGTTGTCCGGAGCTGGACCTTGAGATTGTGTTCCTTGAGCGCGGCGTCCCTTTCTGCGCCTACTCTGAGGACGGCTTCCGCGGTTTCGCCGGCCTGGATCTCTCCGACGTAGTCGCTCCGGTCCTCAAGTGAGAAAGGCTGTGTGCGCTCTGCGATGATGCGGGCTGTAACGCTTTCCGCGTCCTGCGCCCCCGTGTTCCTGATCTTGATGCTGAGGGCTTTTTCGCCGCCAGCCTCCATCTCGTGGACGACAGGGTCGATTTCGAGGTCTGGTCTGCCTTCGACTCTCAGGGGTACTTCAAGCTCCTCGGTGTACCGGTTGCTGTCCGTGTCTTCGTAGGTAGACCGGAGCCTGACTGTGTGGCGTCCCTCTGAGAGGTCTTCGTCCAGTTCAAGCCCGAGGTCGATGGTCGTGGACTGCCCCGGGTTCAGCCGGCCGATGAAGAACTTCTCGTCCTGTGAGTACGCAGGCTTCACGTTTTTCGGTGTTTCCGGGACAAGCTCTATCTCCTCGACTGGCTTGTTGCCAGAGTTCGTCACCCGGACGCTGGTGCTGACGTAGTCGTCTCCAGGTCGTGGCTGCTTCGGACTGGTCTTCTCGACAGTTGAGGTCAGCGCCACGCCTTCCTTGTCGACCGGCATGGTGAACTCCTCGATGACGGTGATGTTCGCGGAACCGTCTTCTGTCGGTATCTGGACAGGCTCCCCATTCTCCAGGTACTGGATGTGGAGTTCGAACTCGTAGTCGCCTGTCGGTGCGTCGCTGGCGACGTCTACCTTGAAGTTCTGGTTCCACGTTCCCTGCGGGTACAGGAAGCCGATGGATTCGTCGCGGTTCTCGACGATAGTGACGTGCTCCCGGGCCAGGCGGTTACCGGGCTTCAGGACCACTTTGAGATGCTTGTCTTCGTCCCATACCTTGTCTGGGAAGTCTCTGGCGTGCATGTTGGCTGAGATAGTCACTGTGTCCCCGGCCGAGACGACTGCCGGGTCGAAACTGACTGCGTCAAGTTCTGGTGTAGAGGCTGCAGGGCTTAGAACCAAGAATAAAGCAAGCAATCCTGCGAATATCTTTGCTGTGAAGTGGTGTGTCGTTTTCATAGTATCTGTTTTCATCTTAGATCACGGTCTCGCCTCCTTCTACGAGCATTATGATGGCTGGCAGCAGTACCACGGAACCGATGTAGGCGGACAGTATGCCGGTGAACAGGAAGATGCCCAGCGAGTGCATGCCTGCGAGGTTTGCGAACAGCAGCGCCAGGAAGCCTACCGCGGTGGTGAGCGAGCCGCCCAGCAGTCCGCGGGAGAGTTCGACCATGGTCCTGCTTAAACCGTCTTTCCCGCCCGGTGTGGAGTAGTACTTCTTCGTTACGTGGATGCCGAAGTCGATTCCCAGGCCCATTATCATCGCGGCCGAGACCATGGAGATGATGGTGAGGTCGGCGCCGAGCCATCCGCCGAGGCCGAGCATCCATAACATGGCGAATACGACGACTGTCAGAGGCAGGAATATGCGTTTCACATCGCGGAAGGTGGCGTACAGCACGGCAAGGACCGCTAGGAACGAGACGCCTGTGATGCGTATGAAGTCGCTTATTATGACCTGGAAGGTCGCCAGGTCTATCATGTTGTACCCGGTCAGGGCAGTTTCAGCGGCAGGGCTCTCTGCTGCGATGGCGGTCTCTATCTGGCGATTAAGCTTCTTGATTTCCGCCGAGTTCGCCTGTGTGTCAGTTCTCACGGACATCACTGCGGTCCGGTAGTTGTCGCTCACGGTTCCGCGGTAGTCGAAGCTTTCCAGTGTGTCGGGGTCTTCCGGCACCCGGCCGTAACGCCTCTTGAGCAGGTCGGCAGGCGACTGCGTTCCCCGGACATTCTCCATCTTTTCGAGCCGGTTGCCTATCCGCTCCATATCCTTCAGCAGTTCTGCGTCCCGGACATCGGTAGCCTTGAACACGACGTACGTGGTGTCGCCGTAGAACTTTGCCCGGAGAGAGTCAAGCGATTCCACCACCGGGTCGTCCTGCGGGAGAACGGCCTCGGTGCTCGGCTTGATCTCCATCTTGAGAGCCCCGGGCATTATGAAGACGGTCGCCGCGAGCAGTATGAGCAGTGTCTTTACAGGGTTCTCCGCCTGGAATTCTACCAATCTCTCTGCCAGTTCTTCTATTATCATGGGAACTCGTGCCTCCACCTTATCGCGCTATGGATTTTGGCCATTATCCGTTCTTCAAGCACGAAGACCGCAGGTAGCAGAAGGATGGTGAATATGACTGCGTAGCTTATCCCGATGGCCATCGTCAACCCGAACCGGTGCATCTCCGGCATCTTTCCGACCAGGAACGCTATGAAGGCGCTGATGGTTGTTATGGCGCTCGCCACTATAGAGACTCCGATGTCGTCCACCGCGTCCACCAGGGCTTCTTCGACGGTGTTCTCCCTGCGGTTGAAGCGGTATATGTTTCCTATGTGTATCGAGTAGGCTATTCCTATACCTATTATCAGTGCGGCGACAGAGCCGGCGAGCGTGGACAGCGGAAGCCCCATGTAGCCCATCGTGCCGTAGAGCCAGACCACGCTGAGCCCTACCACTAGAAGCGGCATAAGTGCGGCGGTGAGCGACCCGCTGAACAGCAGTAACGTTATCAGGAAGACGAGCCCGAGCGATATCATCGTGGTCACGTTCTTGTCCCGCTCGACCATCCTCGCGAGCCTCTGCTGGACTGCTGGAACTCCGGATATCTGGGTTTCTATACCTTCTGGCTGGTTGATTTCCACTTCTTCCTTCACGTCGCTGAACAGCCGGGACATCTTCTGACCGTCGTCACCCATGTAGCTGTAGACTATGAGGACGGCGGTGTCTCTGTCGCTGTCAACGAGCGATGGCTGCTGCAAGGGCGTGTATACCTGGCTTACGCCGTAGACTTCCTGTATCCGGCTTCCGAGATCCTTTATGTATTTCTTTGCTTCCGGGGAGGTCACGGACTGTATGCCTTCGTCGCTTTTCCCCGCCTGTATCTCGACCGCGACCGCGTCCCTTCCAAGACCCTGCGCCCGCAGTTCGTTGAACTCCTTGACCGGTTCGGAGTCCGCGGGCATCATGTTCTCGAGAGCGACGACGGTCTCTATCCGTCCCATGCCAGGAACCATAGCAAGCGTTAGAAGCCCGAATATGAGGACGACCTTCCACGGGTGGGATTCCTGGTATTCCGTCACTTTCCCGAGAATAGTTTGTGGCATATAGTTCAACTATTTTACATAAACTTTTTAATGTTGGTTCTGGCCTCTGGGGCCCCAGGAGTTCGTGGCGAGAAAAGGGTTCGGTTTGTAAAGCTTGCCCCGCAATCCTTCTTTATAAGAGGAATAGTTTGCAGATGTCATTTCAGGAGCTTAACATTTCGGACGATATCATATCCAATCTCGAAAAAGAAGGTATAACAGAGCCTACAGAGGTACAGGAGCGTTCTATCCCAAAGGTTTTCACGGGGAAAGACGTTCTCGTCGAGTCGGAGACAGGTTCCGGGAAAACCCTGGCTTTCTCGCTGCCTATCATAGAACAGGTATCGGGCGACAGGACCCAGGCACTGGTGCTTTCTCCCACGCGTGAACTCGCGAAGCAGATCACGGCGGAGATCGACATGGCCTCGGGCGAATCAGTGGAGACCGTCACGATCTACGGCGGTGTATCGTACGACCCCCAGATAGAGGGCGCGAAGACCGCGAACATAGTTGTCGGGACACCGGGAAGAGTGCTCGACCTCCTGAAGCAGGACAAGCTGCAGGTCGGCGACCTTGACTACCTAGTGCTTGACGAGGCGGACAGGATGCTCGACATGGGTTTCCAGGACGAGCTGGAAGCCATAATAGACTTCACACCAGAACAGAAACAGAACCTTCTATTCGGTGCGACCATCCCGCGCGACCTGAAGAAGATGTGCGACAAGTACAGCATCGACCCTGAAACCATCCGCATCAAGCGGAAGGAGCACACACGCAACCTTGAAGAGAAATACATAGATACCAAGTCGAACAGGAAGCTCTCGACGCTCTACACGCTTCTCAGGAAGCGGGACCGCGACCTTTCCATAGTCTTCTGCCGGACTAAGAACACGACGAGATGGCTGGCGGACAAGCTCCGGAAGAACGGCATCGAGGCCCAGGAGCTCAACGGCGACATGTCCCAGCACCAGAGAGAGGAGACCGTGGAAAAGTTCGAGAACCGGGAGTTCCGCGTTATCGTCGCCACGGACGTTGCCGCCAGAGGACTGGACATCGACGACGTAACACACGTCTTCAACTATGACGTGCCCGACACCGCCGACACTTACACTCACCGCGTTGGTAGGGCGGGAAGACAGGGACGGAAAGGAGAGGCCATCACGCTTCTCGAGAAGAAGGACTACGACCAGTTCCGGCGCATCAAGCGGAAGAAGAAAGACATCTCCCGGATGGACCGCGACA
>JBDGRD010000002.1:0-4668 GCA_042218425.1 Candidatus Nanohaloarchaea archaeon
GCCACCGCGATGGACAACACCGACTGGACGGTCCTGACCCAGCAGTCGGCCGCCGCCGCGTACGGCCTCTCGGCACAGATCAACTCCGGGTTGCTGGGTCTCGTCTTACTGGCGATCATCAACCTCGGGCTGATCGGCGTCACCATCGGCTCGAACACCGCACTCTCACTCCGTCGGCTCGCCACTCGCGCGAACGAGATGGGGGCAGGCGACCTCGACGTCGACCTGACGACCCAGCGTGAGGACGAGATCGGGACGCTGTATCGCTCCTTCGCGGAGATGCGCGACTCGCTCAGCGAGTCGATCGAAGAAGCCGAGGCCGCCCGGGAAGAGGCCGAAACCGCCCGGAAAGAGGCTGAACGCGAGCGCGCCGAGGTTGTGCACGGAGAGCAGGAGACCGGTGAAGATTATCGCGGGTGTCGAGAGCATTTCGCTTCCGGGAAGGTCGGCGAGCTGGGCGGCTATGACGAGGAGTGCAAGCCCGGCCGCGTACTGGAGTCTCTCGACGAAGAACAGCTGCTCGAATATGGGCGCCACCAGGGCCACTGCCAGTGCACCTATCATCAGCACCGGGAACGCTCTTGAGACCATGTGCCGGGCCTCCTCGACGGAATCAGAGTAGGAGTAGAGGATTGTGAGTGCGCCAGCGCCGGAGAAAACGGTGAGCCCGATGGTGAGCATGCTGGAAAAGGTCTTCAGTGCCCCTGTTATCAGCAGGGTGGCGAAGACACCGTCGACTAGTGGAAGACAGAGTACAAAGATGAGCTTCCGGGTGCCTTCGTCGAGCTGGAGACTTTCCAGGTTCATACCGCTTCCAGTTCCTCCTCTTCTTCAAGAAGGCCGAAATGGTCCAGCACTGTCTCGATCTCTGTCTGGTTGAAGACTCTTTCTTCGCCATCGTCTGTCCGTACGATGTCGTCCTCGTGCGGCTGCCTGTCGAGCGATCCGCCGGGTGTGCCGTAGTCGAAGCCCATCAGGTTCAGGGCGTACTGGACCGACTGGGGATTTTTCTCGCCTGTCTGGAACATGGCGTTGTGAGCTGGCATCAGGAACTCGTTCAGAGTCTCGGCTCTCGCCTGGTCCGCACCTCCGTCACCATGGTAGCCGTGCTCCCAGACCTCGACCGTCTCCGCCGGCAGTATGTTGCCAGTGACGCTGATGGTGAAGGTCCCGCCCTCGTCGTAGATGAGTGGGTTCTGGAAGTCGTCGCCGGAGCCGAGGTGGAAGTCGTCGTAACCGCTCTCTCTCAGCAGCCCCCCGAGTTCCTGTATCTGGTCGGGGTCGTTGGATGCCTCCTTGATACCGACGATACCCGGTATCTCGGCCAGGTCGAGAACGGTCTCGGGAAGTATGTTTACACCGGTCCTGCCGGGCACGTTGTACGCTATTATATCCGAGTCCACGTTCGCCGCTATTTCCCTGTAGTGTTCGTCGACCACGTCTTCCTGGGGCGACCCGACCTGGTATGGAGATATCATCAGGTGGGCGTCGATCTCCGCTACCTCTTCGACCTCCTGAGCCAGCGTGATCGTCTGTCCGGGGACGTTCATCCCGTCACCCGCTATTACGTCGAGCTCAGGGTCCACCTCGTGGGCTATATCCGCCACCTGCCTCACGTATTCCGCGTGCTCGCTGATGGAGTCCTCCGACCTCTGGCCGGATAGATAGGCGGCGTGTCCCGTGCATCCAGCGGGGACTACCCCGTCCACTCCGTTTTCTGCCAGGTATCCAACGTGGTTTTCTGTCGCCTCGTAGTTGATCGAGCCGTCGTCGGCCCGCGGCGTCGGGAGCGCTGGAAACACCCCGACTGGTTCAAAGTCCGTCATTCGTAACCACTTGGTGCTTATTTAACCCCCAATCCTTAAATATCCTACGAAATTCGTACTAAAATTAAGTAATTTCGATGAAAAAGCAGGGAATTTCGATAATAATCGAAGAAAAAGAGCCGGAAATAACCAGTTATTAAAAACTCGGCGCCGGGACAGTAGATATGATAGAGAAAAACCAGGAGCTGGAGATCGGGGGCGTGCCGGCCACGGAGCTGGCCGAAGAATACGGCACCCCTCTGTACGTCTACGACAGGGAGACTATCGAACGGCAGTACCGCCGGCTTGAGGGGGAGTTCGGTTTAAGGTACGACAACTTCGCGGTTTCGTACGCTGTGAAGGCCAACTTCAACCCTTCGATTGTCGAGGTCCTTGTGGAGCAGGGGGCAGGACTCGACTGTGCAAGCACGGCAGAGATCGAACTGGCGAAGGAGCTGGGTGCGGAGGAGGTGATGTACACCGCACCCTACGTGACTAAAGAGGAGGTGGATAGTGTCTGCGAGGAGGGCGTTACAGTCAATTTCGACGGCATATACGCCTTCGAAAAAGCTGACGAGGTGCCGGACCGTATTTCGTTCCGCATAGATCCTGGGGTCGGTAGAGGAGATCTCGGGCTGGTGTTCGCTGGTGACAACTCGAAGTTCGGCGTCCCAGAAGAACGGGCGGTCGAGGCCTACCGCAGAGCCCGGGAGCGTGGCGTTGAACGGTTCGGCATCCACATGATGACCGGTAGCAACGTATGCGACCCCGATTACTTCGCCCAGATAACCGAGAAGCTTCTTGAGATAGCCGGGAGGATATCGGATGAGCTGGGCATAGTGTTCGAGTTCGTCGACATCGGCGGAGGACTGGGCGTGCCGTATGAACCTGATGAGGAACCGCTTGACATCGAGGAGACCGCGGAGAAGGTGGTCGAGACGTTTGAGACTGGTCTGGAGGAAAATGATATCGGCGACCCCGAACTCCGTGTGATTCCTTGTCGCGAAGTCGGGCGTTCTTCTGTCCTGCGTGACGGGGGTCAAGCAGAAGGACGCTACATTCGTCGGCATCGATACAGGTATGCACCACATGATACGGCCGATGCTTCTGGACGCCTACCACGAGATACTTGTGGCGAAAGACCTTGAACGAGAGCCGAACGAGGAAAAGACGGTTGTCGGCCCGGTCTGCTCAAGTACAGACGTTCTGGCTGAGAACCGGGAACTGCCTGATATCCGGGAAGGAGACCTTTTGGCCATCATGAACTCGGGTGCCTACGGCTTCACGATGGCGTCCCACTGGAACTCGCGGCCACTGCCCGCCGAGGTCATGGTGGAGGACGGTGAACCATACGTCATCAGGGAGCGAGAGAAGAACTCCGATATCTTCCACGGCACGGGGCTAGAATGTTCCTAGTTCAGCGCTGCTGCCTTCTCGGCTGTACCGCCTGTTGACTCCGGGTATGACGGCTCGAGCGCCCGGCAGACCTCCCTGTAAAGCTCGTTCTTGGAGTAACTTCCGTGCATGTCGATTCCCAGTTTTTCCTCCAGGACGTTATCTCTTCCAGGTTTCATACTGCTGAACGCGATGTGATCCTCTACCTCTGCCGTATCCGCGACCAGGAGATAGTCATCGCCGTCCGCCAGCACCCGGGCTATGAACTTCTGCTCGTAGCCGGTGTCGAACTCCATGTCCAGGTTCCAGTACCTGGTCCCGTCCTGGTATCCTGTGCTTCGCGGTTCCACGCCGTTGAGTATATCCTGTACTTCTGTGATAGAGAGCACCTCGCAGAAAACAGGGAGAAAAACAGGCTCTCCTGTCTAAAACTTATAGAAAAAGCTGGCCTTGAAGAAGGTAGTTTCTTTCCCGGTCATCCGGTTCTTTAAGGCCATAAGAGGCATTCGAGCGGGCGATTTAAAAAATTTTGGGTCAATAAAAGCGGGCCATGAGGGCCGAGAAACCCGAGTTCCTGGCGGACCCGTCTCTTTCCCGCGACGAGATGGAGGAGATGCAGCGCCGGATAGCTGGGGAAGCGGTTTTCGAGGACGAGTACGGCTTCGACCCCGGGCTGGAGGACGTGAAGGTCGCGGGCGTCGACCAGGCGTTTCTCGACGAAAGAGCGGTGAGTGCCGCGGTAGTCATGGAGAATGGAGAGGTGGTAGAGCGCGTTCACGGCGTCGAAGAGCTTGAGCTTCCGTACATACCCGGGCTCCTGGCTTTCCGGGAGACGCCTTCGATAGTCGCCGCGCTCGAAAAACTTGAAACCGAGCCTGACTTGCTTTTCCTTGACGGTTCGGGGCGGATACATTTCCGACAGGCAGGTATCGCCACCCATGTAGGGGTCCTGTTCGACGTTCCAGCGGTCGGGATTGCCAAGAACCTTCTCTGCGGAGAGCCGGTGGAAGATACCGATAACCTCGAAGAAGGCGACCGGGTGGAAGTGGTCGCGGACAACTCCGTCGATACTGAGCCGGGAACGCTTATAGGCTACGCCTTCCAGTCCCGGCAGAACGCGCAGGGCATCAACCCGCTCTACATCAGTTCCGGGCACCGTATAAACGCATCTACCGCCGTCGATTTTGTCGAGCGAACTTGCGACGGCTACAAGCTCCCGGAGCCGACCCGTCGAGCCGACAGCTACGTCGACCAGGTAAAGCAGGAATTAAAATAAGTAACTATCAATCCATTTCTAGGAAGCCATTCTCTGAATGGCTTAATCGCTCAAACGGATTCCGTTTGTGGGCCGGTAGTTCAGTTTGGCAGAACGCTTCCTTGGCATGGAAGAGGCCTCGGGTTCAAATCCCGACCGGTCCAAGGCCCTGTCGCGATTTGATATCGTCGAGAAAATCTCCGATTTTCGACG
>JBDGRD010000002.1:4768-6135 GCA_042218425.1 Candidatus Nanohaloarchaea archaeon
CCGGTCCATCGCGAAACTTTTCTTCCGGTTTCTTCGTGTTTGACTCCTTTACTAGACAGGTTTTTATCTCGGCGGCGGGAATTCCTGTATATGTCAGAAAACATGAGGTTCAAGGTCGAGGCTGAGAGCGAAAATCCCACGAAGGTTACGGTCAACGCCAGGGATTACACGTTCGCCATAGACGAACCGGAGGAGCACGGTGGCACGGGTTCAGCTCCGAATCCTGTGGAGTACGAGCTCGGTGCGCTGACCGGTTGCTTCAACGTGGTCGCGCATCTTGTCGCTGAGGAGATGGGTGTCGAGCTTGAGAGTCTTGAGATGGAGGCTGAAGGCGAGCTCGACCCGGCGAAGTTCCAGGGCGAGGAAACTGGTTCCCGGCCCGGCTTCAAGAGCATCACGGTCAACGTGGATGTCGAGTCGGACGCGGACGATGAAATCATCCGGGAGCTCTTCGAGCAGGTCGAGGAGCGCTGCCCTGTCAGGGACAACATCAGCCACGAGACCCCTATCAACGTCGATTTCTAGACATATCTCTTTCTTCTCTTTTTCTTTTTGGTTACTGACTTAAGTTCTGTGCACGGCTTCTGTTCCATGAGGTTCCCCGACGGTAGAGAGCTCCGTGACCTGGCCGCGGCGTGGGTTGTTTTGAGCGTGGCTTTCGGCAACCTTCTCGGCGGTATAAGTTTCAGGCCGGTCGCCATATCTTTCGGGACTGTCGGCCTCGGTTTCCTTCTGCACGAGCTCGCCCACAAGGTGGTGGCGCAGCGGTACGGTCTCTGGGCCGAGTTCCGGGCGGATTACTCGATGCTTTTCTTCGCTTTCGCCCTCTCGTTCGCCGGCTTCATATTTGCGGCGCCTGGCGCGGTTTACTCCCGCGGTGAGAGAACAGGCCGCCAGCAGATGTGGATAAGCGCGGCGGGTCCAGCGGTCAACATAGTCCTCGCGGCGATGTTCTTCTTCGTGCCTGGTGAAGCGGGTTTCTACGGCTTCCAGATCAACTCGTGGCTCGCGCTGTTCAACCTGATACCGTTCGGAGGGCTTGACGGCGAATCCATCTACCGGTACAGCAAGCCGGTCTTCGCAGTTCTTGCCGTGGTTTCAGGAGTCCTCGTCTTCGTGCTTTAGCACGAATAATTTGTAGACCACGTAGACTGTCAGGCCCAGCACGAGGAAGAAGATGGTCAGGCCCTTGACGACGCCGAGCATCACGACGGCGAACATCCCTGTCGCGAGAAGGAACAGGTTGACGACGAAGAAGACCGCCACCAGCCTGTAGTCGGCTTCCATAAAGGGATTTTCCCCGCAGAAATTTAACTGTCTTCGCCTCCGACTATCCTGTCAGAGAACTTGAGCGTGAGGTATCCGGC
>JBDGRD010000020.1:0-2935 GCA_042218425.1 Candidatus Nanohaloarchaea archaeon
AGGACGCACAGGGCGATACGAAAAACCGGTCGGCGGAGATACAGAGATGCTCCGGCCTGACCATGGAGGTCATCTCGGGCGACGTCAACTCGACCACCTTCCAGCAGGTCTCAGGAGAGGGCTACATAGGCAACGTCTCGGTCACCTGGTTCTACAAGTCGTCGGACCCGATACAGAACGAGACACGCATCGACTCCAACAGGGAGGCGGTACGTGTAGCACACAAGATGGGTGCGACAGGCAACGGTCCAAGAGTGCTTGACGAGATACGGATCCAGCCCACGAACTGCGAGGGCGCACCCCCGACCACCTACCCTTGACGCCGCTTCAACCTCGAAAGCTGGCTTTTCACTTTCTTCTCTCTATTCTAACCTCTCCCGCTCATATCTCCGGGCGTACCTTTCCCAGTAGTTATCTTTCAAATGCTCCCACGCCCTGCTCGACCCGAACAGTTAAACCGATTAAGTGACGACTCAAGTACATGGACAAGACCTCGCATCGCCAAGCGTTCGAGGAGTTCGCCTCGGAAGTATCGCAGCTGGAGACCGTGGAAGAGGTCATACTATTCGGCTCGGTCGCTAGAGGAGAGCACTCTCCGCGCTCCGATGTGGACGCCCTGGTGAAAGTAACTGAACTGTCCCAGAGAGGCAGGATAGAGAGCATTGCGCTTGACACCACCAGCAGGACAGGGATACCTGTAACACCGGTCGTCACAGAGGACAAGGACACAAGCTTTATGCGAACGGTCGAAAAGGAGGGAGAGCGGTATGTCAGAGGTTGAAGAAGAAATCGAGCTGGCGGAGGAGGCTCTGAAAGACCTCGAAGTCATGCAGGACGCGTCTCTCCGAAGGCGGTACACCACCCTTTACTTCTCGGTCTACCACGCGGCGCGGGCCGCATTGATATCGATGCAGTACGCACCAAAGACCCACTCTGGACTGGACAGCCTGGTCCACAACATACTGGCCAACAAAGAAGGTCTTATAGAGGAAGAAGAAGCGCAGTACTTCTCCAAGCTGAAGACACGCCGGGAACAGGCAGACTACGAAACCGGCTTTTTCGGGGATGAAGAGGAGTTCGCGGAGCTAAAGGACGCGGCTGAAGAACTCGTAGAAAAGCTGCGTGGTATCGCCGAAGACTAACGTTTTTCAGGCCTCAACAGCTTTTTCCTCCCATTCCTCTTGGGCGTCTATAATCCTGCCGAGATGGTTGACGAGCTCGGATTCCACGTTAAGCGAGTAGAGCACTGTATTACCGTACCTTTTCTCCTCGACCACTATGCCGTTCTTCTCCAGTGTCGGCCATATACGGTAGAGAGAGCTTCTAGAAATCTCTGCAGCCTCTGCAAGCTCTTTCTTTGAGTATCCAACGTTTGGATGGTCAAGCAAGACATCTAAGACCTTCTCAACATTTTTATTCAGCAGACTCATATATTGCTTTACATCGGCGGCATATTTATTTCCTGTCACCGCCAGAGGCAACTCCACACCAAAAGGTGGTAGCGCGAGATGATAACAGACTACAAGGAAGACATCGATGTCCTCACGGTAGAACGCGAGGATTATGACGACTACAGCGAGAGCATCGAGATGGGCGGCTTTGTGCTAGATATAGACTCGGAATCAGGGTTTCTCGGCCTGGAGATAATCGATGCGTCCCAGAAAACCTCTATGACGAGGGAGGAACTGAGGAACATAAAGGACGTAGAGCTGGAGATGGAGAAGGACAAGGATTATTTCAGGGTACAACTCAGGCTGAAATCAGAAAAAGGGGAAAGCAGGATAACCAGCCAGTACCCAAGACCGGCCGCGGCATAAAAAAAAGAAAAACTAAAAATTCTTAGCCAGTAAACTTTCTACCCGGAAAAGTTCGATAATCGTCGAACAAAACCGGTTCACGGAGAACGCTTCTAAAGGTTCATGAAGGTTCAAGATTTCGGCAAAGAGCGAGAAAAGCGTTTTAAGAGCTTTACAGAGAGTTCAGGCGGCTAAAAACATTCTTTGAAAATAACGTTTTCTGCGGGCTTCTTTCGATGATTGACGGGCGCTGAACCGGTTCAATAACTAAGCGCGGCACGCTAAACTATCCTAGACGTTGAGCGGGCCGCTGAAAACGCTCTAAAACCCGCCGTGAACGGTTAAAACGGCCTTTTTCCCGAAGTATTTATAAAAGGTCATGACATTAATGGGACATAAGACAGAGCCGTAACCATAGAGAGTGACATGGTTACGGGGTCCCGACACAATATTACTTTAGTAACGCGCACGCGTAAGAGAAGCGATTCATCTTTTTTGGGATCGGGATCCCGCGGGCACGAGACGCCCGATATCCGGTCTCGGGAGCCGGCTCCGCACTCACCGGCTTTCCTCGAACAAAAACAAAACCGAGCGCACTACACCCTCAAAGGTGAACACACAACCATGAAAAACATCAAGAAGATCACAAAGTCAGTCGCCACAGGCGCTCTCCTAGTGGGAGCTACTCTGGCTGGCGCCGCAACTATGTCTGCGGCACAGTCCAGCTCTAACACCCTGGGCGACTATCCACAGCCGTTTGTGGACGAGGACGGCAATGTTCAGTCCACCATCGTCGTAGGCGAGTCTGCAAAGACCGTCGACGTCGTCGGTGCAGTGAACATCGCTGGTTCCCTCGGAAACGCGGCATTCAAAACCACCACAAAATCAGTAGAAGTATCAGGCTCAGGAGGCTCTTGGAGTGCTTCTCAGGGAGTCACACTAGACACCCAGAACGACGCACTCTACTTCGGAGACAACCTGGACACAGTAAGAGACACCCTGACAAATCAGCAGCTGTCAACACTGAAGGACACGACGTTCAGGGACGACAACGGAGACGAGACCGACGTAGAGAATTATCTCTACCCTGCCAACCTGCAGACAACGTTCGGGAAGCCGGACGACAGGAACAACAAGGA
>JBDGRD010000021.1:0-6875 GCA_042218425.1 Candidatus Nanohaloarchaea archaeon
GCGTTCAGCTTCCTCAGGCTGGTCGTTCTCCAGCTTCTCGACAGCGGTCTCAAGGAGTTCGACTCTCTCCTGCATCGCGTCCTTGTAGTCCTCCGCGATTTCCAGCTCTTCCTGGGGGACCTCCACGTCCTCCGCCAGTTTGAGGCCGAACTTGAATGCTTCCAGGTGTTTGCGCGTGCTCTCAAGCTGCCGGCGGGCGAACGAGAGGGTCACAAAGGTCGAGTCCCTTTCCACCCGGGTTCCTCTCACTTCATAGGTGCCTTCGCCCTCCTCAAGAACGAACAAGGGTTCGTCCTGGTGTTTCAGTGCGTCACCAGGGAACATGGCGTGGTCCGACTCGTCGCCCCGGAAGATGGCTCTATCCCGGTTTTCCAGGAGGTTTCTCTCCCACTGTAGCATCTGCAGGAATACAAGCTCCTTTACTTCCTCCATCTCTGCCTCCAGCGCGGGAGACTTGGTACTGGGTGATAGAGTGTTCCACTTTATGGAGTCGAACTGGCCGTTCCTCACTCTTTCAAGAAAGTCCTGTAGCTCTCTTTCGGCCCGCTCCCATTCTCCGTCCTGGACGGTCTCTCTCAGCTCATCCCGCCAGAACTTGTGGGCATAGTCCTCAAGTATCTCCTCGTTTTGAGTACCTACGGATTCAGCCAGGTTCTCCCGTAGGCTGGTTATCCTCTCCCGGACAGCGTCTAGAGTTCCCATACGACTGGTTTAGAGCTGCCGCCATAATAATGTTTATGTCCCTGGCGGCCTCTAGACCTATTTTTCGAGCTCCTCCACTTCTTCCTCGACTTCCTGGACCTCTTTCTCGACTTCCCGTTCGACCTCCTCGGCGGCTTTCTCTAGCTCTCCTCTTTCAAAGTAGAGGAACTCGACCAGGAAAAGGACTGCGAATATCATGCCGACGAATACCAGGACATGGATCTTGTCAATGTAGAGATGCCAGAGAAGCAGCACCAGGCTTGTAATCGTTCCAATCAATCCGAGACCTGTGATGAACAGTGTGGAGACTCTATCGCATTCCTTGAGCGCGAGGTAGTTGACGACCGAGAAAACCGTGATGAAGGCAAGCGAGGCGAAAGTCGTTATCTCCTCCAGACTTCCAAGGAACGTGAATGCCGAGGTCAGCAACCCTATTATCAAGAGGCTTCCTGTCGGGACGCCCTTCTTGTTCCTGAATGAGAAAACGCCCGGGAGTTCGTTCTCCGTCGCCATCTTGTGGCTGAACCGGGCGGTGCCGAAAAGAGTGGCGTTGATGGCAGAAGCCGTCGAGAAAAGTGCCGCGGCAGAGACCAGGAGCCCGGCGACACCTTTCATCAGCTGGCTGGCGAATATCTTCGAGGCTGCGAACGCAAGAACAGTCTCCTTGTGCTGGATTATCTGCTGCGGCGAGACCAGACTCGTGGTAACTGCAGCCGTTAGGACGTATATCAGGGTCGAGACGATAATAGACAGCAGGATACCTTTTTTGAGGGTGTCGATACCGCCCTCCATCTCAGAGTACTCGTAGGTCAGGAGCTGGAATCCCTCGAAAGAGACGAATATCGCACCTATCCCGATTATCGGCGCCATCAAACCTTCGTTGAAGACTCCGCCGGTGAAGAAGCTGAACTCCGGCCGCGTCAGTATACCCCAGGTTCCTGCAGCTCCGAACAGCAGCAGTATAAGAACCTTGGCGTACACCAGCAGGTCTTCAGATCCTCCGGTCTCACGGGCTCCAAGAAAATTGACTCCGACGAAAAGAGCTATCACACCGACCGATATCGCGCCCCGGACAAGCGAACCTCCACCGAAACCGAAGAAACCCGCCGCGAACGAACCGAACGCGTAGGAGTACATCGCCATAGTCCCTATATAGCCGACCACAAGCACCCAGCCGACCATGCCAGCGATGTTCTTGTTCTCCACATAATGCTCCAGGAAGGTGAAGGAACCTCCTTCCTCATGGACGTGCGCGGTCATCCGGTAGTACGCGTAACCTGATGCGAGCGCCACCACTCCCGCGAGAAAATAGGTCAGGAACGCCGCGTTACCCGAAAGACGGGCCGCGACACCCAGAACTGCGAAGATGCCGCCGCCTATTATGCCGCCGACACCCATCGCCACGACCTCCTTCAGGCCTAGTTCTCCTGGCATGAAAAAGTAGTTCTCGTCGCCGGAATAAAAACTCGGCGAGTATCAGATCAGGAACCGGCCCAGCAGGAATGTCGCACCGGCCGCGATGAAGAACGCCGCGACCCACATCGAGACCGTGTAGCCTATCTTCTTCTTGTCGACGTTCGAGCCGCCCTCCACCATCCCCGAGCCTATGACAGAGGCTATTATGGCCTCGTTGAATGAGATGGGGATGCCGAAGAATATGCCGACCTGGGCGAGAAGGGCCGCGGTTCCAAGCGCCGCGATAGAGCGCCGCGGGCCGATGTTAGAGTAGTCGAACGAGATGGCGCGGATTATGCGCGGCGAGTAGAGCCACGCACCCAGAAGTATCGAAAGACCGCCGAGCATCAGGAGCCACGTGGTGGAGAAGTCAAGAGAGCTGAGAGGGCCTACAGCAAGGCCGACAGCCGACGCCCCGGCGGAGTAAGCGACGTAGCAGCCCACCGCCAGCAGCATGTAACGTATCTCCCTCTCCGAGTTCTCGCGCGAAACATAGTTGCGGAGCAGTTTCGAGATGATGAACCCCATGGCAAGAGCCAGCACGGGGATAACCGCCCAGTAGCCCACTATCCGTGCGACTGACGACCAGTTAACCGCGTTCCCGAACCCTAGGCCCGAGCCTATCACCGCCCCTATAACCGTGAAGGCAGTTGGCATCGGGTAGTCGCCGAGCACGCTGACTATCACCAGTACAGCTGCAACAAGCAGAACGGAAGCAGCCTGTAAGACGCCTATACCGCCCGTCAGGAGCCCGGAACCTACCGTCTGGGTGACGTTACCTCCCTGGAGCATCGCGCCTGCCAGCGCAAGTATCCCTGCTATAAGGGCCGAGCGGAGAACGTTTGCCGAGTGGGCGCTGTTTACAGGTCCGAAAGCCGATGCAACCGTGGATGCTCCTATAGAAACCCCCATGAATACCGAGGCGAGCAGCGCCACCAGAACAAGTATGTCTATCATCCTTTATCTTCTTCAAATCGCTTCTTCAGCTCGTTTCTGGTCTCTTTTTCCGGGATGCTGACATCCATCTCGTAGTCGCCGTTCCTCTTTTTCTTCATATCGACCGAGAAATCCTCGGTGTCGAGGTAGTAAGGATTGAACCTGAGCGAGATCTTCGAGTAGACGAACGATTCCAGCCGCCTGAAGGCGCGAGCAAACCTGGTATAGAAAGGCTTGGCAGCGTCTTTCGAGGCGTCCTTTAATTCTTCCTCAGGACCCTCCATCTTTGCCGCCCTCTTGCCAGCCTCCGCGACTTTTTCCGAAGCATCCCGGAGATCTTTCGTGACGCCGTCGCTTTCCTTTTCGAGCCCGTTTTCCTTGAGCATCGCGCTCTTCACGGTCTTCTCCTTCACGTCGCTCTCGTCCTCCTCCTCGCGCGGTCGCCATTCTTCGAACTTTTCGACGGATCCATCTTCGGCGGCCTCTTCCATCGCTTCCTCTACTTCGCGGGCAAACTCTGCAACTTCTTCCCAGTCGCCCTCCTTTTTGAGGCCTGAGTGAGTCTCCTCGACCTCCGGGTCTTCAGACATATTTACTAGGACTAAAGACAAAGCTTAAATAAAAAGATGTGCGACTAAAGCCGTTCTCCGACCTTTTCCAGCAGCTCAGAGAAAACCTCGTCCTCGGGCCTCGCACCGTCTATGACTGTCACGTTCTCATCCAGCCTGTCCTCAAGTTCACGGTAGCGGAGCACCACTTTCTGCTGGAAATCCAGGTTCTCGAATATGTTGCCGTCGCTGCCCCTCTTCTCGACCCGGGAAAGCCCTTCGTCAGCCGATATATCAAGTATAACTGTCAGGTCCGGTACCAGTGCGTGCCGGTTCAGCTGCTTCACCCAGTCGAAATCCGCACCGAGAGCGGGCTGGTAGACGAGGGAAGAGTGATAGTAGCGGTCGCAAACAACGGTCTCTCCATCCTCCAGGCGCGGGATGACCTCCTCCTCGAGATGCGCCATACGGTCGGCGGCGAAGGCCAGAGCGATAGCATCCGCGCTGTAGTCTCCGCTGGAAATCATCTCGTCGACTTTGCGGCCGACAAGGTCATCGGTGGGCTCGAACGTGTAGTGCGCTTCCAGCTCCTCGACCAGTCGCTTCGACTGTGTCGTGGTTCCCGCGCCGTCAGCGCCCTCGATCACTATGAAAGTCCCGGGAAGGTCGTGCTCTTTCATGTGTAAACTCACTCGACCACGTCTTTCAATATTATGTTATCTTCGAAGCCGCCGCGCTCTTCGTTTTTCTTCTCCTTCAGCCGTTCAAGCTCTTCGCGGCTGGCGCCTTCCAGCTCAAGAAATCTCTCTATCACTTCAAGCAGGTCGGCGAGCTCTTCGATTTCCTGGCTCTCGACGAACTCTTCCGCCTCTTCCTCGACCTTGTCGACCAGGTAGGGAAGCACTTCCTGGTCTTCTACCTGCTCTGTAATCGGCTCTTCACCGTTTTCCCGTATTATCTCCGGTATCCTGTCGCGCACCAGCTTGTCCATGGAAACTTTTTGTCGGGAAAGAAACTTAGAGCTTAGGAAGAAATAACCCGTCATGGAACACCGCGACCTGAAAGATGCTGACCCGGCTCTACACAAAGCCCTGAAAAACGAGATCGAGAGGCAGGAATCGGAGGGACTCGAGATGATAGCCTCCGAGAACTTCGTGCCGAAACAGGTTCTCCAGGCCCAGGGCTCCGTCCTGACTAACAAGTACGCAGAAGGATATCCCGGCAACCGGTACTACGCAGGATGCCAGCACCACGACAGGGTAGAGAACCTGGCCCGGGAACGTGCGTGCGAGATATTCGGCGCCGACCACGCCAACGTCCAGCCGCACTCCGGTTCCCAGGCCAACTTCGCCGCGTATTTCTCCGTCATCGAACAGGGTGATAGAGTGCTCGGCCCTGTCCTGGCGCACGGCGGCCACCTGACACACGGTCACGGAGTCAACTTCTCCGGCGAGCTGTTCGACTTCGACACGTACGCCATCAACGAGGATACGGAACGGTTCGAGCGCGAGGACATCATAGAGGCGGCGAGAGAGCACGATCCGGAGCTGATAGTCTGCGGTTACTCGGCGTACCCGAGAGAGATACCTTTCGAAGCCTTCAGGGAGGCGGCGAACGAGGTCAACGCAAAGCTCATGTGCGACATCGCCCACGTATCCGGGCTTGTCGCCGCCGGAGAACACCCGAGCCCGTTCCCCGAATGCGATATCGTCACCACGACCACCCATAAATCCATCCGCGGCGCGCGAGGTGGGATGATACTGACTGGAGAAGAACTCGCGGACCAGGTCGACAAGGCGGTTTTCCCGTTCTCACAGGGCGGACCTTTGATGCACCAGATAGCTGGAAAGGCGGCTTGCTTCAAGGAGGCGCAGAAACCAGAGTTCGAGGACTACGCGAAGCAGATAAAGTCCAACGCCCAGGCTCTCGCAGAGGGTTTACAGGACAGCGGCATCAGGCTTGTCTCGGGAGGTACCGACAACCACCTGGTGCTCGCCGACCTGCGTGAAGAAGATGTCACCGGGAAGGAAGCGGCTTCCGCTCTTGAAGACGTCAACATAATCGTGAACAAGAACATGGTACCGTACGACCCGGAGCCTCCTATGGTCACCTCCGGTGTCAGGATAGGTACTCCGGCGCTGACGACCCGAGGCATGGAGGAAGACCAGCTCAAGGAGATAGGCGAGATGATAGCAGAACGCATCAAGAACCCGGAGGATACGCAGGTCAAGAAGAAGGTCGGGGAAAGAGTATCCGAGCTGCTGCAGGAGTTCCCGCTCTACAGGGATTCGGATGTAGAGTACTGATCCGGCTTCATAAGAGTCCATTCAAGCCCGAAGCCGTCTTCACGGGAGGCGTACTCCTCGGAGTACTCCAGTGAACCGTCGAAGAGCTCGGTTATTTCACGGGCGAGGTACAGGCCGAGCCCTGTATTCTCGCCGTTTCCTTTCTTGAATATGTTTTCTCCATCATAACCGTCAGGAAGGCCAGGACCATCGTCCCAGATACCTATCCTGTACGCGTCTTCAAGCTCTTCTACCTCGGCCCATAGCTGCGATTCCTCGTCTTCTCTGCCGTGCATCTCCCAGTTCAGCCCGATGGTGTTCGCAGCGAGACAGAGTCCTTCGTCACCGTAGACAAAATCCTTCGCGCCAACAAAATCATCCAGAAGTCCTTTCAGAGCCCCTGTAAATCCTGTTCTTTCAGTATAGCTGATGTCCGCACCACGGCCCTCAAGCTGTCCGAGAACAGAGTCAAGCTCTACTTCTCCATCCCGCCCGGTACAGGCAGACGCAGTCTCAGAAACATAGCCATGTACGAGTTCGCTTACCCCAGTTATCTTGTGAACGTATTCTCCCGGCTTCCCTGGCAGGTCGACATCATATTGTGCGAGAGCTTCTATCTCCTCATAAAGTTCCACAAGAGATACATCTTCGCTGTCCAGACCTTCTATCGCCGCTCCCATGAGATCTACGAACTCTTCCAGATCTTCCTTCTCGTCCTCTGAAGCTCACTCACTCTGAGGGGGCCCTCCGGTCCATCATCTTCAACTGAGAATAAAAGGACATTATACGGACTCTTCAGGTCGTGCCTGTAGGTTTTCTTTATCAGTTCTTCAGAGCCATTCGCCATCGTAAAAACACCGTGTTATAGGATAGTAACAACACGCAATCATCGAGTTTTTTATAAGCTTCGCTTGCCGAAATTTGGTCGGAGGGGAGCAAATGGAGCAGT
>JBDGRD010000022.1:0-6598 GCA_042218425.1 Candidatus Nanohaloarchaea archaeon
CTGGACTGTCTCCACTGCGTCTTCGCCTAGGACGCGCGCCACTTCTTCCAGCGTCGCCTCCCCCGCCTCTCCAGGGTCGGCTATCACCAGGCCGCGGCCTTCCTCCCACTTGATGTTGTCGCGCCTCAGACCAGCCTTCGCGAACTCCTGTGACGCCATCGGGTTGAAAGTCGAGTGGTAGTAAAGCTCTTCGCTCTTTATCCTGTCCTCCAGCTCGCTGGCCAGCTCCTTGCCCTCATCCACCCGGTCCGCGGGCACATGCTCCATCTCCGCGTAGTCGGCGACCGCGACACTGTAAGGCCGTCCAAGCACGTCCACGACCACCGGTTCCAGGCGTTCAGACGCTGGCGTGAAGCCGTCCTCCCTGAAGCGTTCAGTGTTGTGCTGCATCGCAAGGGTGTGGAGCATCGACTCGCCGAAATCGTCGTCGAAAACTCCCGGTCTCCGGGTGTCAGAAGGTGCGTACACCACGTTCTCGGAAACGCCGTCGACAGGGCCGGCGTAGACAGTCTTGTAGGCGCCGTCCTCTATCTGCTGGAACTCTCCGATCCCCGGGAAAGTTTTCGTCCTCAGCTTCCGGGCCCACGGCTCCGGGTTTTCCTCCACCAGCTCTTTCCGGGCCTGGGCCTTCATCTTGTTGAGGAGGGTGAGCTCCGGCTTCGATACCGTGAATGGGTCTTCCGGTTCCTCGTACCTCTCGAACATGTCAAGTATGTCATCCCTGGTCGACCCCCAGGAAACGCTGAAAAACGTATTTGAAGGGTCTTCGTACCTGTCCAGGATGCCCTCCGCCCGTTCCCGTTCTCCCTCGTTCAGCTGCACCGCGTCGTACAGGTCTTCGTCCCTTCCAGAAGCCAGGAACGCGTACGACGGTGAGACGCGGAGCGAGTGCGACCAGCCGTCCATCCGCGACGCGACAGTTTCTCTTTCATCGCTGTCAAGGCTCCGGGCTATCTCGGTGAGGGTTATATCGCCCGGGCTGACATCCCGGTAAAGCTCAGACATGCGTTGTTACTAAGAAATCACAATTAAAAGTCTTCCGGGTGGTCGGGGTGGTGGGAGAGTTCAGTTCTGGCCGGGGCGGTTGACGACGTTCTTGGTCGTCCGCAGGTTCTCGACTGTGGTGTCCTCGATGCGGTGGAGAGCCTCCTGCGAGTTGAACGCATTGTGCGGCGTTATGAGGACATCATCCCGGTTCATCAATATGTGGTCCTCCAGGATTATCTGCGGGTTGCATTTCTCCTCCAGCTGGCCGAGGTACTTGATGTCGTCCTCTATGTAGCACTCCTCCTCAAGGACGTCAAGTCCCGCCGCCTCGACCTTCCCGGATTCCAGCGCCTTGATGAGCGCCTCCGTATCTATCAGCTCGCCTCTCGCCGTGTTTATCAGGACGGTGCCGTCCATCCTGTCGAACTCTTCATCCGATAGAAGGTGTTTCGTGGCGTCGTTCAGGGGGCAGTGGAGCGTGACTATGTCCGACTGCTCCAGCAGGTCTTCCAGCGAGACGTACATGAACCCCATCTCGTGTTCGACGCGGTGGTTGGGCTGGGGGTCGTACGCCACCACGTGCATATCGAAGCCGTTGGCTATCCTTATCACGTTCCTTCCTATCGTTCCCGTTCCTATCACGCCGAGCTTCTTCCCCTTCAGGTCAAAGCCCCGCAGTCCCTCATGGTTGAACTCGCCTTCCTCCACCTTCTGTATCGCAGAATATATCTTCCTCGACAGCGCGAGTATCAGACCGAAGGCGTGCTCCGCGACGGTTGTTCCGCCGTAGTCCGGGACGTTGCATACCGCTATCCCTTTTTCCGCGGCGGCGTCGATGTCGACGTGGTCGAAGCCGGTGGAGCGGCACGCTATGGTGTGGCCGTCGAACTGTTCGATCACTTCCTCGTCGACTTCAGAGGTCACGAAGACGGCGACCGCGTCGTATCCGTCAAGCTGGTCGGCGTTCTCGGCTGTCAGCGGCTCCTCGAAGAAATCTATCTTCATATCCAGGTCCTTGTCAGCGAGGTACTCTCGCTCCCAGCCGTCAGTGTCGAACCATGCTACTCTCATCTTCCTATCTCGCGGTCCATCCGCCGTCTACCACCAGGTTCTCGCCCAGTATGAAGTCGCTTTCGTCGGATGCCAGGAAGACGACCGCGTTCGCGATGTCCTCAGGTCTTCCAAGTCTCGGTGCGACAGTGTTCTGGTCCATGAACTGGCGGGTTTCCTCGTCTTCCAGCATGTCCTTCGTCATCGAGGTCTTGATTACGCCCGGGTCGACAGCGTTGATGTTGATGCCCTCGCCACCGTAGTCCAGCGCCATCTCGCGGGTCAGCTCGACTACTCCGCCCTTCGAGGCGCAGTAGGCCGCGCTCTGGCCGTACCCGACCAGGCCGGCGATGCTTCCGATGTTGACCACGTCTCCTTCTACGCCTTCCTCCATCATGTGGTTGAGGACGTGCTTGGAGCAGAGGAACGTTCCGCGCAGGTTGACATCCAGTACCTGGTGCCATCCCTCGAGTGATTCGTCGGTCACCGAGGCGGAGTGGTGTACTCCCGCGTTGTTGACAAGTATTTCGATCGTCCCGTATTCCTCCGCTGCCTGGTATACAAGGTTCTTGACCGATTCCTCGTCGCTGACATCTGTCTCGACGAAGATGGCCGAGCCTCCTTCTTCATTGATTTTCTTGTGTGTCGGTGTGCCGTCCAGGTTCGGTTCCGGCTTTACATCGGCCACGACTACGTTCGCGCCCTCATCCGCGATTCCGAGGGCGATGCCTCTTCCGATGCCTGAAGAACCTCCTGTTACGATAGCTGTCCTCCCGTCTAGTCTCATAGAGTTTCCCCTGTAGAATTATTCGAGGCCCGGGATAAAAAGATTCGTAGTAGCTGAGTCAAACTTCAAGGAGTCCAAGGCTTTCAAGCTTCTTGACGTGGTAGTTGACCGTTGAACGGTCCAGACCGAGTTCCTCGGCTATCTCGACCTGTTTCCGGCCTTCCTCCATCATCTCGACTATCTTCTGGTTACGGGAGTCTCTCATCACCTTCTTGAGGCAGACATCCTCGCAGAGATCGCGGTATTCGCAGTCCTCGCACCCGCCTTCAGGCAGTATGGCGCCCTTCTTCCTTTCCAGGCAGTCGGATTTCTGGACGTGGTACTGGACGACGCCGTTCGACAGCGAGGTCCGTTCCTTCAGCTCTGTAAACGCTATCCCCGGGTTCTCACGGACCTCTTCCTCTATCACGTCCCGCGTCGCCATACAACACAGTTGGCAGTGCAGATTTTTCAACATAGCGATTTATACCGGCGTGAGAAAGATTTCGTATGGCCGGGACGCTTCTGACCGCCTACGCGCTCATCGCGACCGGCGTGATACTTGAGATAGCGGCCTACGCCGCCAGGAGAAAGGGTTCGGAGCGCTACCGCTACATCGCATTGCCTGGCGCTGTATCCCTGGCCGCGGGACTGCTGCTGTTGATGTTCTTCATATCGGTGTTCCGGTGAACGGTATAGCAGCGTCTCCCGGGATGGTGTCGGGCAGTGAGCAGAGGGGGAAAAATCGGTTTAAGCAGTTATACGGTCCTTCCAGTCAGTAGCGTCGACCGGCTCGGACTCGTCAACCTGTTCATCCGCGCCTAGCTCGGACTCGTACTCCCTGATGCACTTGGAGCACTTCTTGAGCCCCTGGTGTTCCTTGAACTCGATATCGATCCCAAACTCGTCATCGAGCTCGTCTTCTGTTCTTCCACAGACTTCGCATTTCATATGGTAACAACGCTTTTGCTACCCAAACCTTATAAAACTGATTGCGGCCGGTTGCCAGGCCCTGAGCTACCTGTATCTCCGGTTTAACTCAGGGCTGAAGCTTACCTTCGTTCCCGCGGTGATGCCGTTTTCTTCCGCGAAGCCGCGCCGGGTCTCTATCACGAACTTCGCCGGCGTGTCGCTCCTGTAAATCGTCAGCTCTTCCTCGGTCGCGTTCGGCTGGGGGTAGGCGTGGTCGACGTCAACGACCGTGAGGTTGGCCGAGATGAAGATGATGTCCAGCGGTATCAGTGTGTCCTTCATCCAGAACGTTCGCTCCGCCTCGTCCGGGAAGACGAACAGCATCCCATGGTCGTCAGGCAGCGACTTCCTGTGCATCAGTCCGCGCTGTCTCTCCTCCGCGGAGTCCGCGACCTCCAGGCTTAGCCGACCCGTCTCCTCGCCGCCGACAGTGAATGACGCAGAGTAAGGTGTGTCGATGCTTTCCGGTCCTTTCGGCAGGTTGAGGAACACCAGTATGACCGCGGCCAGGAGAAGTATGGAGGCGGTAGTCTCTTTTTTCATGGGTCAGAACAGTCCCTTATGAAACCGCAGTTCCCGCACTTGAGCTCGCACGCGACGAACTTGTCCATGGTGGAACCGCATCTCCAGCAGGTTTTGTCGACCATGTGTGGGGATTGTGGTCCGTCACTTTAACGTCCTTTCTTCCTCCGCAGCTTCTGGAAGTGCTCCAGAGACTCCCGGACATCTTCAGGGGTGACCGCGGGGAAGTTCTTCTTCAGGTGGTAGTACTCGGCGTAGCTGGAGTTCCATATCGGGAAGCCCGAGAGGCATTCCCTGGTCGGGTTGTCGCCCGTTCTTATCACGTAGTCGATATCCGTGTCAACTTCAAGGTGGCGGGCAAGGTTCTGGTCAGTGACCTCTTTCCCGGCCTCCTTCAGCTTCTCCGCCGCTCTTGTTATATCGCGTTTGCCGTCGTAGGCTATCAGCGCGTTGAGCCTTTTCTCGCCCTCGTCGAAACGCTTCTCGAGCTCCCGTAGCCTTTCCCGCAGTTTCTCGGGTATCGCATCGGGCCTGGTGCTCGCCCAGTTGAACCGGAAGTCTTCCTGGTTGAAACGTTCCGCGATTTCCTCCATGTTCTCCTCCAGGAGCTTGTAGAGCGTTTCCAGCTCATCCTCGTCCCGCTCCAGGTTCTTCTCCGAAAGCAGGTAGAAAGTCGCCTCCTCGACATCCATCGGGAACTCGTCGAGGTGGTCAGATACATCTGCTATGACATCCTTTGCCTTCCTGTAGGCCTTGAACTTCGGCATGCTGTGGTTTCTCGCGTACCGCCTGTTACCGTCCGGTATAACGCCTAGATGCATCTTCTAACATCCCGATTAAGGGTACAACTTTTTAACTCCTCCCGGCTACCGCCTGAAAAGCGACTTCAACTGCTCCCGGGAGAAAAGAGAGGTCGGCCGGTCCATGTGCACCCCGATCTCGCCCTGGAAGAACCACATCACAGGCCTCTGGAGCGCTGAAGGTAGCGAGTAAAACTTTTCGATGCCGCGGCCCAGCTTTATGTCGGTAGAGAGCTCGGCCCGCCATTCTTTTTCGTACGCGTCCAGCGTCCGCGGGTCGTTGACATCGACTGTCCGGGAGGCGATGTCGGCCGCACGCATGCCGTAGATGATGCCGCCGCCGGTGAACGGCTTGGTCTGGGCTGCCGCATCTCCCACGAGGAAAACCCGGCCCTTCGAGGTCTTCTTCGCCGGCCCGACAGGTATGGCGCCAGCGCATACATCGCTTTTCTCGACATCGTAGTCCTCCAGGACGTGGTCAAGCCACTTCACCGGTTCCTCTCCCTTCGGGACCGCGGCCCCGTACTCCACCGAGTCGCCGCGCGGGATCCGCCAGCCGAAGAAACCGGGGACGTCGAGGAAGACATCGACGAAGTCGCTGCCGTCGTCCTCGTCCGAGAAACACAGGATGCCCTGGTAGAAGTGGTCCGGCTCTGGGAGCCCTGTCCTCGCTCTCACGGTCGAACTGGCGCCGTCGCATCCCGCGACCATCTTCGACCGGTAGCTGTCCCTGTCAGTATCGATTTCGACGTACCGGTCCCTCTGGTTCACGTCAAGAACGTTCTCGTCGAGCCGGTACTCCGCGCCTGCATCCTTCGCCTCCTCCGCCTTGACTTTATCCAGTTCGACCCTGTCTATCACGTAGGAGACTGTCTCATCTTTCGAGAACTCGTATTCTTTCCCGCCCCGGTGGAACCTCGCGCCATTTATCCTGTTCTGCTCAAGTCTATCTCGAGCATCTTCAGGTACGAAATCCCAGATATCTGGCGAGACGTGTCCCGAGCATGCGAGCGGCTTCCCTACCTCGTCGGAGCGCTCGATGACCAGCACGTCCTTTCCCGCTTCCGCGAACTCTTTCGCGAGGTGGGAGCCGACAGGCCCCGCGCCTACGATTATCAGATCTTTCACTAGAACCACTCTGGCTCCGATATCTTGATGTCGCCGTGGACATCGGCCTGGCAGGACAGCCGGAAAGGCCCTTCAAGGACTTCCTCGCCCTGGAACCGGCGGAGCGTGTTCTTCTCGTCTTCCTCCATCTCCGAGAGGTTTTCCATGCCTTCCTCCACCTTAATCCGGCAGGTGGTGCAGTTGCAGAAACCGCCACAGGCGTGCATCCATTCGACGCCGGATTCAAGAAGTGCGTTCAGCACGTCCTGCCCGTCCTCCGCCTCGACTGTCTCGTCCCTGTCAACTATCTCGATTTTGTGCGTCATAGTATCTTTTCCGTCAACGTGAAACAACAAATAGGTTTTGACTAGATGGCTCCCGCAGCTATAGCCAG
>JBDGRD010000022.1:6698-12990 GCA_042218425.1 Candidatus Nanohaloarchaea archaeon
CCCTCCCAGTCCTCCTTGCTGGTCGCTGTGACGGTGAAGTTGCCCTCGGACGTCCATATCGGGACTGTTTCGTTTACCTCGATTCCACTCGAAGCGTTCTGCAGGTCGGCCACCGAATCGATCCTATGCCCGTCTATACGGACGAGTGTTCCGTTTCTCATACCCGAGTCGTGCGCCGGGTAGCCCTGTTCGGCCATGTAGAAAACGTCTGAGGGTTGTGTCGCAGCCGTTGTGGCGCCGAACGCCAGTCCCATGAAGAGGGCCGCGGTCAGGTAGTTCGCGAAGCTTCCCGCCCCGAGAACCTTTAGGCGCTGCTTCCAGGTTCCCTGCTCCCACATCCCTGTGTCGGGGTCGATGTTCTCCTCGTCGCCGGGCAGCATGTTCTCGCCCTTCGGCTCGACGAACGCGCCGGGAAGTATTCCCACTATTATCCACCCAACAGAGTTCAGCTCGAAGTCCTCGGCTCTCGCAACTATGCCGTGGCTCATCTCGTGGACCACCATCAGTATGCCGACGCCGATGACCCAGTACTCTATGGGGACGAACGAGACACCGGCCTGGAACTGGTTCTGGGACACGAGACCTGGCAGCACGAGCGAGGGACCGTTCTCCACCGAACGGGTGACGACCATCTTCCCTATCGTTCTAGTTATGAGTACCGCCGCCACCGCCACGCTCAGGAAGCCGGTCACGACACCCGCCCATCCGTAGTAGTTCCAGAAACGCGGGAATCTGCGAGATATCCTGTCGATGAAGTCGATTCCGTGCGCGGTCCGCCTGAAAAATATGAAGTAATGCCTCTCTATCTTCTCCCTGTCCCACCAGAGAAACGCGGCGAGACCTCCGACTAAAACTATCAGGAAAACCAGCCGGGGAGTCAACTCGAACATACAATCAGTTTCCGGTAAGCCAGCTTTAAAAACCCGAGTAAGGCTATTAAAAAATCGTTCTTCAAGCTCTTCACATGGCCGAACAACCCTTATTCAGGTCACAGCTTCTGACCAGAAGCTGTTCGAACAGCTTTTCTAAAGCTGTGACTCGAAAATCCGGGAACGGATTTTCTGCGAACAAAAAAGAAGGTGGTCGCAGATGAGCGACCAGCCACTTTTTTGGAGCGACCAACTGGCGTTCGGTGTGACGCGGAAGTTCCCCGACCGTGACACGTACGTCTGCGCCTCCGGCATCTCGCCTTCCGGCATCGTCCACGCAGGAAACTTCCGTGAGATCATCACGACTGACTTCGTGGTCAAGTCTCTGAAAGAGCGGGGAGAGGACGTCCGGTTCATCTATTCCTGGGACGACTACGACCGTTTCAGGAAGGTCCCGGCGAACGTCCCCGACGAATGGGAGCAGTACATCGGCATGCCGCTTTCCGAGGTCCCGGACCCTGAAGGATGCCACGACTCCTACGCATCCCATTTTGAATCGAAGCTCGAGGAGGAGCTGGCGGACATGCACATGGACATCGAGTTCATCCGGCAGACAGAGATGTTTGAGAGCTGCGAGTACGCGCCGCTCATCAGGGAGGCGATGAACAGCAGGGACGAGATAAAACAGATACTTGACAGCTACCGCAAGGAACCGCTTGAAGACGACTGGTACCCCATCCGCATCTACTGCGAGGAATGCGGCAAGGACTTCACCCGCGTCGAGGACTACGATGGAGAATACACCGTCGAGTACTATTGCGAGGAATGCGACGAGACACGGGAGGTCGACTTCTCCGAGGACGACTCAGCGAAGCCTCCGTGGCGCGTCGACTGGCCGATGCGGTGGGAGTACGAGGGAGTCGACTTCGAACCCGCCGGCAAGGAGCACTCCGCGGCTGGAGGCTCCCGCGACACCGCCAACGAGATAGTCAGGGAGGTCTACGACAAGGAGCCGCCGGTCCACCAGATGTACGAGTTCGTGACACGCGACGGCGCCAAGATATCCTCCAGCTCGGGGGAAGAAGTTTTCACGGTCTCGCAGCTGAAAGAGATCTACTCGCCGGAGATGATACGCTTCCTGTTCTCCAGCACAAAGCCGAACAAGGCGTTCGAGATACCTTTCGAGACCGAAGAAGTCTTCCAGCGGTACGACAGGTTCGACACCATCGAAAGCGCGTACTTCAACCCGGAAGAAGTCGAGAACGACCGCAAGAGAAAACACTGGAAAAGGGTCTACGAGATAGCGATGGTCGACGTCCCGGACGAAAAACCAGTGCGGGTCCCTTTCCAGCACGCCTCGTTCATCGCCCAGACCGTACCCGAGGAGGAATGGGAGACGAAGGGCATCGGATCGCTGAAGAAGACCGGCCACATACCCGAAGATATCGATGAGAAAGGAGTCGAACAGGTAGTTTCACGCCTCGAAAGGGCGAAGAACTGGGCCAGGGACTACGCGCCGGAGGAGTACCGTTACACCATCAACTTTGAGCTTCCGGCCGAGATACAGGAAGAGCTGGACCCGGACCAGGAAGAGGCGATGTCCCTGCTCCTCGACATGCTCAAGTCGCAGGACTTCAGTTCGCAGGACGAGCTCGACGGCGAGCTTTTCGACGTTAAGGACGAGTCAGCGCTTGACACAGGAGAGTTCTTCAAAACCGCTTACAGGGTGCTGCTCTCCCGCGACCAGGGACCGAGACTTTCCCGCCTCATACTCTCCATCGGCCAGGAGGAAACTGTGGATATACTCCGGCAGCTGGAAGGATGACCGAACTCAACCAGAGCTACCGCTTCGTCGCGCTGAAGCTTTGCGCAGTGTTCGCCGCGGTCTACGGTTTCCAGGTATTCACAGGTTTCGACCCGGGATTCAGCGCGTCAAGCTCTCCCTGGTGGAAGTTCATCACGTCCGTCTTCGGCCACAGCGACATGGAGCACCTGTTCAACAACCTTTTCTTCATCGGACTGTTCGGCTCAATATACGAACGCTTCACCTCCAGCAGGGTGTTCCTCGCAACCTTCCTTCTATCTGCGCTTTTCGCAAACATCACAGCCTTCCTGTTCTACGCCGACTCCGCGATAATCGGCGCCTCCGGAGGAGGGATGGGTCTGATGGCGGCGCTCGCAGTCTACCGTCCGAGGAAGATCGGTCTCGCTCTCGGGGTCCCGGCGCCGATGTGGTTCGTGCTCGTCGCGTACGTCTTCATCAACGTCGCCGGACTCTCCGCGCTGACCGGCGTGGCCTACGAGGCCCACCTTTTCGGGCTTCTCTCGGGGGGCGTCATAGGCCTCTGGCTCCGCGACCAGCCCTACCTCGAGGACAGCGAAGACACTGAGGAGCTGGAGAACTGGCGTGAACGCATCCAGCGCTGGGAAGAAAAGTACATGCTCTAGACCGCGGCCGATATCAGCGCGGCTATGTACCCGGCCCCGAGGAACGTCGCTATCGCACTTCCTATCGTGACGAAGAACAGAGTCAGCAGTATCCGGCCGACCTGGTTGTCCCACAGCTCGCGGTAGCTGTCGAGGTGAGCGATATCCTCCAGCTCGCCGACGGTCGGAGGATAGAACTTGCCTTCGGCGTACCCGGCCACCATGCCTGCGCCCAGTGCCGGGTCAAGCGATGTGAGTGGTGCGGAGATGAACGAGATGGCCCAGGTAAGTGGATGCGACCGTGCGATGACCGCTCCCAGCATCGCAAGTATGCCGTTCGAGAGCACCCAGAACTTCGTGGCCTGGAAACCGGTGGCGAAACCTATCTGGTAGAAGCTGTACGCCAGCATCGCGACTATCGCCACAGGCAATCCGTAGTGTAAAGCCTTCAACCATGGGAAACCACCTCCAGCCCGTTCCTCGACGGGTGAGGGCTCCGCGAGCTGTTCCACGAGCCCTTCCACGTGGGCGGCGCCGACAACCACGACCGCGTGTTCGAAGTCTTCTTCAAGTATCCTTTCAGCCATGTAGCTGTTCCTCTCCTCCAGGAAGACACGGCTTATAGAGGGGAACTCCTTCTCCAGCTCTTCGACGACCGCGTCTATGATGTTTTCCTCCTTCAGGTCGTCGACCTCGACATCTGGCGGCGACTCGAAAAGCGAGGCCGTGAGTTTTAACTTCTCCCAGAGCGAGAGCTGGTCTCTCAGCCGGCGGAAGGTCTCGTTTATATCCCTGTCCACAAGCTCGTATCTTACGCCGTTCTCCTCGGCTCTTTCCACCGCTTCGAGCATCTCGTCGCCGGGAGTCATCCCCTCCTCCATCCCTATCCGGCGCTGGTAGATTGATAGCAACAGGTTCATCAGGAGCATGTAGCCCTTGCCGTCCCGCACGGCTTCGACCACGTTAACGTCGCGCCACCCGGACTCGTTCCTCAATGCCTCGAACCTTGATTCATCCAGCTCGACGCAGAGAAGGTCTGGTTCAACATCCTGGATGGCGTCAGCCACCTCCTGCTTGCTTTCCTGTGAGACGTGCGCAGTCCCTATTATCGTGACATCCCGGTCTCCAAGGTTTACATCTCTCCGCATACCGGGCTGTTCGAACCGGAGTAATAAGAAGCCATCCAGGCCCTCTTTTTAAATAGTTCTTTCGCCAAGAAAAAGGTATGAAGAAGCTGGCCCTCGTTCTGGCTGTATCTTTTCTGGCCGCGACAGTTGCAGCGCAGTCCACAGGTGATTTACCGGAGGTAAAAGCTGAGCCGGGCACACTCGGATACGGATTGATGCGTGCCCAGGAGTCCATCTCTCTGGCGCTGACCTTCAACAAGGAGAAGAAGGCGGAGAAACGGCTTAAGTTTGCGGAGAAACGGCTTGCTGAAGCCCGTGAGATGGCGGAGCAGAACCGCACCAGCGAAGTTGAGAGGACGATGGAACGGTATGCAAGACAGGTAAGGAAGGCCCGCGAGGTCTCGGAGGGACTGCCCGAGCAGGCCCGTCAGAGGATTCGCGAACGCATAAACCAGTCAACACAGAAACACCAGCAGGTCCTCGCCAACGTCCTGGAGAAAGTGCCTGAACAGGCACGCCAGGGCATACAGAACGCGCTCCAGAAATCAGATATAAAGCCTCCTATGGCCGGAAAGGCAGGTCCTGAAGGACAGGCGCCGCCGACACCAGGCGGACAGGGACCTTCCTCCGGACAGCGGGGGCAGCAGGACCAGCGGGACGGCGGCAACCAGACATCTCCACGCGATACCGGGGGAAGCCAAGAAGACAGCTACCGGACTACAGGAAACTCGGTCCCTATGGACGCCCAGTAAAAATTTCTCGTACAGGTTTTCTACAGGAAAGAAGTTGGATTTGTATGCGGGGGCAGAGATTTGAACTCGAAGCTCGCTCTGGGAGCTTCTAAAATCAAATCCTGCCATAAAGGTTAGATTTGTATGCGGGGGCAGAGATTTGAACTCTGGAACCCCTACGGGACAGGATCCTAAGTCCTGCGCCTTTGACCACTTGGCTACCCCCGCATGCCTTGCCTGTTATTTACGCTAATCGCACGCAATAACCGTTCAAATGAACGGCTTCCGGGTTCTGTGGATAAAATCGGAGGTGAGAGTTTTTAATAACCTGTTCTCGAAGGGTCTGAGACGGCAACCGATTTAAGATTCCGGTTTTAAGCCGTCATCAAGAGGTTTAAACAGTGTTCGAGTATAACGGCCTGGAAGTGTTCTGGGATGGCCACGCCTCCGTCCGCCTCAAGGACAACGGCTTTACTGTCGCTGTAGATCCTTATTCAAAGGTTTCAGAGGGATTCGAGGCCGACATAGTTCTGGTGACGCACGCGGATAGCGGGCATCTCGACCGCGACTTTCTCAAGGAGGTATGCACCGGCAGGACCTGTGTGATCGTTCCTGAGTCGATCGAGGAAGAGCTACCCTGCATGGACGTGGAGCGGGTTTCTGAGGGCGAGGTGCTGGACGTGTACAACGTCGAGATAGAGGCGGTGCCTATGAAGAACGCCATGAGAGGGCATGCAGAAGGCGTCGGCTACCGTTTCGCCATGGGAGATACCGTCGTATACGTGGCAGGAGACGCGGGCGTGATGGAGGAGGCGCACGACCTTGAAAACAAGATCGATATCGCGTTCCTCCCGGTCGACGGCGTCTACACAATGGACCAGGAGGAGGCGGTGAAGATGGCGGTCCGTATCAAGCCGGATGTCGTCGTCCCCTACCACTACGGAGAACCGTTTTTCGAACCGGGGACAAGTCTCAAGGGCTTCAAGTCGGCGCTTGAGGACCGCAACATTGAGTGCCGGATAATCGACCGTGAGGACTAGATGCCCAGGAACAGTCGGGCGAAGAAGAACCTTACCTGGTTGACGATTCCCCGCTCCTGGTACTTTATGTCGCCCGATTCCAGCGCCGCCTTGAGAGC
>JBDGRD010000023.1:0-2298 GCA_042218425.1 Candidatus Nanohaloarchaea archaeon
AAATCCCGATACGGCGTGAAACGCCGGGGCTGGGATTTGAACCCAGGAGGGCCGTTTAAGGCCCACCAGCTTTCCAGGCTGGCACAATCGGCCAGACTCTGTCACCCCGGCAACTGGCCAAAGATCCAGTTGGCAGATCTTAAAGGCTCCGGCAGGTGCCGTAGCCACTAGAAGTAGAAGCTGCTAGAAGTTTTAAATTAGGAAAGGATGGAGAAGTTATTCGGTCAGCTCGATTTCGATGTCGACGCCTTCCGGTACGTGTACACGCATGACCTGTCTCAGTGCGCGTTCGCTTTCCTTGATGTCGATAAGACGGTTGTGGACGTGCATCTCGTAGCGTTCGATGGTCTCGCTTCCTTCACCGTCCGGAGCTTTCCGTGTAGGGATCTTCAGAACATCGGTCGGTAGTGGTACTGGTCCGGAGACCTTTGCGTTGTACTCGTCTCCGATATCTACTATCTCGTCTGCGAGCTCGTCGACCTTCTCCTTGCTTGTGCTCCGTATTTTTACACGTGCCTGCTGCATAGCATAGTCCGGGGAGTTAAATCTTATAAATGGTTTTAGGCCCGGTCACTCTTGACCGTAGCGGCCTTCAAGGTATCCTTCCCTGAACTCTCCTGGTGCTTCTTTCAGGTTGTCGACGAGCCGGTTTGTGGCGGTGTAGTCGTCGCCGAGGTAGTCGGCGGCTCCGGCCATTGAGAGAGCGAGTGCGCCTGCTCCCGCTGAACTGGTCAGGAAAATCGCGGCGCCTCCTGCTGCTGTTGTCGCGGCCACTGCCTTCTTCCCGACGTAGGGGTCGCTAGTGTCGAAGTACCGTGTGGCTTGTTCAACAGCTCTGCTGATTATGCTTCCTTCTTCGAGGGATTCGGCTGCCTCCGGTAGTGTTTCGTCTCCGTCAAGTATGCTCATCTGTATCACGCTAGAAGGAAAGATAAAGAGAAAGGATGAAGTGGGAGGGAAGCTTTTACTGCTTCTCCTCGACGCTCAGTGCCATTCCGGCGCCGACCGTCTGTCCCATGTCCCTGATCGCGAACCTTGCGAGCTGCGGGATGTCGTCGTTCTCCTCGATGACAAGCGGCTGCTGAGGAGTGATCTCTACGATTGCTGCCTGTCCCTGCTTGATGTAGTCAGGGTCTTCTTCGATTGTTTCTCCCGTCTTGGGGTTCATGGTCTTCTTCAGGTCGGTGAAGGTGCACGAGACCTGTGCTGTGTTAACGTGGAACACAGGCGTGTATCCTTCGCTGATAACGTTCGGGTGGTTGAGGACGATGACCTGTGCCTCGAACGAGTCGACAACTGTCGGAGGGTTGTCCGCCGGTCCTGCGACATCTCCTTTCTTGATGTCGTCCTGTCCGACGCCTCTTGTGTTCCATCCGATGTTGTCGCCTGGTTCTGCGGCCTCGACTTCTTCGTGGTGCATCTCGATGGTCTTGACCTCGCCGCCCGTGTCTGCGGGCATGAAGTGGACGTCGTCGCCCTGGCTGATTTCGCCAGTTTCTACGCGTCCTACTGATACTGCTCCGATTCCGGAGATGTTGTATACGTCCTGTACCGGGATGCGGAGCGGCAGGTCGACCGCCTTTTCAGGCTCTGCGAAGTCGTCGAGTGCGTTCATCAGGTTCGGTCCTTCGTACCATCCCATCTCGTCGCTGTCCGTTGCGACTCCTTCGCCTTCGAAGGAGGATACCGGTACGAAGTCGACGGAGGACGTGTCGTATCCGACGCCCTGAAGCATCTCGGATACCTCGTCCTTGATCTCGTTGAACGAGTCCTCGCTGTAGTCCTCAAGGTCCATCTTGTTGACCGCGACGACAAGCTGGTCGATTCCCAGTGTCTTTGCGAGGTATGCGTGCTCCTTTGTCTGGGGCTGGATGCCGTCGTCAGCTGCGACTACGAGTACTGCGGCATCGGCCTGGGAGGCTCCCGTGATCATGTTCTTGATGAAGTCACGGTGTCCCGGAGCGTCGATAATCGTGAAGTAGTAATTGTCCGAGTCGAACTCCTGGTGGGCGAGGTCGATCGTTACTCCTCTCTCACGTTCTTCCTGGAGGTTGTCCATGGCGAACGCGAAGGAGAAGGTCTCTTTACCTGCTTCTTCTGCTGCCTCCTCTAGCTTCCTCATTTCTTCTTCTGGCAGGTTTTCAGTCTCCCACAGGAGTCTTCCGATAGTGGTGGACTTCCCGTGGTCTACGTGTCCGATAAATACTAGGTTAATGTGTGGTTTGTCAGCCATTTTAGCATCACCAATTGCGTATATATCCCGATAAGACGCTTAAACTTTAAAAAGGGTTTCGTGTT
>JBDGRD010000023.1:2398-14615 GCA_042218425.1 Candidatus Nanohaloarchaea archaeon
TTTCCACATCCTGCGGCAGCTGGCGCGTATATCCCGGTCTTCCCGGGAGTCGAGCCTGGCGCCTTCCGTCTCCATATCCACGCCGTAGATGTCGGCTATCGTCGGAGCTATGTCTGTCGTGGAGACAGGTTGTTCCACGGTTCCGGAGTCACCGTTGCGGACTATAAGAGGCACCTCTATAAGTTCGTCCCTGAGGTGGCGGCGGTGCTCGTAGTTCCCGTCTTCACCCAGGGATTCGCCGTGGTCCGCCACTATGAATACTTTCGTGTCGTCGGGTATCCGGGAGAACAGGTCTTCCATCGTCTCGTCAAAACGTCTGACCGAGTTATCGTACGCATCGACCAGTATCTCCCTCTCCTTCTTGGTCAGTGAAAGCGGGAAGTGCTTCGCTTTCCGGAATATGAGCTGGAGTCTGCGTGGTGATATCTTTTCGCCCCATCGCCATTCGTCGAACTTGTTGTACGGCTGGTGGACGTCCATGTAGTGGGCCCAGGTGAACGTTTCTTCCGCCCTAGTAACCGCTTCGGCCACTTTCTGGTTCATGGGGAGGCCGGTGCCGTAGTGGCGGTCCTTGAAGACCTTGTAGACGTATTCGAGCTGCATGGCCAGGTTGCTGTAACCGAACCGGTAGTCGGAGTAGAACTCGTCGAAGCCGCGGTGGTAGCAGTTCGCCCGTATAAGGTACGGTGCGGTGAGAAATGCCGTGGTCTTGACGCCGTTTTTCCCGAGCTTCTCGGCTATAGTCTCTGCCTGTAGCTCGTACCTGTCCAGGCAGTTCTCCGGGTGCTTCCCGGTCAGTATGGGTGGAACCGCCTCTCTGGTGTGGCAGCTCGCGGAGTAGCATTCCTCGAAGACGAGATTGTCCCGGGCGAGCGAGTCCAGGAACGGGGTCGTGTCCCTTTCGTAGCCGTGGTATCCGATGTGGTCGCGCCTGAGAGAGTCTACTGTAACCAGCAGAGTCTTCATGTCTATCCGCTATTCTTCGGGTTCCGGCATCTCCTGCTTCATGCCTTTTCGCTCGCGGATCTCCAGTATCTTCTCTTCCTGGAGGTTCATCGGCAGGGGCTCGAATATCAGGTCGATGAGCGAGAAGAATCCCTTGCCGTTTGTCGCTGACTTGAGTGCGGCCTCGAAGCCGAACAGCTCTTCGACCGGTAGCTTGCACTTGATGACCGCGGAGTCGCCTTCTTCCTCCATGTCGATGATGTCTCCTCTGCGGTTGTTGACCTCTGTCATCGCGTCTCCCATCGTGTCGCTTGGGGTGTCGATACGGAGGATCTGCTTCGGTTCGATGAGTCTGGGCGTCGCGTTCAGGAAACCGTTTCTCATCGCGCCCTTCGTCGCGGGTATCATCTGTGCCGGTCCACGGTGGATCGCGTCCTCGTGGAGCTGTGCGTCGTGTAGCTTGACCTTGAGGCCGATGACCGGCTCGTTTGCGAGCGGTCCTTCGTCGCAGAACTCGTGGAACGCGTCGACGAGGTACTCCTTGATCTCACGGAGGTTCTTGATACCTCTGGAGGCATTGATGAACAGGTTCTCCTCGTAGACCTCCATTATGTTGTCTGCCTCGTCCTTGTCCATGCCTGCTTCCACGAGAGCATCTCTGACCTCTGTCTCGTCGTCGGCCTGCATCTGGAGTTCCTTGTACTCCTCTTTGAGGAACTTCCTGAGGTCTTCGTCGATTGGCTCGACGGAGATCTCCAGCTTGTTGTGCCGGTTGGGCGACTTGCCCATCAGGTTGGGTGATTCGTCGTCGATGCCCTCCCTGAAGACGACTATAGGTTCGGAGACCTCGATGTCGATCCCCTGTTCGTCGAGGTAGCGTTCGACCTTGGCCTCGATGTGGAGCTCTCCGAGACCGCTTACAAGGGTCTCGCCGGTTTCCTCGTCGATGTCTACCTTGATAGTATTGTCCTCTTTCGCCCGCTTCCTCAGCGCTTCGATAAGCTTTGGAAGGTCCGAGGTCCTCTTGGGCTCGATGGATTTGGTGACAACCGGTTCGAA
The DNA here is from genome assembly GCA_042218425.1 of Candidatus Nanohaloarchaea archaeon. Taxonomy (GTDB): domain Archaea; phylum Nanohalarchaeota; class Nanosalinia; order Nanosalinales; family Nanosalinaceae; genus JBDGRD01. The sequence goes on from JBDGRD010000023.1 coordinate 4,403, forward strand.
TACGTGTTCTATCTGCTCGAATGGCTGGACCTCGTCCTCGCCTTCACGGATGAACGTCTCTCCCGTCGAGAAGTCGGGTCCTGTGATGGCGACGATGTTGCCCGCGGGCACCTCGTCTGTCATGAGTTTTCGTGGTCCCGAGTAGATACCTACCTGCTGCGCCCGCTCCGTCTTCTTGGAGCCGATACCGTACAGCTCGTCTCCTTCTTCGATTGTTCCCGAGAACAGTCGGGCGGTCGCGATTGTTCCTGCGTGGGGGTCGTCCTCCACGTTCGTGACTACGCCTACAAGAGGGCCGTCAGCGTCCTGTGATGCCATTGCCTTTCCGACCTCGCTTTCTGAGTCGCCGGGCCAAACAGCAGGGATACGTCTTTCAGCGGCTTCCTGTGGGTTGACCAGGTGCTTGACTACCATGTCGAGGACGACTTCTTCTATCGGGGCGTCCTCTGCGAGCCCTTCGTGGTCGCCTTCGTTGACACGGTCGATTATGTCCTGGAAAGAGATCCCGGTCTCCTGCATGTATGGTACCGAGATAGCCCAGTTCTTCAGCGCTGAACCGAACGCAACTGTTCCATCGTTGACCGCCATCTTCCATTCCTCGGCGGTTTCATCGTCCGCGTACTTTCTCAGTGCGGTGTTGACCTCTCTGATTATATCGGTGAAGCGCTCCTGCATCTCCTCGGGAGTCAGCTGCATCTCCTCGATTAACCGGTCGACCTTGTTGATGAAAAGTACTGGCTTGACGCCCTCGTTCAGCGCCTGTTTCATGACGGTTTCTGTCTGTGGCATGACGCCGTCTACCGCGTCGACCAGGACTACTACGCCGTCTACGGCGCGCATAGCTCTTGTGACGTCTCCGCCGAAGTCGACGTGCCCGGGTGTGTCGATGAGGTTGATAAGGTATTTCTGGTCGTCGAATTCGTGGACCATCGAGATGTTCGCCGAGTAAATAGTGATCCCTCTTTCGGCTTCCTGGTCATCGAAGTCCATGAAACGCTGTTCGCCGGCGAGAGCGTCGGATATCATGCCGGCGCGTGCGAGAAGGTTGTCTGTAAGTGTTGTCTTTCCGTGGTCGATGTGTGCTGCTATAGCAATGTTTCGGATATGTTCTGGGTCGTTGATTACCTCTTTGATCGCGCTGAGTTCTTTGTCATCTGACATTTTGCTCTACCTCGAATTATATGCAAGAAAGCAGTTACAAGATTTAAAAGGGCATCGAGGTTTTGGGCTGCCAGCGGTTGAAAAGCGGGGCGGGTTAGCGTGCGCCTTCTGCTTCGCGCTCTCTTCGCTCCTTCTCCCTTACCGCTCTTATATCTGATTCGCCCTCGGCTGCCTTCATGATTTCTGTTGCGAGGGCTTCTGCAGCGGTGTTGGATTCAGTCAGCCGGTTCTCGTAGGCTCCCTGTACAAGAAGTCTGAGCGCGAGGTCTACGCGTCTCTGGGGTGCGACCAGTACTGCTTTGCGTGCGCGGACTCCTCCTCGCTGGTAGGTGACTACTTCTTCCTTCGGTGAGGATTTCTCTATGGCGTCCACCAGGATCTGGATGGGGTTCTCGCCTGTCTCGTCTTCTATTATCTCGAAGGCGTCTTCTATGACTCGCCAGAGTTTCTGGGAGCTTCCGGTGTTCCGCCCGGAAGTTATGAGGTGTTTCTTTCCGCGGTGTCCTGCGACATACATCCTGTTGAGAAGTCTTTCGACGATGGGTACGTCGGCCTTGTAGAACTGTTTGTCGACGTGTCTTCCGCGGGAACGTGGAGCTCTGATGTTCTCCAGGTTGATGTACCTGAGAAGCCCGTCGTCGTTTACTTCTACTTCGGAGGCATCCCATCTTCCGAAGGTCTTCATCTCGTCCTCTACTTCTATCGCCGCAGGATTATCTGTCATCTATTTTTACCTCGTCGGTTTCTCTGCGCGTCCCTCGACCAGTTCTTCGAGTGAAACTCCGTTTACCTTGACTACCTGGTAACGGACTGTCGGGATGTCTCCTTTCGGCCCGCCTTTTGCGCCGCCGATGCCCTCGATGAGGACTTCGTCGTGCTCGTCGATGTAGTCGATGGCCTGGTCGCCCGGGACGAACGCTGTAAGCTGTTTACCGTTTTTGATGAGCTGTACACGTACGCATTTTCTCAGCGCGGAGTTAGGCTGCTTTGCCTCGATAACACGTTTTTCGAGTACGATGCCGCGTCCCTGTGGAGAACCCTCCAGGGGATCGGCTTTTTCCTTGAGCTTGAGCATCCTGCGCTTGTAGTCTATGTCGCTCCAGCGGAACTCCTGCCGCTTCTTGCGTACCTTTCGTGCGTTGTACAGACCCATACGGAGAACCGAGAAGTTAAGCTTTTTATACCACTTGGATATTCAGAACCGGCGTAGCAGGAGAACTGCTGCGACAAGCTCTAGGGCGGCTATCAGTGCGACCGTCTTGCTGGGGAGCGAGTTCATCAGGAGCAGCGAGGAGCCGACTATCAGGGCTGCGACCGTCAGTTCTTCGCGGCCGTCGTTCCGTGTTTCGACCTTCACGGTTTTTTCTTGCTGTTCGGCGAGCCGGTTCAGCTTGCTCGGGAGTTTCGTGATGAGGTCGCGGTTCTCGGTCAGGTCTATCATGAACGACCTGGTGAGCTCTTCTGGCTGGTTGAGGTCGATGAGCAACTGCTCGACGACTTCAGTGAACTCGTCCTGTGGCTTGAAGTCGGGGTAGATGGCGAGACCGATACCTTCAACCGTGACAAGCGCTTTCCCTCCTATCATGAGCGAGGAAGGCATGTAGATGCCGTGGTCGGCGGCCGCCATGGTCAGCTCTATCAGTGCCTTGCTTATGCTCTGTTCTTCGATGGTCGTGTTCTTGAGCCGGAGCGATATCTTCTCCACTTCTTTCTTCAGTCCTTCGAGGTCGGGTTCCTCCTCGCTGTAGCCTATACTGTGTATGGTCTCGACCAAGCCGTCGACGTCTTCGTCGTAGGCGTGGAGTATCAGGAGGGCGATGTTTTTCCGCATCTCCTTGCTGAACTTGCCGACCATGCCGAAGTCAAGGTAGATGAGCTCTCCGTCCTCGTTGACGAGGAAGTTGGAGGGGTGCGGGTCTGCGTGGAAGAAGCCGTCACGTATTATCTGTTTAAGGGCCGAGCGGATGCCCGTCATCGCTATCTCTTCAGTGCTGACATCCATTTGCCTGATTGCTTCGGCGTTGTTCGACCTGACTCCGCTCACTTTTTCCATGACCAGAACTTTCTCGGTCGAGTGCTCCAGGTAGGCCTCGGGTATCTTTATGCGGTCCTCGTCTTCAAGATTTTCCTTCATGACCTGTGCGTTCCTGCCCTCCTTCTCCAGGTCGAGTTCTTCCTGAGTCCATTCCGAGAACTCTTTGACGTCCTGGTAGGCCATGCCTCTAGCCATGTTGGAGTGTTTGTCGAACTCTTTTGCGAGGAAAAGCAGTATGTCCAGGTCCTCGTGCATCTGCTCTTTTATGCCGGGTCGCCTCACCTTGACCACTACTTCGTCGCCGTTCTGGAGCGTTGCTTCGTGCACCTGGGCTATCGACGCGGCCGCGATCGGCTCCTCGCTGAACTCGCTGAACGTGTTCATGCCTATCTCCTCGTCCACTATATCCCTGGCTTCCTCGGGGTCGAAGGCGGGGACGGAGTCCTCAAGTTTTTCCAGCTCTTCCGCGTACTCAGGCGGTATGACGTCCGGTCTCTGGGCGAGTATCTGGCCGAACTTGATGAAAGTGGGTCCGAGTTTTTCGAAGGTTTCGCGGACTCTTTCAGGCCCGGGTTTCTTTTTCCGGGGTTTTTTGAGCCGTTTGACCACGGGTATACGGTGCATCAGGTCCAGCCTGTCCAGCAGAAAACCGAAGCCTTCGTCGAAAAGTATGTGGAGTATGTCCTCGAATCTTTCAAGGTCTTCTACATCGTCTTTTACGAAGTTCATAGGAGTTGATTTGTGGCGGCTTCAAATAAGTATAAGGTAGGCGAGGTAGAGCGCCGTGACAGGTATCGCGATGTAGAGCAGGTAGCGGAGGTACGCCCTGCCGAACCCGATATCGAACTGCGGATAATCCTCGTCCGGTTCGAAGTCGAGGTCTTCCGTGTCTAATTCCTCTGGCTCGCCCGTGGGCATCAGCCCGGTATAGCCGCATTGGTTGCATTTCCAGGTATTTGGGTTGCCCCCTGCTTCCCCGACATAGGCGGCGTTACTGGTGTCGGGCTCGACTTTCTCCGAGCCGCAGTTCGGGCAGAAACGGTTTTCCGGTGACATGTGGTATTTTAGGTCCCGTGAGGTGAAGTGTTTTACTCGACCGTGACTTCGTCGACGTTGTGCGTCCGTTCCAGAATCTCACGGATGGAGTCTATCTTTTTCCCGTTCTTGCCGACCACCCGGCCCTTGTTCTCGCGGGAGACGGATATCTCGACTTCTTTCTGGTCTCCGTCGTCATCGATGTCGACCTGTCTTATGTCGGCAGGTACGATGTTGTTGAGGAACTTGCCGATGTTGTCGGTGTACTCGTATATCTTGATGTTCTTCCCGAGCTTGTCCTGTACTTTCTGGACTACCTTTCCGCCTTTCCCTATCGCCATACCGGCTTTTCCTTCCGGTACGACGAAGTAAGCGGTGTCTTCCTTGATGACGGCTTCTATAACGTCGACTCCGGTGATGGATTCGAACATGTTGATGGTCCGAAGCATCTCTGTGTCGTATGTGACCTTGGGCATAAAAGTGAACCTCAGAAGTTGCTTTCTAGGTGTATGTACAAGCTATGTTCGCTGCTTTTATAAAGGGTTTGCTCATTCTTCTCCGAACCCTGCTTTGAGGTCTATTATGCCGGTTCCTACAGGTACTGCCTGTCCCACCATGATGTTCTCCACCACTCCTTCGAGAGGGTCTGTTTCGCCTTTCAGGCATCCCTGTGTGAGGTGTTTCTTGGTCTCCTCGAAGGCTGAACGGGCGAGTATCGAATCCTTGTTGCCGACTATGCCGTAACGCGTCGTTCCGTTCAGCTCGCCTTCCTTGGTCATCATGTCTGCGAGAAGCATGATGTGGCGGTCGTCGATCCCGATCCCTTGGGCCTCCAGCGTCTGGTTGGTCTCGTCGATGATGCGCTGTCGGAGCGCCTCGACTCCGAGTACTTTCTTGACCTCGTAGAGGTCGTTGGAGATTGTACGGGTTTCGTCGACCTCCTCTATCTTGAGTGTCTTTCTCAGCGAGGTTCCGCCGGTCTGCAGCTGCCATTCGTCGTCTTCTTCCTGTATGACGACCTGTTCGATTCCCTTGATGCCCTTTATCCGGGCTTCTTCTGCCTTGTTCTTCAGGTCTTTCAGGTCGCGGAGGTCGGAGTCCTCTTCCGAGGATTCCAGTGTAAGCGTGTTGCCGTCAAGCTCTATCTTTGTCTTCTTTGTGGATTCCTGGATGCGGGACTTGACGTCTTCTGCGTCGACATCGTAGTCCTCCATCAGGTCGGGGTTGAGTTCGTACTCGACCTCGAGCTGCATGATGTCGATGGTGTCCTTCCTGATGAGGTCGCTGAAGGTTACTTCCCGGAGCTTTCTTGCGACCTCCTTGGCGTCTTCCTTGCTGTTGTAGTCTTCTTTCAGGTATACCCTCATCGACGGTGTCTTGGGGTTCCTGCGTGCGTCCACTACCTCGATGAGCCGCGGGAGTCCTGCGGTGAGCGATACCTGTGCCGCTCCTGCCGCGTGGTACGTTTCCATCGTCAGCTGTGTGGCAGGTTCTGAAAGGGACTGTGCTGCCACGAGGCCGATAGCCTCTCCTGGCTCGTACTGCATCTTCTCGTATCTTTCCTCTATCTTTTCCTGTTCCTCCTTGTCCAGGTCGTCTCTGTCGTATCTGGGCGGTAGCTGTTGTAAGTGGTCTTTCCAGTCAAGTTGTTCTGCCATCTCTATCACCTCAAGTCTCGATGTCCGTCGATATTATTCCTCTGTCGGATTTTTGTGGGTCGACGCCGTCTTCGCCCGCCCGGAACTGGATTATCTCGTCCTGGGCGTTCCTGACTGTCTGGTCGTAGTCGACTGTCAGGTCCTGGAGCGAGTTGGAGACACGCCGGTACATGTATCCAGAGGTCTTCGTCCTGAGCGACTTGTCCATCAGCGCTTTTCTCTGTGACATCTGGTGGAAGAACATCTCCTGTGCGTCTAGTCCTTCCAGGATGCTGGATGACACGAAACCTCTTGCCTTCGGGGATAGCTCGTCCTTTTTGAAGTGTGAGGTCGTGCGTCCCTTGTAGCCCCTGTTGATACGCTGCTCCCGGACGGCGTTCTGGCCGAGGAGCCCGGCCATGGTCGTAACGTTCTGCATCGAACCTCTCGCACCTGAGTCTGCCATGACCAGGGCGCTTGATTCCGGGTCGATGTTGTCTTCGATTATCTGTCCGATGTCGGTGAAGACTTCGTTGAGTGTCTTGGTTATCTGGATTTCCCGGGTCTCTTCGAGAGTCTTGCCTGTTATGGCCTCCATCTCTCCCTCGTGGTAGTCCTCGATGACTTCCTCGGCGCTCTCGACAGTTTCCTCGACCAGGTCGTTGATCTCGTCTGTCGCGTCGTCAGGTATCTCCAGGTCTTCAAGACCAATGGAGAACCCGCGTCTGGTGAGGTAGACAGCTCCGATTCTTGATACTCGGTTCAGGAACTCGGCTACCTTGTCCGGCCCGTATTCGATGTCGAGCTGCTGGATGATCTCTCCGCCGTAGTCTCCGAGGGCGTCCTCGTCGAGAACTCCTTCTTTCAGCTGTCCGTTCTCGATGACCACTTCATCGTCTTCTCCCTCGTTTATCGTTAGTGAGATGTCTTCGGGTATGAAGAGGGATACCAGGTCTTCGCCTGTTATGGTATCGCCTTCTGGTAGCTCGGCTTCGTGTTCCCCGGCTTCCGCGAGCAGGTTGAAAGCCTTTTCGCGTGAAAGCTCGGTTTCGCCTTTTGTAAGCAGGTATAGACCCGAGATGTAGTCCTGAAGCATGCCCACGATAGGGCCGCCGGTCTTCGGCGACTTCACGTGGTTCTGGACTTTCAGGAGTTCCCGTGCCTCGGCTCTCGCCTCCTCTGTCTGTGGCACGTGGACGTTCATCTCGTCACCGTCGAAGTCTGCGTTGTACGGTGCGCAGACGTTGGGGTTGATACGGAATGTTCGGTAAGGCAGTACTCGCACCTCGTGCGCCATGATTGACATCCGGTGGAGCGATGGCTGCCTGTTGAAGAGGACGATGTCCCCGTCCTTGAGGTGGCGTTCTACTTTCCATCCTTCACCGGGTTCAATGGCTTCCAGTATTTCTTCCCTGTTTTCTTCAGTTATCTTCCTTCTCTTCCCGTCAGGCTGGAATACGTAGTTCGCGCCTGGATGTGTGTCCGGCCCGTTCTCGATGGCCTGTTCCATGCGTTCCTGGTTCCTTTCCTGCACTTTCTCGGTTATCGTCAGTTTTTCCGCGACGATGTTGGGTATGCCGACCTCGTTGATGCTTATGTTCGGGTCGGGCGAGATAACGGTCCTCGCCGAGTAGTTGACCCTTTTTCCTATCAGGTTCTGGCGGAAGCGACCTTCCTTGCCCTGGACGCGCTCGATAAGCGACTTGAGAGACCGTCCGGACCTGTGTCTTGCTGGCGGTACTCCCGAAAGGTCGTTGTAGAAAAGCGTCGATACGTGGTACTGGAGGAGCTCCCAGAGGTCATCGATGATGAATTCCGGTGCCTCGATCTCTATGTTGTTCTGTAGCCGCTTGTTTATCCTGATGACGTCGACCAGCTTGTGCGTGATGTCGTCCTCGCTTCTCTCACCTGTTTCCAGGGTGATGGAGGGACGCATCGTCACCGGCGGAACTGGGATGTGTGTCAGTATAAGGTCTTCTGGTCTTCCGCCTTCGACGCCGAGTTCTGCGGCGTTCTCGTCTGGTATCTGCGAAAGTCTTTCCCGGATCTCGTCCGGCTTGATCTCGTCACCGTCTTCGTAGTAAGTGTATGGCTTGTCAAGCTTGACGTCCTCTACATCAGCCTCGCATTCAGGGCACTCGGTCATCATGTTGGACTTCCGGAGCGACTTGTCGGAGTCCTTGACAAGGAGGGCGTTGCATTCTTTACATGTGAACCTGAGCAGGTTCCTTACCTTCTTGGCGTGGAGCACGTGGACGACCGGGCGCGAAAGCTCGATTATGCCGAAGTGGCCCTTGCATTCTCTTATTCGGCCGCCGCAGGTCTGGCATGTCATGCCAGGGTCGATAACGCCGAGCGCTGGATCCATGACCCCGCCTTCTACTGGGAAGCCGTCTGCGTCGTAGACCTCTGCCTGTGTTATCTCTTTTACCGCGATTTCCTGGAGTTTTTCCGCGCTCAGTATTCCGAAGTCGAGTCTTTCTAGGTTCTTCATTGTTCGAAAACACCTCTCGTTTTCTGCACAGCCGAAAATCTCTGATTTTCCACTGTATCACTCCTCCTCGAGCTGAAGCTCCGTGTCTATCATCATGGATTTCAGCTCGTTCAGTAGCAGCAGGAAGGCGTGCGGGACCTCTGTCTCTTCAAGGTTTCCTGCGTCACATGACGGGCAGTAAGTCCTGTTCTCCTGCCTGTCCTCGACGCCTATCTCTCCGCAGTTGTCGCAGACCTTTATCTCGGTCGAGTCTGCGCCGAAACGCTCTTTCAGGAGCAGTGATGCTCCATGGCCTACGAAGACGTCTTTTTCCATCTCTCCCAGCCGGAGTCCTCCCTCCTGGGAGCGTCCTTCGGTCGGCTGCTTGGTGAGGAGCGTGACAGGCCCTCTTGCTCTCGCGTGGATCTTGTCTCCGACCTGGTGGTCGAGTTTGAGGTAGTATCCTGGTCCTATCATGATTTCCGCGTCGAGCTCTTCTCCTGTGACGCCGTTGTACATCGTTTCTTTGCCGGAACGCTCGAACCCGAGGTCTTCGAGCTGGTCTCTTAGCTCGTCCTTGTCCTCGCTGTGGAAAGCTGTTCCATCGACGGGTTCGCCTCTCAGGGCCCCGACCTTGCCGGCCATCAGTTCTATCAGCTGTGACACTGTCATACGGCTTGGTACTGCGTGGGTCGAGAGGATGATGTCTGGTGTCACGCCCTGTTTCGTGAAGGGCATGTCTTCCTCCGGCAGTATCATGCCGATAACACCTTTCTGTCCGTGCCTGGTCGCGAATTTGTCGCCCAGTTCAGGTATCCTGTACTCTCGTAGCTTGAGCTTGATGAGTTTGTCGCCGTCGCCGGTCTCTGAAACCATGATGGTGTCGACCTTTCCCTGTTCCCCGTGTCTTACGGAGAGCGACGTCTCTCTTCTGTCTGCGAGCCCCATCTTGACCTCTTCGCCGCCTCCCGAGCCGAGGAATTTCGGTGGTGAGGTCTTCCCGACGAGTACTGCGTCGGAGTCGACTGTGGTCTCGGGGTTGATTATACCGTCTTCGTCGAGGTGCCTGTATGCTTCCTCGTTCCGGTATCCTCGCACATCCTTGTCAGGTATCTCTATCTCGTCTTTCTGTCCACCCCAGTAACGCTGGGCTTCTGTCTTGTAGGTCCGCATGTAGGTAGAGCGTGCGACACCTCTCTCGATGGACGCCTTGTTCATTATGACGGCGTCCTCGATGTTGTAGCCGTCGAACGTGCCGAGCGCCACTATCATGTTCTGGCCGATGGGGTGGTCTCCCAGGAGCGTGTCGTAGGTCTGCGTCTCGACTATCGGCTGCTGCGGATAGCTCAGTATGTTTGCGTTCGTATCGAATCTCTGGTGGAATTCGCGGGAGTACATCCCGATGCCCTGTCCGGACATCTTCGCGCCGAAGTTGACGCGGTCTCCCCTGTTGTGGGAGGGGTAAACTGTCAGGGATGCAGAAAGGCCGTGTGTTATCGCGGGGTCGATCTCGACATGGGTGTGTTCCTCAGTGACTTCTTCCTCGTCCATCGCGACGTAAGCGTTCTCCTCTTCTTCGGCGTCGAGGTATTCTATGACGCCCTGTTCTTCCAGGTCTTCAAGTGTGATTTCGCCTTCTTCGAGCTGTTCTCGCTGCTCGTCGCCGAGCTGTGGCTCGCCGTCTTCAACTATTATCAGTGGTCGCTCGACGCGTCCTGCGTCGGTGTTGACCCGGAGCTCGTCCCGGTCTTCGGCGTAGTAAACGCTTACTTCTTTCCTTATCTCTCCCTCTCTCCTCTTCTCGATGATGGTCTCACGGATTTCCTCCGGGGAGTCGATTTCGCCGATGATTTCGCCGTCTAGGAATACGTC
>JBDGRD010000023.1:14715-23104 GCA_042218425.1 Candidatus Nanohaloarchaea archaeon
TCGAGCTTTGCTCTGAGCGAGTTTTTCTCCATGTTTGTCAGGCCTGTGGAGACGTTGGCGCTCATGGCCAGGTGCGTCCTCAGGCCGATGTTCATACCTTCCGGTGTCTTGATAGGGCATACACGGCCCCACTGTGTCGGGTGTAAATCCCGGGCTTCGAAGTGCTGTCTCTCGCTTGAAAGCGGGGAGACGATGTTCCGGAGGTGGGCGAGTGTCTTGATACGGTTTCCGCGCTCCAGTCTCTGGCAGATACCTGTCCTGCCTCCGACCCAGTTGCCTGTTGCCATCGCGCCCATTATCTGCTTCGTGAGGGTGTCTGCGACGACCGTGGACTGGAGGGATGGAAGCCGTCCACGTTTGGCGGACTTCCTGAAGTTATATTTCATACGCGCGAGAAGACCCCATTTCCCGAGGAATACCGACCGGAACTGCATCTCCAGCAGTTCGCCCGCGAGGTTAAGCCGCTTGTTGGCGTAGTGGTCGATGTCGTCCTCCTCGATGTCGCCCTTTCCGAGGGCGATAGTATTCCGGATTATGTTGGCGAGGAACTCGGCTTTTTCCTCTCGCACTTCTGTCTCCTGTCCGAGGTGTGGGAGCAGGTACTCGTCCAGAATCGTGTCAACGCGTTCCTCGACGTCGCTTGTTATACCGGCCTGGTTGGCGATGTACTCGTACGCCTCTTCCTGGTTGGATGCACCGGTCTCATACATGTTCAGGTAGATGTCCGATGCGTAGTCTTCGCCGATGGCCTCGACGATTTCCTTGTCTGTCTCGTACCCGAGTGCCCGGATGAGCGCCACTGCGGGCGTCTTCTTGACGTTCGCGAAGCTTATGTTGACGATATCGGTATCGCGCCTCAGAACGTGTCGCTGTACGTAGCCCGCGTTTTCGGAGTTGATGCGGCAGGTCTCTTCGCCGTCATCTTTCTGGTAGACGGGCTTGTTGTTCGCGAATTCCTCCATCGCGATGATGGTCTTCTCGGAGCCGTTGATTATGAAGTATCCGCCGGGGTCTTCAGGGTCTTCGCCGTTCTCCCGTTTCTCTTCTTCGTCCCATTCGGATGACCAGCAGAGCTCGCTGCCGACCATTACCGGTATCTCTCCGATGGTGACTTCTTCGCTTTCCTGCTGAACTCCCTCAAAGATCGGTGTCATCTCGACCTTGATCTCGCTTGAATATGTCAGGTCTCTCATCCGTGCCTCCTTGGGCGTGATTTTTCTTACAGAACCGTCGGCCTCGTTGATGTGTGGCCGCTCGATGTTGACATCTACTATCTTTATGACAAGTTCTTCGCCGCCGGGTAGCTCTGGCTTGATCTCGCCGACCTCGTTGAGAATCGCCTGGATACGCTCGTCGACGAACCGGTTGTACGATTCGATCTGGTGTTTTACGAGATTATTTTCTATCAGCTGGGAGAGGAATTCTTCCTTGATAGTCTATCACCTTTCTATTACGACGCGGTAATACGTCGTTTCTCCCGCGGTCGGACTTGAACGTGTTATCTCTATGACGTCACCGACTTCGACATCCATCTGCTTTAGCGCGGCGTCGGTCCGCTCTATCTTGGGAAGGTCTTCCTTCGAGGCGTCGTATCTTTCCAGAAGTTCTTCGACCTCTTCTTCATCCATTTTCCTGTGCTGCGGAACTGCCTCGTGGTCGGTCACGTCCATGGCCATGTTATGTTTTCCCTCGGGAGAAGTGTCTGTAACAACAGATTCCAGTAATCTTTAAATAGGTGGTGACCAGTTACCGAAAGGTATTAAAGGAGGTCATCCTGGCCCGAAATCTAGGCTGGTAGAGGCTCTCATACTGTGTACGTCCTCTCCGATTATGGCGTGGTCAAGCAGGTCCACCCCGAGCCGCTTTCCAAGGTCTATCAGGTCGCGTGTCGTCTCGACATCTTCTTCTGTGGGTGCCGCCTTCCCGGAGGGGTGGTTGTGGGCGAGTATCACTGCGGATGCCTGCGACATCATCGCGGGTCGAAAGACCTCCCTGGGCTCCAGCTGTACGGAGCCTATCCCACCGCTGATCTCGTCTTCCGAAAGTATCTCGTTGCCTGCCGAGAGCGAAAACAGCCGGAGCCGTTCCTTCCGCAGGTGTTTCATATCCTTAACGCGCGCCTTGAGGTCGCTGAAGCACTCGATTTTTTCGCGTTCCTCCCTCTTCATCCTCCTCGCGAGCTCGGCCAGCGACTTGAGCTGCCCGGCCTTCACGCTTGAAACGCCGCTGAACTGTTCAAGCTCTTCAACCGGCCGGTCGGCCATCTCGGACAGGTGGTATGTCTCCAGTATCTCTCCTGCCAGCTCCTTCACGTTTTTGCCCTGTGTTCCGGTTCTCAGGATTATAGAGAGAAGCTCGACGTCGTTAAGCGCTGATACGCCTTTCTGCTCCAGTTTTTCCCGCGGCCGCTCGCTTTCAGGCAGGTCTTTGACCGTATAATCCATATATCTCTGTGCGATTTCTGGCTTTAAGAATAACAGGTTAGAGCTAAAAGATTCATCTGCAGTAATCTCCCAGTATGGAAGAACTGGTCAGGGAACCTGGTTTTGCCGAGGCCAAGGAGCTGCTCCAGGAGTATATATCGCGGGACTACACTGTCCAGGTCAACGGGCTGTGCTCGGTCAACTACCAGGGCCGCGCCAAATCCAAGCTGGACCGGGGCGAACGCATCGTTATCAAGAAGCAGGATTCGGCGCTGCTCGTCCATGGCCCCGAGAACTACCAGCCGAAGAACTGGCAGCCCGAGGTCGATTCCTGGTCCGTGCGACTCGAAGAAGAACCGGGGGCGGTCGTGCTCGAGGCCCGGCGGTCCAACCCGGAGGAGATAGTCGAGATACGGTTCGAGGACATAGAACTCGTTACTGTCAGCAAGATGGTGGACCGTTCCGAGCTGAAGATCCGGGGTCACGAGATAGATATACATGAATCGATAGAGGACAGTCCCGAGATAGTCGAGCCGGGCCTGAAAGTGGTCGAACGTGAAAAGGAGACGCCCGCAGGTTTCATCGATGTTTTCGCACGTGACACCGAGAACAACTACGTAGTCATAGAGGTGAAGCGCAACCCTGACTACAACACTGTTCTACAGCTACAGCGTTACGTTGACGAGATAGAGGACGAGTTCCGGGGCCCTATACGCGGGGTGCTGGTCGCGCCCAAGATGACTGACAAGGTCCTGGACTACCTGGAGGACCGCGGCCTCGAGTTCGTGGAGGTCGATATGGAGGACGTTATCGCATCCTACGAGGCCCTGGATAAATCCCAGCGAGAGCTCGGTGACTTCAGCGCAGATTATTCTGTGGCCGGGGAAGAGGAAGGGCAGGGATGAAGCTTTCTGGCTGGGATGTCAGGCCGCTGCTGATAGCTCTTCTTGTAGCCGCTGTGCTAGGTTTCTCGCACGCCTCCCCGATGCCGCTTTCCTACGACTTCGGGGGCCATATCTCCCGCGTGTATATACTTGTCCATGATGGTCTTGGCTGGACCGATATGTGGTACAACGGCCATCCATTCCTTCACTTCTATCCGCCTCTTTACTATCTGCTGATGGCGCCTTTCGCATACCTGTCCTTCGAACTGGTCCGGCCCCTGAGTTTCGCGTTCGTGGGGTTTGTCTCCTTCACCTCCATGTATTATTATAGCAGGGAACGGCTCGGCGAGTCAAAAGCTATCGCATCGGGGATCCTTTTCCTTTCCGGTTGGCTGATGTACATCGCCCACATCTCGGGAAGCCTGCCGCAGGCACTTGCAGCAGCTCTTGCGCCGGCGTTCTTCGCAGAGCTGAGAGAGGCGCTGGGGAACGGGAGTCCGGTTCCTGCTGGTGTCCTGGCCGCCGCCATGGTCCTTCTGCACCACAACGCTGCTGTGGTGGTGGCCATAGGTGTAGCGGTATACCTGTTCATGAACCGCGAGAAGAACGTTTTGAACGCGGCTCTTTCCGGCGCCACAGGGTTCTTCCTCGCCGGCGTCTGGCTGCTTCCTGCGCTACTCGAGTTCGGTAGCTCTTCCTACGCCATCAAACCCAACATCACCATACGCGGCGTCCTGGGTGTAGTGGGTCCGATGATCTTCTTTTCGATACCGCTGGTCCTGAAGGCGGCTGCCTCACTGGACTCGGTACGCCGGTACAGGACTGAGACAGCGCTGGCGGTAACTGGTATCGTCCTTTCTCTCGGAGTATTCACGGTGCTGACACAGCACGTGCCTTTGCTCGCTCGACTGCCGCCCTACAGGTCCTACCTGCTCGCTGCTTTCGCCACTTCGTTCCTTGTAGCCGGATCGCGGAAAAAAATACTGGTGCCTGTCCTCGTGGTCTGTGTCTTCCTTTCTGCGATCGCTCTCCCGTTCCACGATGACAGGGGGATGGCGCCCGGGCAGCAGGAGGCGTACAACTATCTCGCCACAACGGATGCTGAACTGGTCTACGATGCAGAGGACACGGATCTGAGAGCCTACGCTCTCGCGGTACACGGCAAGGATATCGCCGATGGCTGGTCGCTCGGCTCCACCGCTTTAAAGCCGGGGCTGAAGCGGTTCGAGGTCTGGCAGAGGGAGAAAGACAAGAGAGCGGTTGACTTCCTCCAGAGGTGGTCGGTGGACTACGTGGTGACGTACAGGAACGACCGGCTGGACAGCAACCTACACCAGATGGTCAACAGCTCCGGGAAATACAGCGTTGACAGGTGCTTTGAAAAGACCTGTATCTTCCAGCTGGAGGAGCCTTTGAAAGCTGTCCTGTCCCAGGATAAAGGCGCATACACTGTCAACACCTCGAAGCCTCTTCCCGTGCCTTACTCAGGCCACTTTGATACAGGGGAGACGGAACTTGGCTTCGTTGACATGGAGGGAGAAGGCGTCCAGAAGCTCGAGTACGGTCAGAAGCCTGTGCACATGGCAGGTCTCGTGGCCTCTGTCTCCACGGCTGTTATAGCGCTCGCTCTGTACCTTTCAGGCTTCGTCCTCCCTGGCTTCTATTCAAAAAGATTCCAGGAGAAAATGGGTGTAGGATGTGCGGGATAGCCGGTGGCGCCGAACTCGAAGTATTACTTGACCGCCTCGAACACAGGGGTAGCTCCCGCTCCAGGACAGAGCGAGACATACCTCTCGGCCACGTTCTCCACCCTGTAGTCGGGGAGGTCGAGCAGCCCCTGGAGGGAGAAGGCGTCATCGTCGCCAACTGCGAGATATATAACTGGAAGGCACTTGACGAAAGGCACGGCTACGGCGCTGAAAACGATGCAGAGCTTCTGCTCAAGCTGCTGGATGAAAGAGGTTTACAGGGACTTGAGGAGGTTGAAGGTGTATACGCCTTCGCCTATCTCCGGGACGGTGAACTCGTCCTGGCTCGCGACGAACTTGGCGTGAAACCGCTCTGGTACTCGGAAAAAGAGTTCGCGTTCGCCTCGGAGAAGCAGGCGCTGGAGGCCGCGTGCCTGGAGGCTCGAGAACTCCATCCCCGCAGGTTGATAAGGTACGATCTCGAAGAGAGGTCTATATCTTTTGAACAGCGCGATCTCTTCGAAGTCGAGGAAGAGGAGCGGTCTCTCGAAGCTGCTGCCGAAGAAGTAAAGGAGAGGTTCGTCGACGCGGTCGAGAAACGCGTCCCTGACTGCGGTTTCGGACTCCTGTTCTCGGGCGGGGTCGATTCGACGATGATAGCCGCAGCGCTGCAGGAGCTCGGCGAAGACTTTACCTGCTACACTTCCGGCATCCAGTACGGGAATACCGACCCTCCACGCGACGTCGAATGGGCGCGGGAAGTCGCAGACAAGATGGGGCTGGACCTTGAAGTCCACGAGGCGACTCTGGAAGAGGTCGAAGCCGCGATACCAGAGATAGCTGACTGGATATCCTCGACGAGCACTGTCAAGATAGGTGTGGCGCTGCCCTTCCACCTTGCGCTTCAGGAAAGCGAAGAAGGGGAGAAAGTTGTGTTCTCCGGGCTCGGAAGCGAGCAGCTTTACGCCGGCTATTCCCGCCACCAGGGTTATCTTAACAGGGAATGCCTCTCCGGGCTTCGCTCGCTTTTCCACCGCGACCTTTACAGGGATGACGTGGTGGCGATGCGGAACGGCTACGAGCTCCGGGTTCCGTTCCTCGACACCTCTCTTGTCGAGCACGCGCTGACCATCCCCGGAGACCAGAAAGTCCGAGACGGCCACAGGAAGTACGTTCTCAGGAAGGTGGCGGAAAAACTCGGTGTCCCGGAAGAAGTTGCGTGGCGGAAGAAGACAGCGGCCCAGTACGGCAGCAACTTCGACAAGGCCATCTCCCGGCTTGCCCGGGACAGAGGATTCGACCATAAGCAGACCTATCTCAACTCGCTGCGCGCAGAGCCGAACAAAAGGCTTGCGGCGCTTACTTCTGGCGGGAAGGATTCTAACGCCGCGATTTACAGGATGATGCGGCGGAACAACGAGATGTCGGTGCTTGTCAACCTGCAGAGCGAGAACCAGGACAGCTACATGTTCGACTCGAAGGAGAAAAACATCGTCGAGGAACAGGCAGAGATTCTGGACGTACCGCTCCTGGTGCAGGAGACTGCTGGCGAGAAGGAAGAGGAGCTCGAAGACCTTGAATCGGCTTTCCGGAGAGCAAGAGATGATTACGGGATAGAAGGCGTTGTTACGGGAGCGCTTGCCTCCACCTACCAGCGTGACCGCGTGGAGAAAGTAGCGGAGGCGACTGGCCTGAAGGTCTTTGCCCCGCTCTGGCAGGAGGATCAGGAGCGTTACATCCGGTGGCTGGTAAGAGAGGGTTTCAACATAGAGATAACCAAGGTCGCTGCACGCGGACTCGACGAGAGCTGGGAGGGCCGTGAACTGGATGGAGAAGCGGTCGAAGACCTTATCGAGCTGTCGCAGGAGTACGGCTTCAATGCTGCGGGCGAGGGCGGAGAGTTCGAAACCGTCGTCACAGGTTTTCCCAGTTCGATGCTCCCGGCAGATTGATATTGCTGCATAAACAAGTTGTTGGCAAGGTGGTCTCTTGGCAAGCTCGGCTGAAGACGCTGGAACGGATATAATACAGACTGCTCAAGAAGTAAGTATCGAAGACCTTCTCGAAGATTTCTCCTCAGCTGAAGAACTGCGTGGAGAGGCTCTCGACTCGACGGTTCTGGAACCTGTCCGGGTGCCGGAGACGCCCCCGGGCATATTCGACAGCGAGCTCTATAGCGGGAACGGGGACGAGGTGGTCGAACAGCTCGGACCCCAGGACATAGCGCTGGCGATGCAGGAATGGGGAGACCGGCAAGGGCTCCACCGCCTGAACGGCATGGGCTACGCGCTCTACCAGGAGACGGGTATGATGGAGGGCGTTAACCCTGATGCGCTTGTCTTCCCGGGCGCAGGATTCGTGTACGAGGGCATAAGACAGGCTCCTGGAGAGGTCGAGTACTTCGAATCCGGGTTCGACAGCCCGGCGGACTCCACCCACGCTGTAGGTCTTGAGACCGACGTGGAAAACGGGAAGGCAAGATTTGCCGGTGCCCGTGGAGAGGAAGAACTTTTCGAGGCGGAGCTTGAACTCGGTGAACCTGGCGAGAACTCTTACCGTGCCTACGTAGCCGCCGGCGTCCTGGGTTCCCACCCGCAGAACGGCAATATCCTGATGGCGATGGAAGGAAGTTTTGGGACACCGGAACCCGGTATCGTAGAGGTCGAGTCACGCGAGGTCCTGGAGAGAAACGAGTTCCCCGAGAGGGGCTACAGCATCGGGACCTACCGCTACAGTCTCGAGGACGATTCCTGGATAGAGCTGACGTTGCTGGAGCTCGATGCCGACACTTTCAGGGACGTGGCCGAGAACTACGCCGGCTAGACCACGAGAGCGATGATGAACGCCAGGAGAAGAGATACAGTCACGGTCAGCTGGACCACGGCTGAACCAAGCACCCCGATAACCGAGTAAGTCGCGGCCTTCAGGCTCCGGTCCCTGTCCCGGCTGACAAGGTACTGCCGGATGAAGACCGTCCCAGCGACACCGACAAGGATGCCTATAGGGCCGAGCGCGAGGAAGAGTATGAGGCCGACGACGCCTGCCGCTATAGAGGTCTTCGTCGACGCGCCTCCGGCCTTCGCCGCTACAGTGCCTGCGAGGTAGTCGGTCAGCACCGCCACCACTCCCGTTATCATGAAGGCGGCGAGGAACCATGCATCAGGACGTGTGAAACCGGTACCGTACCAGTAGACAAGTATGCCTGCGATGGAGAAAAGCGCGCCCGGGGCCATCGGGGTCAGGCTGCCTGCGACTGCGACCAGCATCAGGAGTACTGCGGCGGCAGTGAAGAGTTCGAACATGGGATGGGCCAGACGGGATTTGAACCCGCGACCACTTGGTTAAGAGCCAAGCGCTCTGCCAGACTGAGCTACCGGCCCGCAGAAGGGTGTAA
>JBDGRD010000024.1:0-13916 GCA_042218425.1 Candidatus Nanohaloarchaea archaeon
CGACCTGAAAGAAACCGCAGGGCTCTAGCCCGCAGCCGATAAGATTGTAAATATTTCCAGGGAAACTATGTTTTATGAAAACAGTAATCGTCATCGGCGGGGGCGTCGCAGGTCTCCAGGCCGCGGTGTTCACCGCGAAGGCGGGAGAGGACACTCTCGTCCTTGACACGGACGAGTCGCTTGTCTACAACACTTCAAACATACAGAACCTGATAACAGATGACTCTGTCGCAGGCCAGGAACTTTTGAAGCGCGGCAGGGAGAAAGTCGAAGAGTTCGACGGCGAAGTGAAGGAGGAAGAAGTAGAAAACGTTGAACGAACCGGCGACGGCTTCAGGGTCGTGACCGCCGAAGACGAGTACGAGTCGGAGTACATAGTTCTTGCGTCCGCCGGCGTACACGGCTACATGGACGGCCTTGACCTCGAGTTCGAGGACGGCGTCGAAGGACCTTACATGATGGACCAGCACGTCGTGACAGACGACTCGAACCAGGCCGCGGAAGGAGTCTACGCCGCGGGACTGACCAATACCTGGGAGTACCAGACCTCGGTCGCCATAGGCGACGGCGCGAAAGCAGCTGTAAACCTTCTCACCGACAAGTACGGCGAACCGTACGAGGACCACGACACCTGATGTACGAGGCCGTCATATTCGACTTCGACGGCGTCCTTCTTGACTCGTCAGTCGACAGCTTCCAGTGGGCGAACCAGGCCCGCAGAGAAGAGATCGAGAGGCGTGGCTGGGACATCGAGCTCGACGGCTTCGAACAGGGTATCTTCGAGCCGCACCACGCCGAGGACATCGCACCGTTTCTCCGGGAAAAAAGCATCAGCTGGCACCAGCTCAGGCTTCTTGAAGAGGCGGTCGCGGAGCGAAAAGTGGAGCTCGTAGAGGCAAACGAGATGGTGCTGTTCCCTTCAGCGGAAGAAGTGCTCCGGTCCATCGACATTCCGAAGGCAGTGGTCAGCAACGCCTACGACAACGCCCTCGACCACATAATAAAGCTTCTCGGCCTGGACGAGCTGCTCGATTTCTGGACCGCGCCCTCTCTTTCAGAAATCGAATCCTACCGCGACAGGATGAAGCCAGAGGCCCACATGCTGGAGTACGCCATGGAATCGATGGGTGTCGCAGACGCGGTCATGGTCGGCGACCAGGTCGAAGACATCCTTGCCGCAGAAAAAGCCGGTATCGACTCGGTCTTCATCGACCGCGGATACTACGACACTGTCCCTGAGCCCGACCACCGCATCGAAATACTTGAAGAAATCCTGGAGATAGTCTAGAGCCGGTCTACGATCTTTTCCGCCCCTTTGACAAGCCGTGGCCCGGGACGGTTGAGAAGCGCGTCGTCGATGACGTGGATGTTTCCCTCCCTTACCGCGGTTATGTCCGTCCATCCTTCTCTCTTTCTGACTTTTCCGGTATCGACGTTTTCTCCGGCCCCGCAGACGTTGAGGAATATGTGCTCCGGGTCAAACCGGTCCCGGGACTCCTGGTCGAATTCACGGCTTCTTTCGCCTTCATCGATGAAGTACTCGCCACCCAGCCGCTCCACGATGCCGGGTATCCAGTTGCCGGAGACCATCGGCGGTTCCATCCACTCTTCGCAGTAGACACGCACCCCCGGTATCGAAAGCTCTTCAAGCCGCGACCTCATGCTCTCAGCGAGCTTCCGTGCCTCTTCCTCACGTGCCACGGCCTCCCCTATGGCCTCTATCGAGCCGAAGACTTCTTCCAGGGTGTGAGGCTTCACCTGGACCACATCGACCCCGCGGTCTTCCAGCCTTTCCACGACCGCGTCCTGGAGGTCGTCCGACGCGAAGGCGATATCCGGCTCCAGTGAAACGACTTTTTCGATGTCCAGACCCGAGCTCCAGCCGCCTATCGACGGTTTCTCTCTTGCTCCCGGAGGATGATCGCAGAGCGAGGTGGTCGCGACGACTTCTCCTCCTGCGCCGATGGCGTAAAGTATCTCCGTGTTCGACGGGGCGAGCGATACTGTCCTCATCGACAGATTTTTTGTCCGCGAGGTTCTTTTCTCTTCGGGTCGAAACAGTTTTGAAATTCTGCTTCCCGAAGTAGAACATGACTTTCAGAGTAGGAGCACATGTATCGATAGCCGGCGGAGTAGAAAAAGCGGTTGAAAGAGAGGAAGAGATAGGAGGGAACTGCGGGCAGATATTCGCGGGCTCTCCACGCGGCTGGAAGGTCGCCGAGTACACGGAAGAAGAAGGCGAAAACTTCCAGGCCGCGATGGAGTCGGCCGACCAGGAACCGTACGTCATCCACTCGACGTACCTCGTAAACCTTGCGACACCGAAAGACGACCTCTTCCAGAAATCGCTGGACTGCCTCCAGGCAGAACTCGACGCGGCCGAGACACTTGGCGTAGACTACGTGGTGTTCCATCCCGGCGCTCACACCGGGAGCGGACGCCAGAACGGCATCGAACGCATCGCGGAAGGTATCGACTCCCTCGAGATACCTGAAGGCGTTACCCTCCTGCTGGAAAACACCGCGGGCAAGGGCACGACACTTGGAAAGACCTTCGGAGAGCTGAGACAGATGATAGACCGCTCCAACACGCCTGATGAGAAAATCGGTGTCTGCGTCGACACCTGCCACGCCCACGCAGCCGGCTACGAGCTCCGGGAAGAAGACGGGTTCGAGGACATGCTCCAGGAGCTTGAGGCCGACCTCGGGCTTGACCGTGTGAAGGTCGTTCACCTCAACGACTCGAAGGACGAGAAAGGCAGCGAGAAGGACAACCACGAGCACATAGGCGAGGGCAACATAGGCGATGCCGGTTTTGAAAACGTCGTCAACTCCTCCAAGCTTGAGGGCCTGCCGATGATACTTGAGACGCCTGAAACCGACGGCAAAGGATTCAGGGAAAACATCCAGAAGATAAAGTCGCTGAGAGACTGATGGAGCCTCTCCTCGATGACGACAAGCTCGCGGCCCTCATAGACCGCCACGGCGAACTGGAGCTGGAGGCGAGCGAACAACCTTTCGAACGGCTCGTCACATCCATCGTCAACCAGCAGCTGTCGACCTCTTCCGCGGAGGCGATAAGGACACGTCTTTTCGAAAAGTTCGAGATCCAGCCCGAACCACTTCTTGAGGCAGGAGAGGAAGAGCTTGCCGCGACCGGTCTCTCCCGGCAGAAGATCGACTACATCAGGAGTGCGGCGGAGCGGTTCATCGAGGACGACCTTTCCCCGGAGAAGTTCGAGCACATGACCGACCAGAAAGTGATGGACGAGCTGACATCGATACACGGTGTCGGTGACTGGACTGCCAAGATGTTCCTGATATTCGTGCTCGGACGGGAAGACATTTTCCCGGTGGAAGACCTCGGGATAAGGAAGGCGATGGAAGAGCTCTACGGCGATATGACCCGGGAGGAGATGGTGGCGAAGGCGGAGGACTGGAAGCCGTATAGAAGCATCGCATCCCTGTATCTCTGGCGGCTAGTAGATTAATAAGGCGGGAATCCGAATTTCTTGGCATGCCTGTCCACGGTATAAGACTTGACCTGGAGTTCCTTGCTCTAGTCGCAGGCGCAGGCATAGTTTCGTTCTTCATGACCGGTGAACTGGTCTCCAACGTGCTCTTTACCGCGCTTATAGGCGTCCTTTTCTTCCTGATAGGTCTACACCTCGACATCGACAGGGTGAGGAAGAACCTGCACCAGCAAGAGGAGCTGGGCCTTGGGATGCTGATGATATACGTCGTCACACCTTTCCTGGCGTTCGTGGTGTCAAACATCGTCACCGGCGGGCTCAGCGATGCTTTCATAGCTATAGGTGTTTCCGCGGCAGCTATCGGCTCCCCGGTGGTCTGGTCGAACCTGGGGAAGGGCTCGGGAGATGTCGCGCTTGTCGTGTCAGGTGTATCGCTTTTTGCCGGGATAGCAGTCATACCCCTGCTCCTGCTCAGCTTCGGCGCCAGCATACCTGTCCTTGAGATAGCGAAGAAGAACTTCCTGTTCATCGGCGCCCCGCTCGTTCTGGGAGTCGCCGCAAAGCGGTTCGAAAACTTCCTTTTTGACGATCTGCGGCACCACTTCTCTAAGGTCGCGCTCTGGCTGCTCGTGCTTGTCATGGCAGTCCAGTTCCAGATACTTTACCAGTCCCAGGGCCTTGCGTTCCTGCAGAGCATAGGCACAGGCATCGTGCTGATGGCGCTTTTCGTGCTCGTATCCTTCGGCATAGCCTACCTCGCCGCCCTCGACTTCACCGGTATAAGCGAGCGGGAAGCCCGCGCACTCGGTTTCTCGTCAGGCTCCAAGGCCATCGGCATCGCGCTGTTCATCGCCGCACAGTTGAGTGCGGAGGCGGTCGCGTTCGTATCGGTCTACTTCTTCGTCCGCCAGGCAGTTTGCGGGGCGATAGCCGAGTACTTCAGGCACGGGGAACTTAAAACTGTCAAAGTGATGCTTGACAGGATGCCGGTTTAGAGAAACCGTTTTTAAGGTTGACACCGCTAAACTTGTTTAGGAGAAATCGATTCCATATCGATTTTCTTACACCGAATGAGGTACCAGATATGTCATCTATACACAACGATCAGAGACTCGGCGTATACGTCGACGTCCAAAATATGTACTACAGCGCGAAAAATCTTTACGACACAAAAGTAGACTTCCAGAAGCTGCTCAACGCGGCGACGGTCAACCGGGAGCTTATCCGGGCACTGGCGTACGTCATCAAGGCGGACACGCCTGATGAAGAGAACTTCTTCGAGGCACTGAGAAAGATAGGATACGAGGTCAAGATAAAAGAACTCAAAGAGTTCTACGGCGGCCAGAAGAAGGGCGACTGGGATGTCGGCATGGTCGTCGACATGATCCAGCAGGCGAAGAAGCTTGACTCTGTCATACTTGTCACAGGGGACGGCGACTTCGCTACCGCTGTCAACCACCTCAAGGCCCAGGGGTGCCGTGTCGAAGTGATGAGCTTCGGAAGAAGCAGCGCCAAGGAGATAAGAGAGGCTGCTGACAACTTCATCGACATGGACGACAACCCGGACAAGTTCCTTGTGGACTACAACGGTGAGTAAAGTGGTGTCCGCCTTCGAAGTATCCGCCCGGGAAGTGGTCAACAAGGACCCTGTGAAGGCGACCACGGAAGAATCGATTTCACAGATAAAGAACAGGATGGAGGAGCATGACCTCCGCGCCATCCCGGTCGTCAACGAGAAGAACCATTTCAAGGGCGCGATAGGCTACCGTGAACTGGTCCGTTTCGTCCAGTTCAACCCGGAAATCACTGCGCCGGAAAAGATGATGCACCAGCCACCAGAGTTCGAGCAGGACGACTTGCTTGTCGACCTCGCCGAGCTCAGGATAAACTCGGGCCGGAAGATGCTTGTCATCCTCGAAGGTAAGAAACTCGCCGGTGTCGTCGGCGACGCCGAGTTCCTCGAGGCGTTCCAGGATATCGAAGAGTTCGAGGACGTTTCAACAGGAAGGCTCGCCACCAGGGATGTCAGGACCGTGCGCGAGAACGACAGCCTGGAGAAAGCCCGGCACGCCATGCTGGACCACAACATCTCAAGGCTTCCGGTGGTTGACGCGGATAACTCTCTCACAGGGACCATCGACAGCGTCGACATACTCGGCATGATAGTACCCCGTGAAAGACAGTCCGCTGGAGGCACCTCCGGCGACCGCGCGGGGACTGAAGAGGTCAACATCGCGGGTGGCGGAGAAAAAGAACGGATGTCACAGGTGACCGTCGACCAGCTGATGAGAAAGAACCTCCTGAGCAGCGAGGAGCACATGGACGCTGACGAAGCAATCCAGGAGATGCTCTCGGAGGATGAAGACGACATAATTTTTGTCGAGGATGGTTACCCCGAGGCGATCATCACTCTGAAGGACCTTGTCGCCTACCTGGCCGATCTCGCCCAGCAGCAGACCGTCATGGTCCAGCTCACGGGTGTCGATGTGGACGAGGAGAAAGCCGCCATCCACAACAAGATAAAGCAGCAGCTCCAGGGCTCTCTCGGCCGGAAGCTCAGGAACCCTGAAGAGCTCACGCTCCGCACCAAGAAGGCGGAGAAGGATGGCAAGAAGCACCGCTACGAGATAGACCTCAAGCTCTCGTCAGAGTACGGCCTGACAACTATCAACGAGTCGGGCTGGAACATACTTGACGTGGTTGACGAGGCTCTTGGAGAGCTCAACCGCGTTATCAGGGACGAGCACGACAGGCGGACCGACCATCACAGGAACCGTTAACCCGGTTCAACCCATCTCTTCTTTCTCCATCTTCTCCAGCTTGCTCTCCTGTGAGATGCCGTAGGATTCGGCTATCCTCTCGAAACCGATAGCCGCCCATATCATGTAGACGAAGACCAGGATGAGTATGAGGTAGAGCGGGTACTTTCCGAAGACAGAGTCAGGGAAGAAGGTGTTGTACATCATCATGTAGGACACGTACAGGATGAGAACTGCTATGGCCATCATGAAACGCTTCGAGAACTTCTGTATCTTCTCGTCCTCGATGCCCTTGAAGGTTGTGTAGACGATGAAAAATGTTATCGCACCTATCGCAAGCGTCCCCGCGGTGTTCATCGCCAGGATCAACTGGTCAAGAGCCATATATCCCGACTTACCAACGCTTTTTTAAATAACTAGCCTACTTTCCGGAGCATAACGAGCTCGACGTCGGCCTTTTCAGGCAGCTGTGACATGAACTCCTGCCGGCTGTGGTTGCCCATGGCTATGACCGTGACATGAGAGCCGCTTTCCCGGACCTCCAGAAGGTCTTCGCCGAAGTAATCCGATGCGATGTCGTCGACTCTCTGCTCGGTGACGTATCCCTGGTAGCTCTGGTAGGAGGAATAGAATATCGGTACCGAGAGAAGCGCGAGGAATACAAGGGCAGCGGGTACCAGGTAACGGAGTTTCTCCGCCTCTTTCTTCTTGTAGTAGGTTCCCGGCCTTATGCCGAGCAGCTGGAACGTCAGGTAGCCCGCGATTATGACGGACAGTATGTTTATAGACGCGATGGAAGCGGTCTGCGCCACGAAGAACATGTTCTGCATCTTCAATCCGATTCCGACAGACGCGAGCGGGGGCACAAGCGCGATGGCCACTGCGACACCGGCTATCTGGTCGCGGAGTCCTGTCGCGAACGTCAGTGCCGCCGCGGCCCCGACAAGCAGAGACAGGAAGATGTTGACCGTGCTGGAGGAAGCCACCAGCTGGAGCGTCGGGTTCATGCTGACTGGAAGAGCAAGCACCGCCACGAAAGACACCGCGACCGCTATCAGGACGCTTGCGACGCCCGACTTCAGTGACTCGACCATCAGGTTCCTGTCGCCGACGCTCAAGGATATGGCGCCAGAGACGAAAGGCGAAAGCATGGGCGCCAGCATCATCGCACCGATGACAACTATCAGGTTGTTCAGCGCGAGACCGTACGCCGCGATGGCCGATGAAAGACCTATCAGGCCCCACTGGGCCTTGTTGAATGTTGATGCCTCCTGGGCCTTGCTGTAGACCTCTTCCTGGGAAAGCATCGACGCGCCGCCTCTGGTCGGCTGGCCTTTCTCGATGAGAGATTCCTGTTCAAGTACCCGTATAGAAAGATCGCCAGACTCCAGGTCCTCGATATCCTTCAGTTCTTCGGTAAGTTCGTCTATCTGGTCGGACTCGGCGGTGACCGTGAACTCGACGACCTTCTCGTCGTTCCTCTCGGCCTCGCTGGATGAGATATCGCTGCTGTAGTCTTCAAGTATCTCTTCTGCCTTCTCCTTGAACTTTTTCGGCACCGAGACCTGTAGCTGTTTCACGTAGAAGGTTCGCCGGGCTCGATTAAAAATCTAGGCTCTCACGTTCAGTTCACCGGACTCCGCCGCTCCAAGTATCTGCCCCGCGAGATCTGACTGCTTCGTGACCGATATCTCCCCGGATTTCCCGACTGTGGCTGCGAACAGGAACTTGTCTCTCGCGTAAACATCGACTTCCTGACCGGAGTAGTCCTCGCCCACTTCTATGATGACCGAGTTGCCACGTTCCTCGACTTCGTGGTCGATTTCTCCTTTCAGCGTCCCGCTTCTCGGCTCTACGGTGATATCGAGTTCAAGCTCGTTTTCGAGTTTCTCGATGTTCTCGCCGCCGGTCCCTATGACGTGCGGGATGTCGTCCTCGTCGACCATGAGCCGGATGTGGTCGTCGGAGATGAACTCTATCTCGGGGGTGTCGACGCGGCCTTTGAGCATGTGCTCTATCTGCTGTCGCGCCAGTTTCTTCGCCCCAGTCTCATCGTCGCCTCCCTCGGCGGGTATGACGACGGTTTCCTCGCCGTAGGTGTATATCTCGTACTCCGGTTCGTCTGTCTCAAGGTCGAGTATCTGGACGACCGGTCTTGCGAGGTCTGCCTCTGTCATGCCTTCCGGCACCTTGACTGTCAGCTGCAGCCTGTAGACCTTTGCGACCTCTGCGTTCTCTATGTGTATGACGGTGTCGCAGACCTGTGGTATCATGCCGAGCTCGACCCTTCCTATCAGTCGCTGTACCGCGTCAACTCCTTCAGCGGCGTGGACAACTCCGACCATCCCGACGCCTGCCATACGCATGTCCGAGTAGACCTCGAAGTCGGCGGTCTTCCTGACCTCGTCGTAGATTGTGTAGTCAGGTCGTACAAGAAGAAGGAAGTCGCCGGTGTTTTCCATCTCTTCCTCGAGCTCTGCGTACTGTGTCACGTCAGGCCCGACATCGAGGTCGCGTGGTTTCTCCATGGTCTTGATGACGTGGCCCTGATCCTTGTAGTGCTCCGCCAGCGCCTGGGCGAAGGTCGACTTTCCGTGACCTGGCGAACCGGCGATAAGGATGCCTTCCGCCTTCTCTTCAAGCCTCTCCTTCAGTTTCTCGGAAAGGTCGTAGTCTTCAAGCGATACCTTCGAGACAGGCCGCACCGCGGTTATCTCCGGCGCCTCTGAGAACGGGGGCCGTGCGATTGCGATCCGGTACCGTCCAAGCTGTATCACGGTCGCTCCTTCCCGCTCCATCTCTATAAGGCCCTCGTCCGAGACCTCCGCGGCCTCGATGGTCTCCTGTATGAGCCGGTTTATCTCGTCCCTGCTGAGCTCTTCTTCTCCTATCTCTTCAAGCTCGAACTCGCCGGGCAGACCTCGCTTGGCCTTCGGGGTCGAACCCTGCTTCAGGTGGACGGACATCGTTTCCTCGTCAAAGTATTCTTTAAGCGGGAACTCTGCGACGTGCTCCTTCTCGAACAGCTTGTGCTCGATGCCTTTCGCCCGGGCTATCCGGCCCTGGACGTTGTCAGCGGTGTAGAGAACTGCGTCCTCCTCCTCGGCGACCATCCGTATCAGGGCGTCTATCCTGCCGGCGTCGGCCAGCTCGATTTCCTCGCCCGAGGGAAGCCGCCCGGTGAAGGTGACCTCGAAATCTTTCCTGTCGGATAGCTGCCTGAGCGATTTTATCTCCTCGATGCCTGTGTAACCTGTCTCGAATCCCTTGTTGGCCTGGCTTTCCAGCTCGTCGACCACGAACTCCGGGATGATGACCTCTCCATCGATGTCGCCTTTCTCGGCGAGCTCTGTCATCTTCCCGTCTATGACGATCGAGGTGTCAGGCACTATCTTGTCTGTCATGTTATTACCCTTGAAAGGAAAACTTCAAAACGTTGGGTCAGGCGCAGCTGTCGAGGACTCCACGGACCAGCGTATCGTAAGCCTCCTCTGCGAGCGACGTAGTCTGGTGGAAACCGTTCTCCTTCTCGCCGAAGAAGCCCAGCCTGAACTCCTCGGTGTACTCGGCCTCTTCCATCTCGAGCAGCGCAGAGCTCCCCGCGACCGCTGCCAGCCGTTCAACATGTTCAGCTTCTGAAAGGTAGCGTGCGACTTCATCGACGTACTCGTCTGTCTCGAATTCTGTCGGCACGTTCCCCGGGTTGAGGTCGTGGCTGTGGGAGATGCCGGACGAGGCGGCCTCGACGAACGAGGCGTGCTCGTAGTGCAGCCCGAAATCCTCGAGAAGCTCTTCGACGCATCCACCTGTCTCTCCTTCAAGGTAGCGGGTGTAGGTCTCGCTTACATGCTCCGCCTCCAGAGAGCTGACACCGGGTTCGAGCTCCGGGACTGTCCGGGACCTCATGTCCTGGACGTTTCCAACCGCGGTATCCAGGCATCCCTCCGTCCGGAGATTGCCGTCTTCTCCGTTACCCGGGTCGAAGCTTTCGCCCGTCTCGCGTTCTCCGCCTTCTTTCTCCTTTTTCCTCTGGAGTCTCTCGTTCCTCTTGCTGTGGTCGGGGTATCTTCCCATGTAGTACAGTTCAACATCGGGCCGCAAATCTCAAAAGTGCTCGCGGGTTCCGCTCCCGTGCTTGAAGTTCAATCTTGCTCAACATGGCAGAGTTTATAAGGACCAGATGTCAAAACATCGTTGCGAAGGCACAACATATGTGGGGGAAGGGACAAGGTTCTCCACAACATATTGTGGCCGGTACAACAAACCGTTTAAACGAGTTAGAGATAGGTATGTCCTAGATGAGATGTCCGTACTGCGAAAATGAAGCTACCAGGGTAATCGACAGCCGTGACTCTGGCGAGAGGATTCGCCGGAGAAGAGAGTGCGGCGAATGCGAGCGCAGGTTCACAACGTACGAGACACTGGAGAAGTTCGACGTCAAGGTGACCAAGCGCGACGGCGAGGTCCAGGACTTCCGGGAAGAAAAGATACGGGCCGGTATAGAACGCGCCGCGGAGAAGACATCGCTGACCCAGGAAGAAGTCGACGACGCCGTGGAAAACGTCCGGAAAGCCATCATCGAGAAGCAGGAAGTCACGACAGAGGAGATAGGGGAGAAAGTCCTGGAAGAGCTGAAGAAGCGGGACGAGGTCGCTTACATCCGGTTCGCATCGGTCTACGACTCCTTCGAAAACGCTGAATCCTTCCAGAAAGAAGTCGAGGCGCTCCAGGAGAGCTAGGTAAAAATGATACTTCACGACTCACACGATACTTCATATTCACGCTCACTTTCGCTTTCATGCTCACAAAGGGGGATCAACAAACATGACTGACACTGTTACCGAAACCGACAATGTTGACTCAAAATCTGAATTCGAACTGCCTGTCAAAAGGGTAAAGGGCGACACCGTCAAGGAAAGACTGACGGAGAACGCCTACGAACGCATCCTTCCTGCGCGTTACCTCATAAAAGATGAGAACGGGGAGGTCCAGGAGACGCCTGAAGAGATGTTCGAGCGCGTCGCCAAGAACGTCGCACAGCCTGACAAGAAATACGACGACGTCGATTACGAGGACTCCTGGAAAGAGTTCTTCGACATGATGACCAACCTGGAGTTCATGCCCAACTCGCCGACACTGATGAACGCGGGCGCTGAGCTCCAGCAGTTAAGTGCGTGCTTCGTGGTCCACCCGGAAGACGACATGGACTCCATCTTCAACAAGGTGCACGACGCCGCCAAGATATTCCAGACCGGTGGGGGAGTCGGATACCCGTTCCACCTCATGCGGCCGAAAGGCGACCCTGTCGCATCGACAGGCGGGATCGCATCAGGACCTTTGACCTTCCAGCAGGTGTTCGACGAGATGTGCGGCACCATCAAGCAGGGAGGAAAGAGACGCGGAGCACAGATGGGCATCATGCGTGTCGACCACCCTGACGTGCTGCGTTTCATAGTTTCAAAGAGGAAGGAAGGCAACCTATCCAACTTCAACATCTCTGTCGGACTGACCCACGACTTCATGGAAGCGGTCAAGAACGACGAAGAATACGAACTCATCAACCCGAGGACGGGAGAAGTCCACGAAGTCACGCAGAAAACCGCCGAGTTCTACAACTCGGACGAGGAATGGTACCCTGAAGCAGCGGGAAGCGACCAGGGCAGGGACGACAACTTCTGGAGAGACTTCGCCCAGACCTTCTCCGACGAGGTCCAGGAATTCGACATCGACCTCGAACCCGGCGAACCGATGAAGATACCCGCAAGGTTCATCTGGGAATGCCTGATCGACGGGGCCTGGAGAAACGGAGAACCGGGATTCTACGTATACGACGAGGCGAACGACCAGCACTCGTTCGACGTCGAGAAACACCCGGAGCACAAGATGGAGGCCACCAACCCGTGCGCCGAGCAGCCGCTTGAAAACTACGAGGCATGCAACCTCGGCCACATCAACCTGTCCATCCTGGTAGAAGACCAGGGCGACGGCATGGGCCTCAACTTCCACGAATGGAAGGCCGAGAACAGCGTCGAGTACTCGACAGAAGAAGAACTCGACCAGGTCATGCAGGAATACATCCAGGAAGCGCTCAAGATAGATGACCTTGAAAGGATAGCGAAGGCCGGAACACGCTTCCTCGACAACGTTGTCACGATGAGCGACTTCCCGCTCGAAGAGATCGAGGAAAAAGTCTCAGAGATGCGTAAAGTCGGGCTCGGCATCATGGGATTCGCCCAGATGCTCATCCAGCTCGGCATCCGGTACGGAAGCGACGAATCACAGGCCGCGGCAAAAGAAATCCAGAGGCTCGTCACCCGGTTCTCGGTGGAGGAGTCCCACAGGCTCGCCGATGTACGAGGCGAGTTCGACGAATGGGAGAAATCGAAGTGGGCGTCGCCGACCGACTATTCTGAATGGTTCAGGAAGTACTCAGGCGGCTACGACCCCGAAGACTTCGAGGACGGCCTCAAGCTGAGAAACCACAACACCGTCACCATCGCACCGACTGGAACGACGTCTATGATAGGAAACACTTCCGGCGGATGCGAGCCGATTTACCAGGTCGCTTACTTCAAGAACGTCGCGAAAGACATTCAGGGCGAAGACATGCTCGTCGAGTTCGACGACTACTTCATCAAGGCATTGAAGGCGAACGGAGTCGACGTAGAAGCAGTCCGGAAAGACGTCGAGGAAAAGATGAACAACAACGAGTGGGAGGGCGTCTCGTCCATCGACGACGAAGTACTCCCGCCCGCGATGAAGGACCTGTTCGTCACGTCCGACCGGGTCAAGCCGAAGGAGCACGTCGACATCCAGGCGGCGTTCCAGACCCACAACCACTCGGGGATCTCCAAGACCTGCAACTTCCCGAACGACGCATCAAGAGCCGATGTCCGCGAGGTCTACATGAGAGCGTACGACAAGGGCATCAAGGGCATGACAGTTTACAGGGACGGAACCCGCGATGTCCAGGTCATGCAGACCAACAAGGAGAACACCCTGACCGACATGGACAAGGTCGACGCGCTGGCAGAAGTAGTCGAAGAGTTCGGAGGAGCGGAATCACTGCTGACCTCCAACGAGTTCGAGGAAGTCGTCGGCGACACCGACCTCGAGCTCCACGATCAGGAAGCCGACCTCGAACCAGAGATTTCGCAGGAAGGAGTCCAGGCCGACCCAGAAGGCAACGGCGAGAAGACATCCATCGGCGACGGCAAGCGCGAACGACCCAAGACCATAACAGGAACGACCCAGGAAATCGAGACGGCGTACGGAGACCTGTTCGTCACGGTTAACGACGACGAGTCAGGACCGTTCGAGGTCTTCGCCCAGGTCGGGAAGTCCGGCGGATACACCCAGTCATTCACGGAGGCGCTTGGACGCACCATCTCGCTCGCTCTGCGTTCCGGTGCGACAGCGGAAGAAGTCATCAACCAGCTCGACGACATCCGCTCGCCGCAGATAAGCTGGGACAACGGAGAGCAGATACACTCCATCCCAGACGCCATCGCGGAGGCGATGAAACGCCACCTCGCCGGGGGGTCCGCGCCTCAGAAAACCTTCGACGACATCGACGCAGGCAACGAGTCAGTGACCCAGGGCAAGACCGAGACAGAGGAACAAGCCGACCAGCCCGACGCGGCCTCCATCATCCAGGACGGAGACAACCCAGAATGCCCCGAATG
>JBDGRD010000025.1:0-2174 GCA_042218425.1 Candidatus Nanohaloarchaea archaeon
TTCAGGGCCATGTGATGCCTTCCCGCAACTCCTCCGGCAGATCGTGGTCCGTCTTCCGGCCTTCGAGAAGCACAGGGTTCTCCATCAGCTTCAGGTCTCCACGGCTGATACCGTCGAACTCCGGCCACTCTGTCAGGAGAAGCGCTCCATCGGCGTCTTCAAGAGCCTCCTGGTAACTTTCCGTGTAATCGATTCCAGGGTGGTGCTGTTTCATGTTCTCCATGGCCTCAGGGTCGTAGGCCGCGACCTCTACCCCGCTATCCTTCAGCTCCTGTATGATATCGATGGCGGGCGCGTTCCTGACATCGTCTGTCCCCGGCTTAAAGGAGAGCCCGAGGACCGCCACTTTCTTGCCGTCAAGAGGTCCGATGCGGTCTTCAAGGAGTTCGATTATCCGGCGCCTCTGGTCCTGGTTGACGCTGAGAACGCTCTTCAGGAGCTCTGGCTCCGTACCTTTCTCATCCATGAAGAAGACAAGCGCACGCACGTCCTTCGGGAAGCACGAACCGCCGAACCCGACGCCCGAGTCCAGGAAATCTCTTTCAAGCCTTTCGTCCATTCCAACACAGTCCGCAACCCTGTAGACATCGATGCCGAGCTCCTTGCAGAGGTTGCCTATCTCGTTGATGAAGGATATCTTGGTTGCCAGAAGGGAGTTGGAGGCGTACTTTATCATCTCGGCCTCCTCCAGCGAGGCCCGTACCACTGGGTCGTCGATCCCGTCGTATACCGATGCCAGTTCATCTCCGGAACGCTTGTCGTACTCTCCGATGACCACCCGGTCAGGGTCCTGGAAATCCTCCAGCGCGCTGCCCTGCCGCAGGAACTCGGGATTCATGCAGACGCCGAAGTCATCCCCGACCGTCTTTCCAGAAACCGACTCGATAGCCGGTATGACCTCGTCTCTCGTTGTTCCGGGTATGACCGTGCTCTTGACGACGAATAAGTGGTAGTCGTCTTCCAGGCCTTCAGCCGCTTCTTCTGCAGCTTCCTGGATCTGGCTGGTGTCGATTTCACCGCCTTCTGTGGGGGTGCCGACCGAGAGAAAAGTAACTTCGGAGTTCCTGACCGCTTCAGCGGTATCCATGGTGGCGTCGAGTTTTCCTGAGGAGACCGTTTCGCTGACAAGCTTTTCCAGGTCTTCCTCGTGTACCGGGCACTCGCCCGCCCGTACCTGTCCGACTTTTTCTCTGTCCCTGTCGACACAGGTCACCTCGTGGCCCTGAGAGGCAAGGGCGGCGCTTACGGAAAGGCCGACGTAGCCCGTTCCTATGACGCTTATATCCATCAAACTTTTCAGGGATTGATGGGCTTGGCAAAGTAATAAAACCTTCTCCGCCGCTTTTCGAGATGTGAAAGGTTTGATCCCCGCCGCAGGCAAAGGAGTAAGGATGAGGCCTTTCACCAAAGCCTATCCCAAGGAACTTCTTCCTGTCGGCGAGAAAGCGGTTATCGAGCACTGTATAGAGGCGATGAAGGAAGCCGGCATCTATGAGATAGTCGTTGTCGTCGGCTGGAAGCAGCACGCCATACTTGACTACCTCGGCTCCGGGGAATCTCTCGGCGTCCAGCTCAGCTACGTGGTGCAGGAGGACAGGAAAGGTATAGCCAAGGCGCTTGAAGCCGCGAAGCACCTGCTGGGCGATGAAAACTTTGCCGTCATACTCGGCGACAACTATCTGGAGGACAAGTCCGCGCTCGACGAACTCGTGAGCTTCCACCGTGAAAACGGGCTTGAAGCCACTGTCGGAAGCTTCGAGCCAGAGGATGTCACGTCGCACGGCATAGTGGAGCCGGGCGAAGACAGCAGGATAGAGGGCATGGTCGAAAAGCCGCCGGAGAAAGAAGCACCTTCAAAAATCGCGGCGGCCGGGATATACGTCTTTGAGCCAGCTATATTCGACGCGATAGAGGAGATCGGTAGAGGTGCGGAGGACGAGTACCAGCTCACCGACGCCATAGACCGCCTGGCGAAGGAGAACGGCAGGGCTGCCTATCGACAGATAGAGGGTTCAAGGCTCGACATAGGGACTCCTGAAAGATTAAGGAAGGCGAACCAGGAGTTCGAGCAGGGGGACTGATCTCAGATGTCTTCCCGGCGCATGTCAGCGGGTAACATGGAGTTCTCACCGTGGTTTATTTATTCGGGCCTCACGGATTCAAGGATATAATGG
>JBDGRD010000026.1:0-4587 GCA_042218425.1 Candidatus Nanohaloarchaea archaeon
TTCCCGAAATCCATATCACCGTCGTCGAATCCTCCGCCGTCTCCTCCGAAGTCACCGCCTCCGAAGTCACCTCCGCCACCTCCACGTCGTGCACGGACCTTCTCAAGATAAGCAGGTATGACTTCGTCGACCATGAACCCTGCGAAGAGACCTGAGAGGGCTATGACCACTATGCGGGAGAGGAACTTCGAGAGACCCAGGAAACTCTGGACCTGCCCGGTCAGTCCGAGCGATATGAGGTATCCGATGACCGCAGCGGCCGGGAAAGCAACGTATTTCCAGGGGTCTCTCATACCAACCAATAACTGGTTCTAGTTTAATAAAATAGCCCGCTCGCCTAGTCGAACTTCCCCAGCCGTTCGAGCGTCTCCAGAATCCCCCAGGCGTACACGACAGATTCCCATGCCCGGATATAGTCCTCTTCCTCAAGAAAGTGGTACGTATCATCACGGTAGGCGAGGACGTTCTTCATCTGCTCAACCGATTCGTCACAGTTCTCCAGGCGGTCCTCAAGCTTCTCCAGCCATTTTCTGGTCTCGGCTTCAAGGTTCTTCTGGGTCTCGTTTTCAAAGTCGGTCATCGATACGCCTCCAGAAACTCTTCTTCCTTGTGCGAGGTATCTCCTATTATTATAATAGAGTGCGGAGGTTCGCCGAAGTCGTGGTCCAGTTCACCGAGTTCCCCGACCTCAACGTCCTGGGAATCCCGGTTCGCTCTTGAAAGCACCACCGCCTCACGGTCCTCCAGTCCGGGTTCAAGTTCGACAAGTTTCTCCGCGGCGTCGGCTGCGTCGTAGTCGATGTCAAGCAGCACCAGGGTGTGGAGCCCGACCGAGTCGTTTCTCCCGATGTATTCAACCACCGATTCCGGGGCAGAATCCTCGGGCAGGGTGACTGTACGGCCGAACTTGTAGACGTTCAACCCGGTCTCCGAGACAGAGGTCAGGATGGATGGAGCGTGGAAAACCCTGGTCTCTACGCCTTCCTGCCCGGCCCGGTGCCGGATATCGTAGTGCGTGGTCGCGGTAAGAGGGTCGCCGGAGACTAAAAATGCGGTATCTCTTTCCCTCGCTGATTCAAGGACAACGTCCTCCTGCTCGACCTCGCTTCTTTCGAGAACTTCTATATCAGATCCTGTCCGTTCCTCGAGTTCTTCTAGGTCTATGTTCGCGGTGTTGGTGTAAAATTCCGCGTACACTCTGTCGGCTTTCCTGACGGCTTCCTCTCCCTCCAGGGTTATCTCACCGTCGTCAAGCCCGAGACCGACCATGTAAAGCATAACCGTTATTCATAAACCAATTCTTATAACGAGTTTCTCCCATGGAGCAGCAGGAACTGGAGGAGCGCGTCGAAGAGATATTTGAGAGACAGGGATTCAGCGTGGAGAGAGACGGAAACCGTATTCTAGCCGAGGATGACGAAGATAAACTTATCGCCGTCTTCTCCTCCGAAGAATACTCCGCCAGAGATATCGCAGAAGAGGTGGAGGGAGACGAGCTGGTGTTCGTGGACGAAGATCTATCCGAACTGAAGGACCGGCTCGAAAACCAGGTCTCCGTTATCCGGGAGGAAGAGGAAGAAAAGGATCATGACCTGCCCTCGTACGAGGTCATAGGCGACATAGCGGTGATAAACGAACTGGGTGACCGGGACCGCGAGGATGTTATCGAGGGGATACGAGAATACAACCCCCACGTGAAAACTATACTCCTGAAGAAGAACGGTCTCGGCGGAGAGTTCCGGGTCGGAGACTACGAGAAGCTTTACGGCGATGAGACCGAGACCACTCATACAGAGTTCGGCTGCCGCTTCAGGGTCGATCCGACAGAAGTGTACTACTCCGAGCGGTTCTCAACAGAGCGCGACCGGGTCGTTTCACAGGTAGAAGACGGGGAGCGCGTCCTCGTGATGTTCGCCGGTGTCGGCCCTTTCGCAGTTATGGCGGCGAGAAACGCGGGCGCCGAAGTAATGGCGATCGAGAAGAACCCGGCCGCAGTAGAATACATGCGGGAGAACGTCGAGCTGAACAGTGTCGCGGACAGTGTCGAGGTCATCGAGGGCGATGCAGCGGATGCCGTCCCGGATGGAAAGTTCGACCGTGTTGTGATGCCCCTTCCCGAGTCCGCCGACGAATTCCTGGATGCCGCCTTCGAACACGTTTCAGAGGGCGGAGTGATACATTACTACCGTTTCATCGAGGACGAGAACTGGCAGCAGGCGGAGTCCGAAGTCGAGGAAGCAGCTTCTGCCGCGGGCAGAGGTTTCGAGATAAAAGAGAGAGTTGTCTGCGGGGAGCGCGGACCGGGAGTCCAGAGAGTTTGTCTCGACATCGAAGTCCGGTAGTGTCACTCCCAAATCACGAAATCTTAATAAGATTTTACGTACCGGTTCTTATTGCTGTTCCACAAAACCGCAAAATACAGCAAGAACCAAAGGAGGTGAAAAACAAGATGACACTACAAGAGCAGGTCGAAGAGATCGACGACGAGTTCGAAGCTCTCGTGGACGAAGTCGAATCCAACAACCTCGAAGGAGCCGCGAACACCCTGGAGACGCTCGGCACCCGGATAAACGCCGTTACAAACAGGGTCGACGCTGACGAGGGGGACCTCGCGATGTTCGAGGACAACTTCTACAGTGCGACCGACAGGTGGACAGACTACCTGGAAGAAGTCAGCGAAGAAGTCGACGAGGTCAACGAGACCGCAGAGTACATCCAGCGCATGGCCGCTGGCTACATGAGCGTCCTCAGCGACTACACAGAGCGCTCCGCTCTCGAGGAGAGGCTACACGACGAGCTGACCGACTGGCACGAGTACGAGGCAGAGATGCG
Organism: Candidatus Nanohaloarchaea archaeon; assembly: GCA_042218425.1. Classification (GTDB taxonomy): domain Archaea; phylum Nanohalarchaeota; class Nanosalinia; order Nanosalinales; family Nanosalinaceae; genus JBDGRD01. The sequence goes on from JBDGRD010000026.1 coordinate 2,833, forward strand.
CGGAGACGACGAGGAATAAACTCTCCGCCCCTCTACACCTTATTTTTCTTACATTTCGGCTTCCAGCACCCATAAACCAAAACAGTTAAAAAGGTTATTTACTACTCTGTAGTAACATGAGTTCTGACCGCGATAAAACCCTCAGAGAGAAGTCAGAGGAGATAGACGAGAAGTTTGAAGACATAAAGGACAGTCTTGAAGAGGGCGAGATGAGCCAGAGAGCTGCTGTAAGACAGCTAGAAGGCCTCCATACCCAGACCGAAAGAGTTCTTGAAAACTACGAGGAGTCCCAGCAAGATACAGAGATGGCGGTTGACAACGCACACAGCCGCATGGACCGGACTCTGGAGCAGTACGAGGAGCTGGAACAGGAGATAGACGACCTTCTCTCAGACATGAGAACAGGCGGCTCGACAGGAGGCAGCACCAGAAGAAGAGTGCTGAAGAAGGCCGCTGGAGTCGTTGGAGGGGCAGCCCTTTTCGGCCTGGGCGCGGACTACATAGGATCAGTACCTGGAGACGGAAACTGCGACCATACTGAAAGGGCCGCAGGCGACATCGACGGTTTCGGATACTTCGGCGAACAGAGGAGCTGTGCATCAGTCGAAAGAGATGGTGGGAACGGCGGACAGAACGGCGGCACACCGACTACAGACGGTGGAGCAGGGGCTGGCAACCAGACCACGACTGATACGCCTGGCGGAACTCCCACGGGGACGCCTACCGGTACGCCGGAACCGACCGAGTTCGAGGGCATCTATACAGATACACGGTACAACTTCAGCGAGATAGACCACTGTCTTTCAAGCGACCAGGAGGCTATCATCCGCGAAGAGATCGGTGACCCCGCGGACATGACATACCTGGTGACCGCGGACGCAGACAGCGATAATTACGTTGTCAACGTATTCGACGATGGCGACGAGAACTATCTTGGAAACCAGGTGCTCCAGTGCGAGGTGAGACACGATGGAAACTAGCAGATACGGCTTTGCAAAGATCGGAATCATACTAACCCTTGTAGCATTCCTGGCAGCCGGTTCCGCCGGCGTTACCAGGAGCGTTGACTCGGTCACGATAAACGACCTTCCTGAAGAGGAAACCGTCGGACAGTCACTGACGATAACCGGCGACGCACAGGGCTCGGGCCTGACCCAGCTCAGCATCGCCCACAGAGACGACGGAGATACGTCCTGGCACGTGATAGAGAGCACCAAATGCGGCGATTCCAGCAGCTGCGACCTCACAGCCAGCTACAGCCCGGACAGCACCGGGACCCAGGAGTTCCAGGTCAAGGCAGAGGCAGGCGGCGTGAGCGACGAATCATCCATCGAAGAAGTCTCTTTCGTAGAAGATACTGGCAACGGTGGGACAGGAACCTGCGACATAGAAACCGGTTTCCTGAGCTTCGACGATACCAAGATAGATGAAGACGGTTCCACAACAGCCAGGATAGAAGTTTACAACAACGGCGACGACCAGGATGTAGAGGTCGAGTTCCGTGCCGAGGGCGACTCAGTCAAAACTGAAAGCCGGCAGATAGACTCGGGCAGTTCAAGTGTATTCACAGCCGATGTCGACGGAAGCGACGATGACGACGGCGATGGAAGGATAGAAGTCGAGGCCGTGGTCAGGACGAAAGGAGATGCCTGCGGAGACGACACGGTTTCGACACACGATGGAACGATAGACATCAACGGGCTCGAAAGCGACCAGAACCAGGGTGACGGAGAACTGTCGGTCTTCGTGGAGGAT
>JBDGRD010000026.1:4687-9122 GCA_042218425.1 Candidatus Nanohaloarchaea archaeon
GCTCGAAAGCGACCAGAACCAGGGTGACGGAGAACTGTCGGTCTTCGTGGAGGATAGAAACGGGAACGACCTCCAGGACGCGAGAGTGAGAGTCGAGAACGGAGAGACGGAGGTAGAGTACACCGACAGCAACGGTAAAGCCGACTTCTTCCTCGAAGAGGGCTGGTACGATGTAACAGTATCAAAGAGCGGTTACGAGACCGAGACCCGTGACGTGAGAGTCAACGAAGACGAAGAAACAGTCATCCGGCTCGGGCTTGACAGTTCGGACAGCACCGGTGACAACGGAGATGAAGCAGGTCTTGATATAACAGATGTCGACTACCCGAACTCGGTCTGCGAGGGAGGCAGCTTCACCGCCGACATCACCATCGAGAACCGGGGAGGCTTCCACGAAGTCGTCACAGTCTCCGGCTCGGGGCTTGGCTCGATAACGATAGGAAACAGCTTCACCATGGAGGAAGGCGACACCAAGACACGGTCGCTGCGGTTCACGAACGTCGAAGGAACCGGGACAGAGCAGTTCGATATAACAGCAACGAACCACGACAGCGACTCGACCTCGCGGAGCATCAAGGTAAGAGACTGCCCTGTAGATGCCAGCCGCGAACCGGTCCAAGAAGATACAGAAACCTTCCAAGCTTCAGGCATGACGATGCAGCTTGAGCCGGACCGCGTAAGGATAGGTGAGGCCCTGAAGGTCTCAGGATACGTCGACGGCGCAAGAGGGAGGAGCAAGGTCAGGATAACAATCAACGGCGACGACGCCGGAAGAGTCAACACACAGCCCGACGGCTACTTCCAGACCTTCATAAGACCGGAGTCGGTCGGAGAGCTAACCGTCACAGCAACCGCAGGTTCGGCCCGCAACTCGAGAAAGCTTGAAGTCCTGCCGACGGCGAACGTCGTGTACGCTCAGTCACCGCAGAAAGTCTTCGAGGGCGAGCAGTTCGAGGTATGCGGCCAGGTCGAGTCGCAGGTGACACCGACCGTCTACCTCGAAAAGGACGACCAGATCGTCGCCTCGAAGAACGCGAAGGGAGAGGTCTGCTTCCAGAGAAACGCCACGGGAGCCGGCGACCATCGGTACGATGTTATAGCCCTCGCCAGAGGCGCCAAGAACGTCGCCACGACAAATACCGAAGTGCTCGAGGCAGGTTCGGAGACCGAGAGCTTCCCGGACAAGGTCGTATCAGTCGAGTCAGGCTCTGGGCTCGTGAAGGTCGAACTATACAACACCCACAACGAGCTCCGGAGATACCACCTCTCGCTTGAAGAGGTGCCCGATTCATGGGTATCACAGAGCGAGAAGGAAGTCCTCCTGTCCAAGGGCGAGAGGAAGACGGTATACTTCTACCTCACGCCGAAGGACGAAGGCGACTTCACCGGACAGCTCAAGGTCGAGACAGGAGGTTCAACCATCTTCCAGGAAGACATCCGGATAAACTCCGGTGGAACAACGGAGCCGCAGGGAGGCTTCCTCCAGGGACTGCTGGAGGGCCTCGGACTTCGTCTTTAACCGGTGATTAACTTCTGTCACTATCGACGAATATATAAAAGTTAGAAAGAGTGTTATCTACAGGTGACAATAACGCATGAATCTCTTAGCTAAAACAGGCCTCGCCGCCGTAATGATAGTACTAGCATCAAGCTTTGCCGCTGCAAGCCCGGCAGAGCTCACTATTTTCCCTCAAGAATCCAGTACCGAAGTCAACTCGTTCACGTCCTACGAGGTCACGATCGAAAACGTCGGGCCTGTAAAGGACGTCTACAACCTCGGCTCGCAGAACTCCGAGGTCACCATCGCCCCGCGACAGGTAGAACTGGACACAGGCGACAGCGAGACAGTCAACGTATGGTACAATCCCGGAGTCGATAAAGAAGCCGGGACCTACACGTTTACCGTTACAGCCACTTCTCGGGCGACCGACAAGAAGTACACCGTCGACGGCACTGTAAACGTCATAAAGGAACACAAGGTCGACGTTGCGGTTGCAAAGGACTCGAAGACAGTCTGCCGCGGCGAGAAAGCGACCTATACGGTAGAAGTCACCAACAACGGCAACAGCAAGGAAGAATTCAGGCTGACCACGGACTACGGCGAACTCTCCGTCAGCAAGGTAAGCCTGGAAGACGGCGAGACACAGACAGTCAAGCTTATAGCCTCGTCTGATAAAGCGGTGGAAAAGAACTTCAACGTCGTAGCGGCTTCGACCACGAGCTACGCACAGGACATACAGAACGTACAGTTCAAATCGGAGATATGCTACGCCTCAAAGGTCTCCATAACACCGGAGACACAGGAAGTAGCAGCCTTCACACCCGCAGAGTACCAGGTAACAGTCAGGAACACCGGTACAAAGGCGGACGAATTCGTCCTCTCCACCAGCAAGGGAGAGCTGGAGGCGACCAGCATGGAGATCGACGGCAAATCATCCAGGTCGACGACACTGACTTTCACGCCCGAAAAGCTGGGCAGCCAGAAAGTCACGGTCACCGCAGAATCTGAAGTCACAAGCAGGGGAACTGCGACAACCAGCGTCTACAACGGGATGGACGTCGGAGTGGCCTTCAGCAGGAAGTCGACAGATGTATGCGAAAACGAGCGCTTCACACTGGAGGCAAACGTGCAGAACACAGGAGAGGCAGAGGAGACCTACAAGCTCAAGGCCTCCAGAGGAAACCTCTCCAAGTCAGAAGTCACGCTTGAACCCAACGAGACAGCGACGGTTGAAGTAGGCTTCGACGCCTCCGAGCTCAAGCAGAAAACTTACAGAGTCGAACTCGGCGCGACATCTACCACGTTCAACAAGCCGAAGAAGACCGCAGGCACCGAGTTCACGGTCCAGAACTGCTGGGACCTTGAGATGAACGTTGTACCACAGGTCCAGAGCGCTGGCAAGAACAGGAGCGTCATCTACGAGGTACGGCTTGAGAACACGGGAACCGCCGAGAACACCTACCGGGTCTCCCACAACGGACCTGACTGGGTTTCCATCAAGCCTTCCAGGGTAACAGTCCAGCCAGGACAGACGGAGACCGCGTTCATGTACGCCGGCATCCCTTTCCAGAAAAAAGGCGAACTCCGCGTCGACGTCACCGCTGAAGGAAACAGCGTCAACCAGTCACAGACAGTAAGGCTCCTGATAGACGAAGAGATCAAGGACGCCATCAAGAGCGGTAAAGGCGGAAGCATCACAGGCATGTTTGCAGACGCCGCCACCAACCTTTCCAAGCAGATAGGCGGCGCCAACACCGCAGCCCGCGTCCTGCTCTCCATCCTCCTGGGAGGACTCATCACCGCAGCCGTCCTCCTCCGGGAATGGTGAAGCAGGAACCACATATCCTCTTTCCTTTATCTTATTCCTCCCTATCAGCCGGATCGGTAGCTGGAACACGGCGGATTTCGAGAAGGAGTTCACACTTGCCGTACCCGACAACGCACAGGTTGGAAGCGATGTCAAGAGCCGCGTGGTATCCATCATAGTCGACAAACTATCCTCGACACCACCTTACAACGGCATCGACCAGGACGCTTCCCTGCTCCTTGGAGACCTTGACGGTGACGGAAGAGCTGATGTACTCCTTACCGACATAGACAGAGAAGGCAACAAGCTCACTATCACAGGCAGGTAGGAGTTTCCAGTCCTCGGGAAGCTACGGAAAGGAGAATCAACGGCGAAGACAAATGGGTCGAGTCAGTCAAGACACTGAACAAGGCAGAACTGGTAGAGGCCATAGCATCAGAATCAGGGCTATCAAAGTCTGACGCCAAGCGCGCCCTCTCAACCTACACGAAAGTCACAGGTGAAATCATCCTGGAAGAAGGCCGTAACCCGCAAACCGGTAAAGAGATCAAGATTCCTGCGAAATAACCTGGTTTCAGGCTCGTATCTCTCTCACAGCTTCAGCAGTTCCTGAAAGAGTTCGAAGAATCTTCATAGCTGCCGGAGCCAGGTTACCGACCGTTGACTTTGACTGAGGTCTGGGTGTCGGTGTAGTAGTTGTAGCTGGCGGTCATAGTGACCGGCAGTGTTGCCTGGATGTCCCCGGAGCTGAAGGAGTTGGGGCTGAGTGTGAAGCAGGATACTCCCTGGTCTCCGACCATCGTCACGTTGTGGGTTGCGCTGCTGGAACCGCTTATCTGGAAGGCGCTTCCCGCTACCTCCAGTGAGATCTTTATCTTGTTGAGTATTCCGTCGTCGGTCGCCCTGGAGGAGAACTTGTCCTCTGGTACAGATGGATGGAAAGGTGTTCCTCCGCCGACGTTCTTGGCTATGACGCACATGTCCGCGGATGGAGGGTTGTCTTCACTGCCGCCGAAGAAGACGACGGGTGTCCTTGAACGGACTTCAAGCTGAATCGGACCTCCTGTGTTGTCGATGGTCGGCCTTGAACGCGTCGCCCCTGTCTGGCGGAACTGTTTGCCGCTCAT
>JBDGRD010000027.1:0-5081 GCA_042218425.1 Candidatus Nanohaloarchaea archaeon
TTTAAATCTTTTTACTGCTAATTAGTAACTATGTCAAAGTTCTGGAACTTCGTGGCTGTGCTTTTCCTGCTTTCCATCGCGCTGGTAGTGGTGGACAAGAGCCGTGCCGGTATAACATTCACAGACCTTGAAACAGAGTGCCGGTACGACAGGAGCCAGGAAGCTGTTGTGGAGCTGAAGCCGGACAACTCTCTCGGCTTCGAGGGTCACTATCCCCTTGCGAGCACCCGCGCCGATCTTTCGCTTGACTACAGCCAGGACCGGGATTCGGTCACGCTGAACGTCGAGGCGAGAAACGTGGAAGAAGTCGAGGACTATTCCCGTGACTGCCAGGGCGTCGCTGTATACGATACGGATACCAGGCCGCTGGAGCCCGGCCGTTACATGGTCCGGGTGAAGCACGACGGCGATCTTGTGAAAGAACAGGTAATAGCAGTCCGCTAGCCTTTGACGGTGTACTTGACTTCGCCGTTCTCGTTCTCTACCTTTATCTTGTCCTCTTTGGCCAGCCACCCAAGCGCCTGGTTCACCGTCTTTATGTCCAGTGCGTCGTCGGTGTAGTCCAGTAGCTTGTCGAGGGTCGCCTTGCCGTGTGACTGGAGCGTGTCGTACACCTGTCCGGCGGGCTCCCCGACCATAGCGTTTATCTCGAACTCGAACCGCTGGTCTTCGCTGCTGTTATCCTCCGCGTCGGCGACCTTCATGATAGTCTCCAGGGCGACATCGGGAGATACTGAGATGGCGTCTATGTTGTTCTGGACCAGGAACTCGGCGTATCCCTCGTGCGTGGAGGGTGCGTCGCCGCAGATGCCGACGTGGCAGTTCTTCGAATGTGCGCGCTTTATCAGGTTCCTGATGGACTGCTTGACAGCGGTGTCACGTTCGTCGAACAGTTCGTGTAGCTTGTCCGAGTTCCTGTCGACACCCAGTGTCAGCTGTGTCAGGTCGTTGGTACCGATGGAGAAGCCGTCGAAGACCTCTCCGAACTCTTCCGCACGTATGATGTTCGCCGGGATTTCTGCCATGACGTATACCTCTATGTCGCCCTGGTCGAGTCCGTACTCTTTCATCTTGGCCCGGACTTTCCTGCCTTCCTCCACGGTGCGGCAGAAGGGAACCATTATAGTCAGGTTGTCCAGCCCGAGCTCGTCGATACATTTTCTAAGAGCCTTGCACTCGAGTTCGAAGGCGCTGGAGAACTCCTCGTCGTAGTATCTTGATGCGCCCCTGAAGCCAAGCATAGGGTTGGCCTCGTCCGGCTCGTACTGCTCGCCGCCTCTCAGCTCGGCGTACTCGTCCGACTTGAAGTCGCTCAGACGTACGACGACCTGTTCAGGGTAGAACGCCGCCCCGATTTTGCCTATGCCGGAGCGGAGGGCTTCGACGTATTCGTCTTCCCGGCCTTCTTCTATCAGTTTGAGCGGGTGTTCCCCGACGTGCGAGGATATTATGAATTCTTCCCTCGCCAGGCCCACGCCTTCGACGGGTAGCTGTGCGACCTTGAACGCCTCGCTCGGCTCGCCTATGTTGACCTGTACCTCGGTGTCGGTCTCCGGTATCTTGTCAAGGTGGTGTTCCTCTACCTCGAAGTCAAGCTCGCCCTCCCATATCTTGCCTGTCGAAGCGGAGCAGTCAACTGTGACTTCCTGTCCGTCGCTCAGCTGGGAAGTGGCGTTCTCCGTGCCGATGACTGCGGGAACCCCGAGTTCGCGTGAGACGATGGCCGCGTGCGAAGTTCTTCCGCCCTTGTTCGTTATTATGGCGCCGGCCTTCTTCATGATGGGTTCCCAGTCCGGGTCGGTCATGTCCGTTACCAGGACTTCGCCTTCCTCGAACTTGTCTATCTGTTTCGGCGAGTCAAGCACGTGAGCCTCGCCGGACCCTATCTTGGAGCCGATGGCGCTTCCTTCAAGTATGATTTCGGACTCTTCCTTCATCTTGAAGTCCTTGATGACGTTCTGGTCTTTCTCCGCCTGGACTGTCTCCGGACGGGCCTGTACTATGTAAAGCTCCCGGGTCTGGCCGTCGTACAGCCATTCGATGTCCATCGGCTTGTCGTAGTGTTCTTCTATCCTCAGCCCGTACTTCGCGAGTTCTTTGACCTGGTTGTCGGAGATGCAGAACTTCTCGCGGTCGCTCTTCGGTACCTTTACGCGCTTGTTCTCGTCCTCTCCTTCGTGCCAGTCATCCTTCATGACCAGCTTGATCTCCTTGTCTCCAAGCTTCCGTTCGATTATACCCATGTTTTTCTTGAACACTGTGAACTCGTCCGGGTTGACTTCGCCCGCGACCACCATGTCGCCGAGCCCATAGCTCGCGTTGATCGTCACGACATCCCTGAAACCGGAGTCCGGGTCGAGAGTGAACATTACTCCTGCGGCGCCGTTCTCCTTGTCGGAGCGTCCCATCTTCTGCACTACCGCCGAGAGCTTGACGTCGAAGTGGTTGAAACCCTTGTCCTCTCTGTAAGAAATCGCGCGGTTGGTGAACAGCGATGCGAAGCAATCCTTTATGCGCTTGATGAGGTCCTGTTTACCCTTTACGTTCAGGTATGTATCCTGCTGTCCAGCGAAAGACGCGCCTGGCAGGTCTTCGGCGGTCGCCGATGAACGTACAGCGACCTCCGGGTTCTCGACTCCGAGCTTGTCGCCGAGCTTCTCGTAAGTCTTGATGAAGTCTTTCCGCAGGTCCTCTGGCATGTCCGCCTCCTTTATGTGGGCGCGTATCTGCTCGCCCCGGCGCTGTAAATCGTTGACGTCATCGGTATCGAGACCGTCGAGAAGCGTTTCTATCTTTTCGCGCAGATCGGTCTCCTCAATAAACCGGTCGTATGCGTCGGAGGTTGTGGCGAAACCGGGTAGAACGGGAACGTCGACCTCGTTCTGGAGTTCGCCGAGGTTGGCGCTTTTGCCGCCTACTCTGTCGGTATCGCCGGAGTCTATCTCATCGAACCAGAGCACGTTGGACATAATGTTTGAGTATTCACCGGCCTCGCATTTAAAAAGAGCGTTGTGATTTGGAAGTGGCTATTGAATACGCGCCAGTTAATTTTAACGTGGGAACTAAACCTGTTAACGTGAAATCAGGAAAAGGCCAGGCGGCTATCGAGTACCTCATGGTTTTCGGGCTCGCCCTGCTGCTCTCAACTCCCTTCATACTTCGTGCACAGAGTTCTATATTCGAGCTGCAGAGCAGTGCTGGCGTAGTCCAGCTCCAGAACTCGCTGGAGAAAACTGAGTCGGCCATCGAAACGGTCAGTGCGTCAGGGGAGCCCGCCCAGAGAACTTTTACCGTTGACCTGCCGGAGGCGGTCGAGTCCGGTGTCATCGTGAACAACTCTATCGTCTACACCATCAGGACGAGTTCTGGAAAGTCGCAGCTGATACGCGGGTTTGAGACCAACCTGACAGGAAGCCTGCCGCAGACGCCCGGGAGGCACAGGGTAACGGTTTACATGAAGAACGGGGAGGCGAACATCGAGGTGGTCAACTGAGATGAGGTGGAAGGGGCAGAGCTCCCTGGAGTTCCTCGCGATGGTATCGCTTTCTGCTCTCCTGCTCGCAGCGCTCTACGGTGTCATGGCATCGAAGCAGAGCCAGGCCTTCACCTACCAGAACCGGCAGACCGCCGAGAAAGTTGCGGAGATGGTTTCCTTCCAGGTCGAGATGGCTCTTGTGCAGGGAGAGGGATACTCCCGTGTGTTCTCAGTTCCTGAAAGGATAGGGGGAGAGCACTACACGGTCCAGCTGATAAACGGTTCCAGCTACCTGCGCTGGGGGAACGAATCCGTCATCCAGACTTCCCGGTACTACGGGAAAGAGCTTAACATCTCAACGAGCGACACCAACGTCTACCGCGTCGTCAACCATGGAGACGAGGTGGTGATCAATGGGCAGTAAGAATTATTTGGCTCGAACCTTTTCGAAAGGTTCGGTGGAGGTGGTGATCAATGGGCAGTAAAGGGCAGACGTTCATGCCGGATTACATGGGGAGTCTGCTGGTCTTTGGCATCATACTGACGATTTTCCTGTCCTCCTGGAACTCGGTTCTCAACGACCAGACAGAGTTCAAGCAAGAAGAGGATATGAGATTCCAAGGCACCTATACAACCACATTTCTGGTGTCAACCCCTGGATATCCCAACGACTGGAACTCGAGCAACGTCATGATACCGGGGTTCGCCAGACCTGACCACGTCCTGCAGGAGGAGAAGCTGGAGGAGTTCCACGACATCAGCTATGAGAAACAGGCCCGGCTGCTCAAGGCTGAGAACTTCTACCTAGAGATAGTTGATAGCGAAGGCCCTAAAGGTGAGAGCCTGGGAAGAGGGCCGATTGCGTACATGGTAAGGCAGGGCAGGACTATGTCCGAGGTTGAGCTGCTTCACGTTTTGAACCGGTCAGATGTCAGGTGGGACCTTTACTGGCCCTCAAGCAAAAACAAGGGATTGCTGGACTCGCTGAACGCACGCCACGTTTACAACTATACCTACCAGAGCGATGACATGTTCGACGATATGCTTGTAAACGCGTCATCAGGAAAGTATGGGACAGTGGTGGCTGAAAACACCAACCTTGACACTGGCGACATAACCCAGGAAGATGAACTGGAGAGCTTTGTCCGTTCTGGTGGCTCGTTTATACAGATAGAGGAGAAACCGGAGCTGGTCAGAGATACTTTCGGGCTGGACGATGTCAGCGTGGGTTCTGGGAACGGGACTGTAGTGAACAGTTCAACACTTCTTAGCTCCGAGTATGAAACCGGCGACTTCGTACAGTTTCAGGACGAGAAGATGGCGTTTGAGAACGTTGACAAGGTTATAGTAAGGGATACACAGAGTCCGTATGGTTGTCTGGCATGCAGGTGGAACATAGAATCCGGTAGAGTGTACTATATCCAGGACGAGCTCGCGGAGGGAGGTACCGACATGACTACTTTTGAGGAGGCAGAGAGAGCGTTCCACTCCCTTTTCTCCTTCGGGAGATACTATGACGATGCGGAAACAGTCGTGCCGTTCACCAGGACTGTCCAGGTAAATCTTTCAGGGCGGATGGAGACCGCAAAACTGAGGTATGTGGTAT
>JBDGRD010000028.1:0-6407 GCA_042218425.1 Candidatus Nanohaloarchaea archaeon
GACCCTTCTTATCTTGGCCTCTGTCAGTTCAAGCCTTCTCTCGGCCTGGGAATCGTTCGGGTTCTCATCGAGGTGGTCCTGGATGGTTTCCGCTTTGTCCAGAAGGTTCTGGAGGTCTTCCGGTATATCCGGTGCGATATCCTCTTCCTCGAGTATCTCGGTTATCTTCTTGCCTGTTATCTCTCTCACGCTCGGGATCCCGTACTTGTCCCTCAGCTTGAGTCCTATCTCGGAGGGCTCGTTTCCGTTCTTCCTGAGCTTGACGACCAGGTCGATTACTTCTTCCTCGTCGTAGTCGACCCATCGTGGAACCTTCTTGTTCACGGGTTTATCAGAACCAGACTGTCCGCGTCCTTCAGAATGCATTCTTGACACTCAAAACCCACCTCCGTGAGTTTTTGCGTGCTCCGAACTCGGTGAGTTCGTGTGAACGCAGGAACTGTGAAACAGTTCCGAGTGCCCAGAAATTCTTTGAATTTCGTCCATTGTTTCACCTGCTGATCCGGTTAAGCCGTTCAGGACTTCGCCGGTCTAACTATGTCAATTGAAGAGAATTCTTTTAAAACCTTTTTACTTGTAGCGGCCACGTTTCTCGACTTCTTTGAGCCGCTCCATCACTTCGTCGCACTTCTCGTAGCTGGAGTAGCCTTTCAGGAATGCCCTCCAGGCTTCCTCCGCGTCTACGGGATGGGAGCTTTCTAGCATCTGCTTGAGTAGGTGTATGTCGACAGCCCGGTCCTCGGTTCTCTGGGAGCGGAACGCAAGCCCGAAGTCTATCAGGTAAACGTCGCCTGCGACTATAGCGTTCCGGGTGGTCAGGTCGCCGTGGATTATATCCGTCTCGTGCAGCCGGGCAGTGTGCCTCCCGAGTTCTTCGAGCGCCTCCGTGTTTTCTTCCAGGCACTCCTTGAGCGTCTCTCCATCGATTTTCTCCATCTCCAGGCGATAGTCGCCTTTCATGCTGGTCTCGGGGACATTGACGCCGTTTTTCCGGGCCTCCCTGATTATCCGGTGCTCGGATTCGGTCCGTTCCCGTCTTATCTTGTCGTCGAGTTCCTGGTGGCGGTACTTCTTTCTTTCCCGCTCTTTCAGGACCCTTTCCTCCGTTACTGTTACCGTGGCTTCGGCACCCTGTAAGCTGTTCATACTATCCTTCCTCCTGTTCCAGGTATTTCCTGACTTCTAAAAGGTTTCTCCTCCGGAGTTCTTCCCGGTAGTTGGTGTCCTGGAGGACAGCTGAAAGGTGGTCGATTAACTGTTCGGACGCGACTATGTCAGGGACTTCCACGTAGAGCGCACCGCTTTCAAGGAGGTCGGCCGCGTCTCCGGTATCCTCCGATCTCAGCACTATGTCTGCCTCTGTGTCCAGTCCGAGTATCTTCTCCGATATCTTTTTCTGGGGTATAGTGGATATTATGAGGGCGGCTTCTTGGTAGTTTGCGCGGCGCCAGGTCTTGCTGTCCATTACGTCTCCGAAGACGTAGTTGTCGTGGTTCTGCCTGGCCTCGGTTATCCGTTCCGGGTTGTTCTCGACTATCAGAAAGTCCGCGTTCTCGTCCTTCAATCCCTGGGCCATCCTTTTGCCCTGCGTGTCGTACCCGACAAGTATGACGTGTTCTACCAGGTCTTCCGGTACGCTGGTGCGCTCTGCTATCTGGCGGTCGTTGGTCTCCACCCGGCTATAACTGGATATAAGGTCGTATATCTTTTCCTCGTGCCGGCTGACGTAGGCCGAGCTTATCATCGTGAAGGTCGCCGAGAGTATGATGGCGTTGAACACTTCCGGTCTTATCGTGCCCGCGATGAACGCCTGTATGGCGATTATCAGGGCGAACTCGCTCACTTGGTCCAGTGTCAGGCCGGCGAGATAGGAGGTCCTCCGGTCGTAGCCGTTGACCAGTAGAGAGATGACTGTGACCGCAGGCTTGACCGCGGCGGTCGCTGCTATCAGCACCGCCGCCAGAACCATCGTCTCGAACTTGGGATAGCTGAGCAGGGCTCCCAGCGAGACGAAGAAGATGGCGGAGAAAAAGTCTTTCAGCGAGGAAAAAGTCTCCAGCATCTCGAGGTTGTGCGGGAACTTTGCGGCGGCCAGGCCGGCGGCGAACGAACCCACGACTATCGATATGTCGAGGAACTCCGCGAAGCCTATGAAAACCAGTAAAAGACTGAGCCCGGTCAGCATCGTCATCTCTTCAGACGCTTTTGCCTGCTCGGCCACGAAGGGGAAGACTGTCCGCCGTATCACGAGCGCCGCGACTATCATCGCCATCCCGTAGGCCATGTTGGTCGCGACTATACCCAGTTCCAGGACTGGTGAAGACACCACCAGTATCGCCATGATGGCGAGGATATCCTGTATAAGGTTGATGGATTCTGCAAGGCGGCCGTGGAGAAGGTCTATCCGTATCTCGTCTTCTATGAGCTGGAGGCCGACTATGGAGGAGCTGAGGGCGGCAGCTATGGTCAGGTAGAACGCGTTGAGCTGGTCAAGTCCAAGCCCTCTCCCGACGATGTACGCCGCGATACCCACGACAGCTACCTGGACGACAGTCGTGCTCAGGCTCTCTGTCGCGACCGATCTGATGTTTTCCGGCTCTGTCTTTATACCGAACAGGAAGACGAGGAAGGCTATGCCCAGCTGGGAAAGACCGAGTATCTGGCTTCCATCGATAAAACCACCTATGGCTATACCTGCGATTATGTAGGCCGGTATGGCCGCGTGCGAGAACCGGTCGAGGAGGAAGAGCATGACCGAGGCGGATGCGAAAACCAGTGTCAGCGCGGTCAGTAGCTCGGTCACTTTCTACCACCCCACCTGATGTTGTGCTTCTCCTGGCTGACCTCCTCCTGGAAGAGTTCCCGGTCTTCAAGGTACAGCTTCAGGTATTCCTCCATCTTGTCGGCGGTCAGGATGTTCTTTATTATCACGTAGTGCGCCCCGAGTTCGTATAGTTCGGCGGCGTCCTCTATCTTGTCGGTCTTGACGAACACAGTGGCATCGTCATCTGTCTCCTCAAGGATTTTCCTGTTGACCCATACCTCGGGCGAGAAGCTCATGACCAGGCCGGCATCTTTTACCGCGGAGGCCTTGCGTATCTCGCCGTGCTTGAAGTCGCCGTAGATGTACTCGTAGTCGGAGGTCGCCAGTTCCTGAGTGTTGTCGGAGTTGCGGTCTACAACCACGACCTGTTCGTAGTGCTGTTCCAGTACTTCAAGCACCTTTTTCGCCAGCTCGTCGTAACCTATCACGAGGGCGTGGTCTTCAAGCTCCCGGACTTCGAAGTCCTGCTTCTCATCGGATTCAAACCGCTCCAGCAGGTGCTCGAACCGGCTGTGCAACGGCTCGCTGTAGGTGATTATGTAGGATGAAACGCTCATGGTCAGGAGAGCGACCATGCTGATGAAGCCGGCTGTTCCCTGGCCTATGAAACCTGCTGAGAGCGCCACTGCGGCGAGTATGAGCGAGAACTCGCTGGTCTGCACCATGTTTATGGACGCCTTGAACGAGGTCTCCGGTGTGAAGTTGGCCCGGTCTATCAGGCTGAACATTATAACGAACTTGCCGACTATCAGTACGGCTGCCGCTAACAGCGCCTCGGTTACACTGGCGGTTATGCTGGGTGCGAGCCCGAGACCAAAGTTTATGAAGAATATGGCCATGAAGAAATCGGTGAGCGGCCTCACGCGCTCTCGGAGTTCGCTGCTGTAGGGGAGCTGGCCGAGGCTGACTCCTGCGATGAATGCGCCTATCTCCCGGGATATGCCGAGGTAGGCGGTCAGGCTGATGAGCAGGAATGCCCATGCCACGCCGTGTATGAAGAAAGCGTGCTGGTTGCCGGATATCTTCTTGAAAAGTCTTGGCAGCAGGTAGCGGGAGGATGCCAGGGATACAAGTCCTACCAGGGATATGAGGGCAGCGACTTCTCCCAGGTGGAGCGCGACCTTTCCCAGTGTCCGGGCCTCTGTGTTCATAACGGCCAGGAGCACCACGACCACTACATCTTGGATGAGCAGTATTCCCACGTCAAGCTTGCCGGGGAGAGAGGTTATCTCGTCCTTGTCTGTCAACAGCTTTACGACGACCGCTGTCGAGCTGAATGCCGCGGCTGCACCGACGAAAAGCGACTCCACCAGTGCGAATCCGAGCAGGGATGCGACGATGTATCCCAGGGCTCCCGTGGCGGCCATCTGTCCCACGGCTATCAGCAGCGTCGGACGTATGATTTCCCGAACGTCTTCTATATCTATCTCCAGTCCTATCAGAAACAGAAGGAGTGCAAGGCCCAGCTCGGATAGGAAGGTGGTCAGCTCTGTCTTGGTCACAGCGTCAAGAAAGACCGGTCCAAGTATTATCCCGGTCAGGGCGTACGCGATGATGGTGGGCTGCCGTGTCTTCCGTGCCAGGAAAGCGAGAGCTGTGGCAACCAGTACCACCACCAGAAGGCTTTGCCCGGCTTCTATCCCGACTGTCATTTTAACACATCTTCGATTTCTTCCCGAGTTACGGGGCCTTTACGGTGAATAACGAGTCTGTCGTTATTAACTTCTAGGATAGTGGAACTCGGAACCTGGTCGAGCTCTCCCCTGTCGATGATGAAGTCAACCTTCTCTCTCAGCTCCGGGGCTATGTCCTCCACGCTGTAGGAGGTCTCGGCGCCTGATATGTTGGCGCTCGTGGCTGTTATAGGCCCTCTCTCCGCGAGTTCGGATGCTACTTCTCCTGAGGAGACCCGGAAGACGAACTTCTCGTTGAGCACGTCCGGGACGTTCTCCTTCTTGTCGGCTACAAGCGTCAGCGGCCCGGGCATCAGTTCCCTGACCACCTTTTCTTCTTCCGGGCCCAGCTCTGCGTACCTCTTTGCGGTTTCGAGGTCGCTCACTATGGCCGTGAGTCCTTTCTCAAGCGGTCTCTGCTTGACTTCGTAGACTTTTCTTACTGCCTTCTCGTCCAGGGCGTCGGCGGCTATGCCGTACGCGGTCTCAGTTGGAAATATGACGAGACCTCCGTTTTCCAGCACTTTTTTCGCTTCTTCGATATCTCCTACCGCCATGTTACCTCCACCTCGTCGGGTCGCCAGTTCGGCCGCTTCGCGGAGTCTTCTACCGGTGTCGTCCGGCCGGCTTCAAGCTCCAGGAGGCCCTGGTGGGCTATCATCACGCCGTTGTCCATGCAGTACTCTTTCGGGGGGAAGTATGCCTTGGCGCCGCGCTGCTTGCACATCAGGTCGACCATCTCCCGCAGCCTTGAGTTCATAGCGACGCCCCCGGTCAGCAGCGCTTCGTTCGACTCCTCCTGGGCCATCGCTCTCTCAAGCGCCTCCACAACAGCGGCGTACGCGTGTTCCTGGAAAGAGTTCGCAAGTACTTCGTCTTCGACATCTCCCACTTTTCTCTGGACCTCGGTCACGAGCCCTGAAAATGAGAAGTCCATGCCCTTGACCGGGTATGAAAGCTCTATTATCTCGTCGGTCTGTTCTGCCAGCCTCTCGATTTCGGGGCCTCCTGGATGAGGATGTCCCATCGTCCTCGCGACCTTGTCAAGTGCGTTTCCGAGCGCCACGTCCAGCGTCTCGCCTATGACCCGGTAACGTCCTGCCCGGAGTTCAAGTATCTGCGAGTTACCGCCGGAAAGGTATAGAGTGGTCGGCTCTTCCACCCCGGTCGTCCTCGTACCTATGGAGATGTGTGCCAGGCAGTGATTAACCCCTATCAGGTCGAGACCGTGTTTCTGGGCCAGGGAACGGGCCATGACTGCTCCGACGTCGAGACACTGTGGTATCCCGGGGCCCTGTGAGAAGGCCACGGCGTCGTATTTTTCGATACTGGTGGTCTTGTCCTCTATCTCGTGGAGGAGCTGGAGCGCGTTCTGGTAGTGGTGCTCGGCGGCCTTTCTGGGATGTATGCCGCCTTCCTCAGGCTCGTACATCGACTTGGAGCTGGCGAGTATCTCTTCCTCAGAGACTGCTCCCAGTCCAAGAGTGTGCGCCGTGGACTCTATACCCAGGACTTTCATAGATAGAATTAGAGTTCAAAAAGTTAAAACGGGTTACTCGTGCTTGGTGTAGCCGCACTTCCCGCAGCTTTTCCTGTCGCCGTGGTCGGCGAGGAAAGAACTGCATCGAGGGCACTTCTCTCCCTCGTATTCACCGTCTTCGTTGTATTTCTCCTGTCTTGAAACCTTTGCGTGTTTCCCCATCACTCGTCACCTTCGACCCTGGTTTCGAGCCAGTCGATGAATGTGGTGCGGTTTTTGTTGTCCTTTTCTGCCTTGAGCGCGGCCTCGTAGTCTGGTTCGTCGAGCTCTTCGAGTGCGTCTTTCGCGTCTGAGATGGTGCCGGAGACGATATCCTCGTAATCTGCTTCTGACTCTGTTTCGTCTTCTTTTTCCTCTTCTTCAGGCTCTT
>JBDGRD010000029.1:0-24446 GCA_042218425.1 Candidatus Nanohaloarchaea archaeon
TCTGGCTTACGCAGGCAGAGTTCGAGGAGAAACTCCCGGAGCACAACGTGGAAGGACTGAGGAAAGTCCTGGAGGAGTTCGAAAGATGAGCTTCCGGGAGCGATACCTAGAGTTCTTCAAAGAGTTGAACCCTGCTTTCTATGAAGAAAGCCGTTTCGTCCCGGCGGCGGGCCCGGAAGAAGCCGATTTCATGCTGGTCGGGGAAGCGCCAGGAGCGAACGAAGTCGAGGAAGGAGAACCTTTCGTTGGAAGAGCAGGCGAAGAACTGGACAAGGTACTGGACAAGATAGGTGTGGCGCGCGAAGAACTGTACATAACCAACCTGGTCAAGATCCGGCCTCCGGACAACAGGGACCCGAAACGCGACGAGATAGATGCCTGGAAACCACTTCTCGACCGCGAGATTGAAAACGTCGAACCCGACGTGATAATAACACTGGGCAACTTCGCCTCGAGAGAGATGCTCGATACCCGGCAAGGCATCTCTTCCATGCACGGCCGCATCTTCTCGCGGGAAGGACAAAAGATAATGCCGACATTCCATCCCGCGGCGGTTCTCTACGACCGCAGCAAGGAACCCGAACTTGAAAAAGACCTGAGAAAGGCTTTCGGGAAGGATGAAACCGGGCAGAAGACGCTTAAAGACCTCTAGTCGCGCACCCTGTCCTCATATTCTTCTATCAGCAGCCTGGTAGTATCTGTGTATTTCTCGGCCGAGCCATGGAACTCGTCCAGGACCTCATCTATATCACGGAAGAACACTCCCCCCCACTTCCAGGTCGTTCAGGTCGAAAAGTCCGGAGTCAACGGCCCGGAACACTTTGACGAACTCGTGGTCGCCATCGGTGGACTTCTTCACCTTGAAAAGCTCCTCGAGCTCGACCTCCTTGCCTGACTCGTGGTGGAGTTCCTCGTTGTACTCCCTTTCAGCCGCCTCAGTGTAGCTTTCGCCCGCCAGCACGTGGCCGCCTGTAAGACCCACGTAGTCCGGTTTTATGGCGACCTTGGAGGTACGGCGCTGGAGAAGCAACTCTCTCATATCGTCGCTCCTGAAAACCATCACGGCGACACCGCGGTGTATCAGTTTCTCGTTGTGGCATCTTTCGCGCGCCGCCTGCCTGATGACTTCATCTTCCTGATTCACGACATCAACTATCTCTGCCATACCCGAAGTTTGACGCGGAGATAGAAAAACCTTGTCTCCAATCCTGCCCTATGGAGCGCTACAAAAGCATCATCGACAACTGGCAGTCCTTCCAGGAAGAATGCCAGAAGCACGCGACCGCCGCCGTCCGGAAGAACCCGCTAAAAGCTGGCGGCGATTTCCGGGAAAGACTGGAACGAGAGTTCAAGGACCTTGAACAGTCCGGGTGGTGCGACGATGTCTACAGACTTCCGGGAACCGAGAAACCCGGGGCGTCGCTCCTTCACTGGCGTGGAGAGTACTACGTCCAGGAGGAAAGCGCCGCCATACCTGTCGAGACCATGGAACCCCGGCCGGGAGAAAGGATACTGGACATGTGCGCCGCACCCGGAGGCAAAACGACGCAGATAGCTGCGAAGATGGGCAACGAGGGGACCGTGGTGGCCAACGACAGCTCCGAAAAGCGGCTGAGAAGCCTCCAGTCAAACGTTTACCGCACCGGCGCCGCGTGTGTCGCGACCACCAGTTACGATGGCAGGAGTCTCCCGGAAGACGAGAAGTACGACAGGATACTCGTGGATGCTCCATGCAGCGGAGAGGGAGACCGGGCGCGCAGGACCTTAGAGGCAGCCAGCAAGGACGAGATAGAGAACCTGGTAAAACTCCAGAAACAGCTGGTACTGAAGGCCGAAAGGCTGCTGAAGCCAGGCGGCACCATGACCTACTCCACCTGTACCCTTGCCCCGGAGGAAAACGAGGGCGTGGTATCGCGCCTGGTCGAGGAAACCGGACTGGAACTTGAGAAAATCGAGCTCGACCTCCCGCACCAGAGAGGGATAGAAAGGTTCGAGGGGAAAGAGTTCGGTCCAGAGATGTCGAAAACCGTCAGAGTATACCCACACCATCTCAACTCGGGTGCTATATATGTCGCAAGACTCACGAAATAGAGCCTGGCAGTACCTGGAAGACCGGTTCGGGATCGAACTGGAAGACCACGAACTGAAACAGGTCAGCGGCGATTTCTGGCTCGTCTCCGGAGACCTTGAGACCGGATACGAGGTCGAGACATACGGAGTGCGGTGCGTCCGTGACACAGGAAACCATCTCAAGCCGACCACCTATGCGCTCCAGCTCTTTGGCGACAGGCTTGAAAGGAACGTGGTCGAGATAGACCGGGAAGAGCTTGAAACCCTTCTTGACAGGGAGATGGTAGCCAGGGACGCGGAGGAAGAAGGCTACGTCGCGCTGAAGTACGACGGCCGGGTCATCGGATGCGGACTGTACAAGGACGAGAAGGTCTCGACCCGGATACCCAAGTCCCGGTCGAAGGAACTGCGGCAGATACTGGCGGACTGAATACCGGCCAGTCTTAGGTTTAAAAGTTTTACAGTATAACTCTGGGTTACTGGCGGCCATAGCGAGGGGGCAACACCCGTACCCATCCCGAACACGGAAGTAAAGTCCCTCAGCGATCTGAGTAGTACTGCCTCGCGGCGGAAGGCTCAGGACGCTGCCAGACTATTTTTCCTTTTCCCTCTCCTTTTCCGACCGACTGATTTATCAGGTCTCAGGAAGAAACTTCCGGTATGGGACTGCGTTCCTGGTTCTCATGGAAAGGCCAGCTGCTAGTCGCGAAGCCGCTTTCAAAGCTCTTCTGGCCCCCTTCCTCCGCGACCGCCATAGTTCTCGACGACGGTAAGATACTCGCCATCGACACCGGGAACTACCTCATGCCACCTGGTGGAACGTGCAAGTACGGCGAAACCTTCGAGGAAACCGCGGTGCGCGAAACACGGGAGGAGACCGGTGTCGAGATAGAGACGGTTGAACGTATCGATGAAACGGTTAATGATGCCGGGGGCAACGAGTCAGTCTTCCTCGCCGAACCGGTAACGAACGAAACAGAGGATAGCTGGGAAGGCAAGGCCAGGTGGATAGATATCGAGGACGCGGAGAAACGACGGTGGAGGTTCGACAGGGATGTACCAAGGCTTATAGCGCTCGCAAGGGAATAAAACCGGCCTTTATTTAACTCTCGACGTTCACGTGCTTCAACATGATAACCGCGCAGGGCGCGAAGACCAACCTGAAGCTCTTCGGCCTGATGTCCGTTCTCACAGGGCTTTTCCTGGGGATAGGCTACTTCGTAGCCGGGGAATCCGGACTCCTGATAGCGCTGGTCTTCGCCGGCGTGTTCAACTTCGGCAGCTACTGGTTCTCTGACCGCATCGTGCTCAGGCTGTACGGCGCCGAAGAGATAACAGAAGAAGAGCGGCCCGAACTCCACTCGCTTGTGGAAGAGCTGGCGGAAAACGCCGGTATACCGAAGCCCCGGCTTTACAGGAACGATATGCAGGTGCCGAACGCCTTCGCCACAGGTCGCTCGCCGGAGAAAGGCGTTGTATGCGTCACGGAAGGACTCCTGAACCAGCTTGACCACGACGAAGTCGCCGGCGTTCTCGCACACGAACTCGGCCACATAAAGAACCGCGACACCCTCATAAACGCGACCGTCGCGACTGTGGCAGGAGCGATAGCGGTTATAGCGCGGATGGTCTTCTGGAGCGCGATGTTCGCCGGCCGCGACAGGGAGGGAGAGGTACTAGCGTCGCTCGCATTCATGATAGTCGTGCCGGTAATAGCGACCGTCATAAGGCTCGCGATATCGCGGAGCATGGAGTTCCGTGCAGACTCAGCCGCAGTCCAGATACATGGAGAAAAAGAAGGCCTGTCCTCCGCCCTGAAGAAAATCAGCTCGGCGTCAAAGAATTCGCGCTACAAAGCCTCACAGGTCCAGGAAGCAGGCTCCAATCTTTTCATAGAGAACCCGTTCTCGGGCGACTCCATAACAAAATGGTTCTCCACCCATCCGCCGCTCGACGAAAGACTGGGAAACATCGAATCGACAGAGGTGTAAAACATGTCAGCAGCCGAAGACTACAGAACCGGCTTCGAACTGCCGGAAGACAGCAATCCTTACAGCGTTCTCGACCCGGGTTCGACCGATAAAGGTGGCTGGAACCCGGAGGCTCTCGACTTCGAGAACTGGGAACCAGAGGTAGAGAAGCATGTGGAACGAGCGGAAGAAAGGTTCGACCGCGATATAAGAGACTCATTCCGCTCCGGCAGAATGGAAAACCTCCCTGCGGGCGCCGTGGGGGCGACGGTGCCGGATATCGATATCTACAGGAACGGCGTGGAAAAGAGCAGCGACCTCCTTCTCGACAGCAGCGAGTTCTACACGCTTGACGAACTCCAGCAGGACCACTCCATACTACACGAAGACATACACGCCCGCGCCAACTCGGGAGAGCTCTACACCGACCTGCTCCAGGAAGGCATGCCGGCGGACACGGTCAAGTACCTGGCCGAGATATTCGAGTACGGCGACACTCCGGAGGTCGAGGGAGCGACAGAGTTCGTCGCGCTCTTCCTGGACGACAACAGCGACTTGCTCGCTGGCGACTTCTACCCCTTCGAGACCGCCATGGTTTCGGACATGCTGCGGTACAGCGGCAGCCATCCCGACTACCAGCTCGCGAAGGAAATCGAGGAGGGAAAACAGGAGACTCTCAGTGAGCTGGTGATGGATTACTACTCCAGTATAGAGCTGGAGGACGCTCTTCCCGAAGGCTATGACTCCTTCTCCGGAACAGAAAGCTACGGTTCAGAGCTATATGGCGCGGCAGATTACAGCGGCGGCTACGGCGGGGGAAGCGCGGAGCACTACGAAGACGGAGAAAACGGGTTCGAGAACCCGGTTAACGCTCCCTGGGAGGAGATAACCGGTATCCTTTCGACCGGTCGCGACCCGGAGCGATTTTAGAGCGACGTGTGTTTCCCGACGATCGCGTCGTTCAGGTCAGTATCTTCAAGACTGCATTTGCTGTCGATGATGGAGTTCCTGATCTCCGAGTTCTTTATCTGGGTCTCCGGGAACACGATGCTGTTCTCTATGGCAACATTCTGCAGCTCGGCGTCCTGGAGGACGAGCACGTTGTCGCCGATGTCGCAGTTCGAGGTCTTGCCCTGTATGACGTTCTCCTCAAGCACGTTTGCCTGGGCCTGGAGGTATCCCTCCGGCGAACCGATGTCAAACCAGTCCCCGTCGAACGAGAAGGCGTACATGTCAGTCTTTTCGTGCGCCCATTCTATGAGCCGGCCGGGTTCGTCCAGGTAGACCTCGGGAGGAACATCCTCTTTCTTGAAGTGCTCCTCGTATTCGTTGAACATCGTGAGGTCGTCCTCTGGGAAGAAGTAGCACGCCGTCGAGGCAAGTGTGGAAGGAGGCTCCTCCGGTTTCTCCTTGAAACCTGTTATCTGGTCGTCGTCGGTATCAACTATGCCGAAGCTCGACGCCATTTCGAGGTCTTTCACATCGTATACAACGTTGACAGGCGCGCTTTTCCCCTCGCAGAAATCGATGAGCTCCGGGAAGTCAAACCCGAAGTAGTTGTCGCCCCCGATTATCAGGAGGTCGTCCTCGAACTCCTCGTCGTCAAGGAGCTTGATTATCGCTCCTATGGTGCCGGGCTTTTCATCCTCGCTGTCCTGGTCTTCGACGACGACTCTCGCGTCTCTGTCGAAATCGTCGATGTAGTCTTCGAAGTCTTCCTCGAACTTGGCGTTGGTCGATATGATAACTTCGTCGACCTCGTCCGCCAGCCCCACTATTATGTATTCGATTATCGGTTTCTCTCCCAGCGGAAGAAGAGGTTTCGCTCTTTCCTTCGTTATGGGCCAGAGCCGCGTAGCATGTCCGCCTGCAAGCACTATAGCTTTCATTCTATCAGATAATACAACGTAAAACCTGCAGGTTTTTATTCGGTTCGACCGTCACTACAGCAGACCGCGCAGCTTGTCCATCAGGGTCTCTGACTGGAGCTCGTCCACATCTTCTTCACCTTTCGCGACTGCGATGGCGGTCTCTATCTTCTCCCGCCTTGTGACACCGGTGAAACCTGCTTTCTGCCCCATCGCCGGTCCGTCCACAACCGTGGTCGGAACCGCTCTTATACCGTGTTCCTGCGCTCTGCCGTTCTGCCTGGCGACGTTCGTCATCCTGACCTTGACCCCCTCCTCGTCCTCGAACTCTTTCACCAGGTCTTTCTGCGGAGGACAGTTAGGGCAGGTGTCCGAGTAGAAAACTTCGAGCGTGACTTTTTCTCCCATAAAAACACCTTGTGCGTATCTATTCAACAAATTAACACAATCACTTAAAATGGTTTGGGAGACTATCCTGTCGCCGAACCCCTCAGTTCCTCGAGCAGCTGGCACTTCCGGCATATATCGCTTGAACACGGTTCGCCGCATCTCTCGCATTCCTGCCATTCGTGCTCCTCATCGCCCCAGTCGATATCTCTCTCGACCAGTTCAGAAAGGTCGCGGCCCTGCGAAACTATGCGGTGCTTGGTGCCCGGCATCTGGGACTCCAGCCTGTTCAGGAAGCTCTTCACCATGGGCCGGAGCGAACCCTCCTCCACGTGAGGGCAGCGGTCGATGACGCCGAGGTCGTGGATGCGAGAGTAGAGCGCTATCTCCTTCTCCATGCAGTCGATAAGCGGCTTGATACGCGGTACAAACTCGTCGTGCGAAACCGCGTCGGTACGCGAACCGATACGCGCGAGCCGCCGTTTGTCTCCCTTGATGTAGTTCATCATTATGGACTGGGCCTCGTCGTCCAGGTTGTGTCCTATAGCGAGCTTGTCCGCATCGATTTCGCGGCACAGCTTGTTGAGCAGGTCGCGACGCATGATGCCGCAGTACGTGCAGTTGCCGTGATCCCCTGCTCCAGCGACGTCGTCCATCTCCAGGTCATAGTAGTCATCATACCGCCCGACCTCCAGCTCGACACCTAGCTCCTCGCAGAGCTCTTCCGCCGCCGAGATAGATTCGTCACGGTACTCGTCGATGCCCTCGTGAACCGCGACCGCGACGATATCGATATCCGGCCGCTCGCCAAATATCTCGACCAGCTGCTCAAGCAGCACCGCGGAATCCTTGCCGCCGGAAAGACCGACGGCTATCGTGTCGCCGGACTCCACAAGGTCGCCCTCCCGGATGGTCCGTTTCACCTGCTTGTTGATGGCGATAGAAAAGTGCTTCTCGCAGAGCGAACGGCCCTCGTACTCCCTGTGGATGACCGCATCCTCCCCACACTTCGAGCATCTCTCGTCTGTCACAGGCTAGACTGGAGAAGTGAGATTTTTAAGTTGGAGAGCCGCCGTTCTCGACTATATCCACTATGTCTTCCATGTCGTCTATCCTGTAATCAGGGCTGACATCGACTTTCGCACTCGTTCTCTGCACCCAAACAGAGTCCATCCCTGCGTCCCTCGCCGCTATCAGGTCGGACTCGGCATCACCGGCGTAGATGTACGGTGAACGCTTTAACTCGGCTTTCGCAAGCTCAAGATGGTCGGGATGCGGCTTTCTCGCCGGCAGGTCGTCAAAATCTACTATCCCGCGGAAGAACTTGAAATGGTCACGCAACCCGTAATGGTCCACCGTGACCTCGACCGCAGCCTCCGGAGCGTTGCTTATCAGCCCGAGCTCGACCTCTTCGGACCGCAGCTTCTCTATCGCCTGGCGCGCATCAGGATAAAGCGAGAACTCGCCGTCCTCTATCCGCTTCCTCCTGGCCGCGCTGGTCTTATCCGCCACCAGCTCCCAGACAGTTCTGGGGTCAATACCTCGCTGCTCACACGCCTCTATACATGCCTCTACACCTTTATCGCCAAGAAAAGCGTCGAGCTGGGAACGAGACAGTCCTTCAGGGTCAGCTCCCTGCTCCTGCAGAGCCTCTCTAACAGCATCATACTTCCACCTGAAGGCGTCTCCCTCATAATTGAGGAGGACGCCATCCATGTCAAGAACCAGGGACCAGTACCTCATACAGTATTTCAGCCGGCGCATCTAAATAAAAACTTCAGGCCCAACCCAAAAACATGTGCCGGGGTGGCGGAGCCTGGTTGAACGCGGCAGATTCGAGCTCTGAACCGTTCCGCACCAGCGGATCTACTGAGGCCTTCAAGCCGATGAAAGACGAGATATCTGCTGGGCTGTGACGGCCCTCCTGGGTTCAAATCCCAGCCCCGGCGTTTCACGCCGTATCGGGATTTGATAAAAGAAGCTCCCATCCAGCGAGCTTCGGGTTCAAATCCCAGCCCCGGCGATCGAACCTTTAGAAAAGGTTCGAGCCAAAGTACTCCAATTCTTCAAAAAAAGCTCGCTCGAACGGAGCATTTGCCGTTCGGTTCAAAAAAACCGGCCCGGCGTTCGAAACTTTCCAAAAGTTTCGAGTCAAAGAGTTCTGTATGACTACAAGTGCCGTTTATGCGCTTTTTCTCCGGGTCGAAGAGCCGCTTGATGTTGAGGTCGGGGCGCTTGGTACGCTGAACTTCAAACCGGGGGTCTACGTCTATGTCGGCTCGGCGATGAACTCGGTTGAGAAGCGCCTGGAGCGGCATTTTTCGAGCCCGGAAAACCTTCACTGGCATATCGACTACTTCTCGGAAAGGGCGGAAGCGTTCGACTACTTCGTTTTACCGGAGAAATCGGAGTACGAATGCGAGCTGGCGGATATACTGTCGGTTATGGGGGAACCGGTTACAGGTTTCGGATGCAGTGACTGCAGCTGTCGCTCCCATCTTTTCCAGGTCAGATGAAGCGTGGTGTCGACTCCGCGTATTCACGGTAGCGCTCCTCGCCGACCTCTTCCCTCACTTCCTGCTCTTCTTCTATCGACAGTTTGTAGTACGTGTAGACAAGTATCGGCAGTATCACAGTGGTCAGAAGGGTTGGCCAGCCTATGAACCAGCCGACCGCGATAAGTATTATCCCGAGGTACTGCGGGTGGCGCGAGTACCGGTAGATGCCGGACGTGGCGAGGCCTTCCCTGTTGCGGTAGACTGTCAGCCAGCCGACCGCGACGAGAAGCATGCCGAGAACGGTCACGGCGAGACCGACGAGCATCCAGGCCGTCATCTCCGGTGTCTGCCCGAGGACGCTGAACTCGACGACCGGTTCAAAGCCGCTGGCGGATGGCTGTGAGAAGAACGCGGCGGAAGACAGATATATCGAGAGCGGTATGCCGTACATCTCGACGAAAAGCGATACTATGAAGGCCGTGTAGACGCCGAGCGATTTCCAGTCGGCCTTCCTGCGGTATCGAAGCGGTATCAGGAAAAGCAGGAACGCCGCGATGTTGAGCGCGACGAAGTCCCAGCGCTGCTGTATCACTACGGCACGGGCCTGTCCGCTTATCCAGTAGAGATAGTGGTCGAGGAAAGACGGTATCGATATGGCGCCGAAGAACAGCAAGACGCCGAGGATAACGTTCCTGCGCGTGACCTCCATACTGGAAAGGCTATGTCGCAGAGTTAAATAACCCGGTTCACGATAAAAAGAAAGGTCAGATATGTGTCAGAAGGGCGGCACGTCGTCCTCGGGTTCTCCAAGTCCGCCTCCCATCTTGTCTTCTGGACCCATGCCCATCGGGTCTTCCTCCATGGGCTCCTCCTGGAGGTCGTCCATCAGTTGCCGGATACTGTCCACCAGATCCTTTATCTTCTTCTCGGAATCTGGTTCTTCAAGCTCGCGCTCGAGCTCCGTGATCTTCTTCTCAAGCTCCCGGGCGATCTCACTTGTCCGCCCGTAAGTTTCCAGCAGCATCTCGGCAGAGTCCAGAACAGCTTCGGCCTCTTCCTTCCGGTCCTGTAACGACATAACCCTTCACAATCACTGTAGCCTTTATAATGTTTTCGGCACTACAGATTGACCTTTTCAGCGTTCTCGAGAGCAACATCCACCAACCTCTCAATGTCGACTTCCTGCCTCAACCCGGCAAACTTCTCCTCCGTGAGAGACGTCGCAGGGTTGTCCGGCGCCATGGTGCTGCACGCAGACGCTATCTTCGCCTCTTCAAAACTTTCGACTTCTTTCGCAGACTCTACTATCTCGTTCTTGCTCCACGTAAGCAAGGGCCGGAAAACAGGTTTGCTGACCTCACCTGACGTGAGCGCCAGGTTCACCGGGGTCTGGGACGATTTCTGGCCCAGCGATTCTCCGGTCACGATACCTTCCAGTCCCTCCTTCCAGGCGAGCTCTTCCGCCACCCGGAACAGGACGATTCTATGAAGTACCATGCGGCCTCTTCCCATCTCCATTAGCTCTTCATTCACGGCGTCCATGTCAACGACGAACGCCTCCCAGTTCTTGCCCGGGTGGAAGCGCTTCAGCTTTTTCACCGAGGCCTCGAACCTGAGCCGGTGGTCTTCGGCAGCTACCGGCCGGTTGTAGAAGTAGACGGGGACGATGTCCGAGCCCCGGGTCATGACCTCATAGGCTGCGACAGGTGAGTCTATCCCTCCACTTATGAGCGCGGCGACCGGTTCCTGGCTCCCGACCGGGTAACCGTCCGGGCCCTGGAAACGCTCCGTGAAAAGGTAGGCGTCGCCTAACCGAACCTCTATACCCAGCAATGTATCCGGGTCGTCAAGGTCAACCGCCGCGCCTGTCAAATCCTCGACATGGCTCCCGACCTCTTCGTTGACATCGCGGCTGGAAAAACCGTGTTCCCCGGCTCTCCGGGTCTCCACGCCGAAGGTTTCACCGTAGTCGAACTCCTCGCTGGCCTCCTTGATATCCTCTATATCCGCCGAGGTCTTCAGGGCCGGCGATGCAGAAGCAACCCCGGGTAGCTCGGCCGCGGCTCCTGCAGCTTTCTCTGCCTCACCTGTCTCTATCACGACTCTCCCCGAATCCCTGGAAACTGTCTCGAACTCTATACCGTCGTAGAGTAGCCTGTCCTCGACTCTCTGCCGGAGGACTTTGACCATCTGGCCGCGAACAGGAGACGACTTGGTGCCTATCTCCCCGTACCTGACAAGGGCGTGCTCCATGAGAAAACTATATGCTGTGGCCGAACCCGGGCGTGTACTCGGGCGGCAGCTGCTTCAGTGCGTACTCGTCTATGACTTCTGAAACGTTGTCCTGTATAACTATCAGCAGCTTGTCGCCCTGCTGTATGACCTGGTCGAGGTCAGGGTTTTTCTGGTCGTTGAGTATCACTGTGCCGTTGCCGCAGCGGGTCACGTTGATGGTTTTGAGGCAGTAGCGGGAAGAGTTGTAGACCACAGAGACGTTTATGGTCGCGAGGAACTGGTTCCAGGTCGCGTTCTCGACATGCTTGTGGACTATATGGGAGCGGCCGTTCTCCAGGTGCACGTAGGGAGAGTTGTACTGGTAGGCCGGCGCAGTGAAGTTAAGCTCGGTGCCGTTGACCACGGTGTAGAAAAGCGCGTGCTCGTGGACTTTCTCCGGCACGGAATCTTTCCCTGTCAGGTCTTCCTCATCGAGCTGACCGAGAACTATGTCGTCGAAAGAGACCTGTGGCAGCCTGAAAACTGTCTGAGATGCCAGGAAAAGCCCTGTCAGGACTGAAAGCCCTATAAGAAGTATCGCGGCGTCCCGGTGGTCCATAGAAAAACAAGAGTGAAAGGAAAAGTAAAAAACCTTCTAGTTCTCCTGGATCACTCCTCTATCTCTCCGAAAGCGAACTTCCGGCCGACAGAGGTGATCTCGACGTCGTAGCTCTCGCCGACTTCACCGCCAGGAACGAAGATAACAAATCCTTCGACCCGGGCGATTCCGTCTCCCTTGCTTCCAAGGTCTTCGATTTCGACCTCTACTGTCTCTCCCTCCGAGACCGGCTTGTCGAATTCTTCGTCCTCTTCGCCACTTTCCTCTTCAGTTTCCTCGGAGAAATCCTCTACTTCCTCGGTCTCTTCTTCCTCGAAGTCTTCCTCAAAATCTTCTTCGAAATCATCGTCCAGGTTTTCGTCTTCAAAGTCATCTTCGAACTGTTGGTCAAAATCATCCGTCATGGGATATGCACCAGTAGTAGGAAAATCACAAGGCAGCTTTATAAAGCCGTTGAATAGAAGTCTGGCAGAATAATTAAAGAGGGAAATATCAAAGATAAACATGGCCCAGGACCAGTGTATCTTCTGCCAGCTGATAGACAACCCCGAACAGCTCTACCTTGTAGGGGAGACAGAAAGTTTCTACGCATGGCTGGAGGTCAATCCCCGGGCGAAAGGACACACACAGATAGTGCCGAAGGAGCACGTGGAAAGCGTCCTTGACTTCGACCCTGGCGAGTACCACGAGGCGATGAAGCTGGTCCGCGAAGTCATCGAGAAGGCAGAGAAAGGTCTGGGGGCAGACGGGGCCTCGGTCACGATGAACATCGGAGAAGCCGCTGGACAGATGATGCCGCACGCCTACATATCGGTTTTCCCGAGGTTCCAGGAAGACGAGAACGCGGGAACGCCTACAGGAGCCATCTTCCCCCAGCGCGAGGAACTCAAGAACAGCATAGAGGATACAAAAGAGGCGATGGACCGCGTGACCGCGGACTTCAGCCAGGAAAAGATAGAACCCCACCCTGAGAGCCAGCGCCACCAGGAACAGCCCGTCGCCGACAGTACTGACGAGGGCGGAGGCAGCGAAGAAGACGAAGACACAGATGACGCAGAAGATGAAAGCGCCGGATCCGGCCACTGGGACGGCAAGAGCTACGAGTGGCGGTAGCACGCATCGCGGGAGAAACTCAAGAAAATCCTTTTAACTTTCAACTGCTGCCTGTAGAAGTATGACCGAGTACGACCCCGAAAAAGTTGAAGAACAGGTCTCCCAGGAATGGGAGGACGAAGACCTGAGACGGAAAGCACTTGAGAAAAACAAGGACAGCGAAGTTTTCTACTTTCTTGACGGTCCGCCGTACGCCACAGGAAGCATCCACATGGGAACGGCGATGGGCAAGATACTGAAGGACTACTTTTTGCGGTTTCATCGAATGCTCGGCTACTACGTCCACGCACAGCCAGGGTACGACACACACGGCCTCCCAATCGAGAACAAGGTGGAGGAACGCGAAGGCTTCGAGAAAAAGCAGGACATAGAAGACTTCGGGGTCGCCAACTTCATAGATGAATGCAAGTCGTTCGTCGACGGCTATATCGACGAGATGAACCAGGACTTCAACGACATGGGCGTCTGGATGGACTGGGAGAACCCGTACGTCACCTACCACAACTACTACATCGAGGGCGCCTGGGAGACGTTCGCGAAGGCGTACGAGAAAGGCTACCTCTACAAGGACAGGTACAGCGTTCACGTCTGCTCCCGTTGCGAGACAGCGGTGGCGTACAACGAGATAGAGTACACCGATCTGACCGACCCGACCGTGTACGTCACGATGCCCGCGGAAGACTCTGACGAGGAGTTCCTTATCTATACTACGACGCCGTGGACCATCCCGTCGAACACCGGCATCATGGTCAACCCGGAGTTCCAGTACTCCCTCGTATCTTTCAACGGCCGGAAGGTATGGATGGCGTCAGAACTGGTCGACGACCTGATGGCGAAGTTCGGTGTCGACAGCTACGAGATACTCGAAGAGGTCAGCGGCGACGAGCTCGAGGGAAAGACGTACCAGAACCCTCTGAAGGAAGAGGTCGACCAGCAGAAGGACATCACAGGAAAGGTCGTGCTCTCCGAGCGGTACGTCACGCTAGACGAGGGCACCGGCCTGGTCCACTCCGCACCGGGACACGGACAGGAGGACTACGAGGTCGGGAAGGAGGAGGACCTGCCGCTGTTTAACCCTGTTAACCTGAAGGGCGAGTACACCGAGGACGCCGGGAAATACGAGGGGATGCACGTAAAGGACGCCGACGACGAAATCATGAAAGACCTGGAACAGAAAGGCGCGCTGCTGCACTCGGGAACGCTCCACCACGAGTACCCGAAGTGCTGGAGATGCGACACTCCCCTCATCCAGCTCGCTGTCCCGCAGTGGTTCTTCGGCGCCACCCAGTTCCGCGAAGATTTAATCGATGCTAACGACGAGGTCAACTGGGTGCCGGACTGGGCCGGCCAGAAGTTCCACGAATGGCTGGAGCAGCTCGGCGACTGGCCCGTCTCCAGGCAGCGCTACTGGGGCATCCCGCTACCCATCTGGGAATGCAACGACTGCGACCACACGAAAGTAGTCGGCTCGAGAGACGAGCTTCCGGAGGTACCGGACGATTTACACCGGCCGTACATCGACCGCGTCGAGCTTGAATGCAGTGAATGCGGCGGCAGCATGGAACGCATCCCTGATGTGCTCGACGTCTGGTTCGACTCGGGCGTCGCGCCGTGGGCATCGCTGAAGCACCCGGAAGTCGACTTCACGTTCGAGGAAGAAGGTCCGGTCGACCTGGAGGAGGAAGGATTCGACCAGATACGCGGCTGGTGGAACAGCCAGTTCATCACTTCGATGATGACCTACGACCAGAAACCGTTCCGCAACGTCGTCTACCACGGCAAGGTCATGCTGGAAGGCAAAGAGATGTCGAAATCCAAGGGCATCATCGTCTCGCCGGAAGAGGCGATCGAGAAGTACGGCCGCGACATACTCCGGTTCTACATCCTCTCGAAAGATGTTTCCGAGGACTGGAGCTTCCGATGGGACGAGATGGACGAGAACCTCGACTTCATGAACATACTCTGGAACATCTACAACTACCGCGACACTTACACGGAAGCAAGGGAGAGACCGGACGAACTCGAGCTCGAGGACGAATGGATAATCTCCCGGCTGAACACCATGATAGACAGGGTCCGGCGCCACTCCACCGAACCAGAGTTCACCGCTTTCAGGGCGGCGGAGGAGGTCGCCGAGTTCACGAAGAACGACCTGTCCCGGAGCTACATCAAGATGATACGCGACCGGATGAAGCCCGGGTACGAGGGCGACGACAGAGAAGCCGCGGAGTGGACGCTCCGCCACGTCACCAGCGAGCTTCTGAAGGTACTGGCTCCGTTCACACCTTACCTCGCGGACTATCTATGGGATGGCGAAGGCTCGGTACACATGGAGGAGATGCCCGAAGTCGACGAAGAAAAAGTGGATGAAGAGCTGGAGGCCAGCATGTCCATCTACCAGGACATCGAACAGGCGGTCGCCCGGCTAAGACAGGAGAAAGAAGTCAAGCTCCGGCACCCGGTCAAGAAGGTCACTGTTTCAGGAGACGAGGAAGTAAGAAAGGCGGTTGAAGACCTCCGGGAGCTGATGAAAGACCGTCTCAACGCGAAAGAGGTAGAGTTCGAACAGGTCGAACTCGACTACGAGGTCAAGCTCGACTACTCGAACGCCGGACCGGAACTCGGGGACGACGTCAAGAAGGTCGAGGCCGCCCTGGAAAAGCGGGACCACGAAGAAATCGCCGAGAAAGCACAGTCCGGCGAAACCGTTGAAGTCGCGGGCCACGAACTTGGACCCGAGATGCTCGACGTAAGAACCTACGTTCCAGAGGGCATGGAGGGCGAAGAGTTCTCATCAGGAACTGTCTACATAGACCACGAAAGGACCGAAGAACTCCTCGACGAGGCGTTCGTCAACGAGGTAATCAGGGCGATTCAGCAGGAGCGAAAGGAAGCCGGGCTGAACGTCGAAGACAGGGTAGAACTCTTCCTGGATGGGGATTCCCCGGCTCTAAGGAAATACGAGGACACGATAAGGAAGCGCGTGAACGTCACAGGCATCAGCTTCGGGGACGAAGAACTGGCTCACACGGGTGAGATAGAGTTCGAGGGCAGAAAAGCAAAATTCAGTTTCTCAGGTGCCCAGTAGGGGATGATAGGCATGAAACAGGAGGAACTGGAACCTGCGATTAGATACATCAAGGATTTGGAAGAAGACGACCGGGTCACCATCATACACCACTGGGACATGGACGGGACTTCATCCGCGACCATCGTCTCGAAGATACTGGAAGAATCACGGGGCAGGAAGGCCGACGAGGTCAAGATACCTCACAAGCGGGCCTACCACCTTGGAGAGAAGGACCACGAAATCCTTGAAGAGACGGACAGGCTGATAGTGCTCGACTTCAACCTGGGTGCGGACGAACTGGAGTCCATCCAGGAAGAGTTCGGCGCGGAAGTTCTGGTAGTAGACCACCACACGTTTGACCGGGTGCCGGACGTGGCGTTCGTCAATCCGCGGGAGAACGACCCCGACGTCTACATCCCGTGCAGCAAGATATGCCTCGATATCTCGGAAGAGTTCGGGCTTAAAGACGAGCTCAGATGGATAGCCGGCCTGGGAGTCATACAGGACTTCGGTGTCGACTCGTGTCCCGAGCTGTTCGAGGAACTGAAGGAGGAGTACGAACCCTACCTGCCAGAAGAACTTTCACAGCAGGAGCTGGCAAAGAACTGCGAGTACGGCCGGTACTCAAGCGTTCTCAACATCAAGCCTTACCGTGACTCGGCCGAGTTCGCAAAGCTGGCATACCAGGCATTGATGAAGTCATCCGACCTGAAAGAGCTTGAGGCCCAGGAAGAGTACCGGAAAGTCTACGAGGTCTACCTGGAGATGCAGGAAGAGTTCAACAACGCAGTCGAGAACTACGAAGAGGAACGCGAAATCGACCGGGAAAACATGATAATCTTCTTCGAACTGGAAAGCGAGTTCAACATAACTTCGAGCATCGCGACCAACATGTCCACGAAGACACCAGAGTGGATCCACCTGGTCGCGCAGAGGTCCGAGGAAGAGATATCGGTGAGCGCGCGCTGCCAGTCCGGGCGAGTCGACCTCGGCGAACTGATGGACGAGGCGCTACCGGAGAAGGCGCGTGAAGAAGGAGCAGAGGCAGGCGGCCACAGGAAGGCCGCGGGTGCATCGATGAGCCCGGAGCACTACGACGAGTTCAAGGACAACCTCACAGGGCTTGTAGCCGCCGAGAGATGACCCTAACCTGTTTAAAACATCTCCGACAAACTCTTGATACCATGAAGAGAGACAACGCCAAGAGGCAGCTTCAGCGCGCCCAGGACATGCTGGGCATCTCCGACGAAAGAGCCGAAGAGATATTCGAGGAGCAGCCTGACCGGAAACAGCAGAGAAAGAAAGAGATAGAGGAAAAGACGGAGGAAGTCGAAGACACAGGAGAAGAATCCGGGGAAGAGAGCGAAGACGAGGAGCACACCTGCGACGAATGCGGAAAGTCCTTCGACTCGGAACGCGGACTTAAATCCCACGCGTCACAGGTCCACTGACCTTTCTACACCCGGTACCAGACCGCACCTTCATCCGTATCTTCTACGTCGAAACCCATATCTTCCAGAGCCGAACGTATATCATCCGCTGCATCGTAGTCACCTTCATCGCGGAAACGCTCTCTCAGCTCTATCAGCAGGTCGGCGAGCTCTGCCTCATCTTCATCGACTCCTGGCTCGACATCGACGCCTAGCACGCCGAAAAGCTCGACCAGGGCATCGGCCGCATCCCCTCCGACATACTCGCCACTGTCAAGTGCGGCGTTGACATCGGACACGAACTCCATCAGCCTCTGCTTGGCCTTCGCCGTGTTCAGGTCGTCATCCATGGCGGTCTTGAAATCCTGGCGAAGCTCCTCCACACCTATTTCTCCGGAACCGCCCGTCCTTCTTATCCTCTGGACAGCCCGCCGGACACGTTCAAGCTCTTTCTCGGCTTTCTCGATACCGCCCCTGGTGAAGTTGGCCTCGGACCGGTAGTGGAAGGACATCAGGTACAGCCGGATGGCGTCGCCTGAAAACTCGTCTAGAAGCTCTCTAACGGTCACGAAGTTGCCGGTGGATTTCGACATCTTCTCGCCCTCCCACTTGATGAACTCGTTGTGGAGCCAGTAACGTGCCTGGCCCTCTCCTGTCGCGGCCCGGCACTGGGCGCGCTCGTTCGGGTGATGGGGGAAGATGTGGTCTTTCCCGCCGGTATGTATGTCGAACTCGTCCCCAAGATACCTCTGGCTCATGACCGAGCACTCGAGATGCCAGCCGGGATAACCTGTCGACCAGGGCGACTTCCACTTCATGAGGTGGCCTCGGGTGGCCTTCAGCCAGAGAGCGAAGTCGTACTGGTTCTTCTTTTTCGAATCCGGGTCGACCCTGGACTCGGCCTCCTCCTTTAACTGGTCGAGGTCTTTCTTCGCCATCTCGCCGTAGTCGTAGTCCTCGATGAACGCGTCGAGGTCGAAGTAGACGTTACCCTCGCGCTCGTAGGCGTACCCGTTCTCCATTATCCTCTTGACGAACTCTATCATCTCGTGGATGTGGCCGGTGGCGCGGGGAACGATGTCCTGGCGCTCGATGTTCAGCGCCTTCGTATCTTCAAAGTAGCGTTCTATCTGGTCCTCGACCAGCTCCATCGGTTCAAGCCCGAGTTCCTTTGCCCTGACCTCGACCTTGTCTTCACCCTGATCCGCGTCGTCCGTCAGGTGACCGACATCCGTTATGTTCTGGACATGTCGGACGGTGTAACCCTTCCACTCGAAGTAACGTCTCAGAGTGTCCCAGGCGGCGTAAGGCCGCGCGTTCCCGATGTGGAGGTCGTCGTAGATGGTCTGGCCACAGCTGTACAGACGTACCTTTCCTTCCTCGATAGGTTTGAACTCTTCTTTCTCCCGCGTAAGCGTGTTGAACAGTTTCAGTGACATAGTATCATCTAAAGCTCGGCATCTTCGCCAGTTTCTCCATCAGGTTTTCGATATCCTGTCTATCCGAAACCACCGCGGCTTCGTGACCGTCAGAAAGCTTCTCGACCACTTTCTCAGGTTCGACCCACTCCAGCTCTTCAAGGTCTTCCCCCGGCTCCAAATCCCTTGAATCCGCCTCGCAGTAGTAGAAGACCCGCACCAGGTCGCCTTTTTCCTCGTGGTAGACATCTACAAGATGATGGACATCGACCTCAAGACCGATTTCTTCTTTCAGCTCGCGCTTCACAGCCTCTTCAGGCTGTTCGCCTCCCTCCATAAAACCGCCGGGAAAGTGCCATTCGCCCCCGATAGGATGGCCCTCATCTTCCTCTTTTTTCGCCAGGAGGACCTCTCCCTGCGCCACCACTACACCGGTAACGACAACAGGAAAGCTGGCTCTATCCATCGTCTCCCACCTTTAAAGCTTCCAGATCTTTCTTCAAACCTTTAACGGTATCAAGTTCGTCTATGCCGGAAAGCCCGAGCCAGCGGTACTCCGAGTGCTCATCGGTCAGCTCGACCTCTTCCCTGTCCACCAGCACCAGGACGGGATGCACACGGAAAACCCCGTACTCCGATTCCACTATGTGGGGCTCTCCTGTAAGACCAGGTTTCCCGACGAGACCAGTCTCCTCCCGCAGCTCTCTCAGCGCCGCTTCTTTTGGCTCTTCGTCCTCTATAACTCCTGATGGGAACTCCCACCTGCCAGGGAACCACTTCCTATCTGGCGAACGCTCCACCATCAAGAACTCGTCGTCACCCGGGCTGTAAGCCACGGCTGCAACGACGTCCAGAGGTTCGTCTTCTTCATCCATCCCCGGCCAGCTCCAGTTTCTCGACCGCTTTCATCCGGCCGACAGTATCAAGATTTTCGAGCTCGGAAAGCCGTATCCACCGGTGTTCGTCGTGCTCTCTGCTCAGCTCCACCTCGCGGCCATCGACCTCCACCAGGAACGGGTGTAACCTCCATTTCCCGGTTGTTCCCTGGCCGACGAAGTGATCGCCTTCCCGGACTATCTCTCCTTCCAGCCCTGTCTCTTCCTCAAGCTCCCGGCGGGCAGCATCTTCAGGTCTCTCACCGTCCTCCACCTCACCGCCAGCGAACTCCCATCTCCCGGGATTTGTCTCGTGTTCGGCCCGGCGTACTATGAGGTATCCGCGCTCCTCGCATCTCGCAACCGCTATAGCAGCCTCTCTCAAGGGCACCACCTCAAAAGCTCCGTGAAAAAAGAGCCGGGACCGGGATCCGCACGGAACGGCAGTCGATCCGTTCCAGCGATCTTCCAGCGTCCCAGAACCGGATAAGAGCCGGGACCGGGATTTGCACCCGGGTACGCCGCTCTCTGCGAGCTTCTGCTCGCGGGGGATGAAAGCCTCCACTGGGTGTCGACTGAGCGTAACCAGTCGCTGCAGGCGGCTGCATAACTACTCTGCCATCCCGGCAAGGGGAAGATTTCTGTCGGAGAAACCTCTGGGAAATAACTGGAACTGTAACTTTGAAATACAGAACTGTCAGCGACCGCCAGCCTTACAGGCTTTCCGTAGACAAAAACGATCACTGCTCATAAGTGCGGGATACGGCTCCAACGCTTTTAACAGTCACGACGAGGTTATGAAGGACTTTTTAACTATTGGCATCGATACCGAGAGTAACAGAGGCGAGGGGGAAGATGAACATAGAAGTACTTGGAAACGTCCAGGACGGGGGAGTGCCGCACCTGGGCTGTGACTGCGATACCTGTACCGACGCAAGAGAAGACCCGCGGGAACAGAGATACACCGCCTCCATAGTGCTTAGAGAGGACAGCTCTCCAGGTACGGTCACATACCTTATAGCGGCGTCACCCGACATCAGGTACCAGGTCGACGTGGAATACATAGACGGCGTCTTCGTGCCTCACACAGGCCTCGGACACGTAACCGGCCTTCTCTACTTCGGTGAGGAAGGCCCCGACGCCACGGACCTCAACGTCTACTGCAACGAGTACGTACAGAACTTCCTCCGGAAAAACGACCCGTACCGCTACCTTCTGGACCGCGGCAACATCGAGATACAGGACTTCTCCGACGGGGACGCAGAGGAACTGCAGGGCGGCAAGATAAAGGCACTGGAGCACTACCACCCACAGTTCAACACTGAAACCACCAGCTACCTGATAGAAGGAGAGGAAAAGACGCTATACTACATAAGCGACGTAACCGAGTTCACGGACGAGATAATAGAGACCATAAAGGAAGCCGACATAGCCATCTTGGACGGCACTTTCTGGAGCCGCGACGAGATAGACCGGTACGAGGAGGTCCCACATCCCGCCATCAAGGAGTCGATGGAGCTTTTCGACGACGTGGACACGGATATCTACTTCACCCACATGAACCATACCAACCCCGTTCTCCGGGAAGACGCCGAGGAACGCCAGGAAATGGAGGATAGAGGCTTCGAGATAGTGGAGAAAGGCGACGAATTCGAGATTTGAGCTGAAAACCGGCCGTAGAGCGCCTGGAGCCGGCGAAAAACACCTTCTCTCAGGCCAATCGGTTTATAAATGTTGCGGTCTTTAATCGGGTTAAAGGAGCAAAAACTCCGATTCTTGCCCCACCGAAGGCGAATAATTGATGCTGAACAAAATTCTACTCAACTTCAAGTCGTTCTCGATAGCGGCGACCGCGTTCCTGAACGCCAATCTATCAGACTCTCCTCTCAGGAGCCTCAGCTACGCAGCACTCATCCTGACTGCGGGCGGCTCAATCCTCTGGAAAGCCGAGATGCTTCTGCAGGGCTGAAACCATCCTGCTTTTAACAGTTCCAGAAGAATTCTTCCACGGTAGGCTGGGCGACTGGGGTCGCCTGTAACCGGAAATCCTCGTTACGCCGGAGCCGAAAACCAGGGAGCGGCGTTTTCCCCGGTGGCGGCCCCCGGGACAGTGCCGTCGACGATCCGTCCTCCGGGATGCGTCCCGGTGTGAACCGGGCCAGGCCCTGACGGGAGCAGCCCTAAGCACCTGGACGTATGTTCGGAGGGTGGCGGATCCGAGGTACGCCCAGGGATCCCCGTTACCGCGGAAGCGTCCACCCCTGGGAACCACTACTTTTCAACACTTCGTATTACATATTCTCTTCATAGAAACATATACGGAAATTCTGTATTACATCTCTACAGGTGTCGGACAGGTATTAGAAAATCCGGGTCTATAGGCTTCCCCAGGGATAAAGAATTGATACACGTCTACGGAACCTCCCACGTCTCCGAGGACAGCCTGGAGCTGATAGACCAGAAGATAGACGAGCACGACCCTGAGATAGTGGCGCTTGAGCTTGACATGCTGCGGCTGGAGGCGCTTCTGCGGGGTGACAGGCCTTCATCGGGCCCAGTCTTCCTCTGGCTCATGAAAAAGTTCCAGGACTTCGTGGGCTCGAAAACTGGGGTCATGCCCGGAGACGAGATGCTGCATGCGTTCCAGAGGTCGATGGAGGAGAACCGGGAGGTCGCGCTTATAGACCAGGATATCCGGATAACCGTCGACAGGCTGGGAGATGTCAGCCGGAAGGAAAAGGTCAAGGCCGCGTTCTCGCTTCTTGGCGGCCTTTTCCTAGGCGGAAGCTTCGATCTCTCCAGCATCCCTGGAGAGGACCAGGTGGAAACCGTGCTCGACGAGTTCAGGGACGAATACCCCGGCCTTTACAGCGTGCTTGTCGCGGACCGGGACCAGGTCATGGCCGAGGCTCTGGAGCAGCTGGAGAGCGAGAACCCTGACGCCGATATAGTGGCTTTCGTCGGCGCCGGTCACGAAAGGAAACTCCAGGAGCGACTGCAGAGTTAAGTAGCTGGAGTTCCAAGACTGGAACAGGGATGACAGAGTTCGAACGCGAACTTGTGAACGCCTTCAACGACTTCTTCGAGGAAGAGGACATAGACGGTATCGCGCATAGAAAGAAGCAGCACCGGTTTTCATCCCAGCTCTGCGACGTCCTGGTGGATTCGCCGCACGAGATGTTCTACCTCGCCATCGAGAACAAGTCGGTTAAGACTTCGAGCACCAACAAGCTCTACTTCTCGCAGCACTTCTCCTCGAGCAAGAACGGCCACCAGGTCGAGCGCATATCCGAGTTCCTCGACCGCTCGGGACGGAAAGGCCTTCTCGCAGTGGAACTAAAGCGGGGCAGAGGCCGGCCGAGAGAGGCGTATCTTGTCCCCTGGACCGAGATCAGGCGGCGTTACGAGAACGATGAGGCCGGGATGCACATAGACGAGATAAAGGAGCACCCTGAGATACTTCGCTCCGGGGAGAACTACTCGATAGCGGAGATATGCATCAACATGGACCTTTGAACCGCCGCATGAACGATTTTTTAACCAGCCCGACCAATCTTCACCCATGGAGTCCAGCTTCCGGCCCTCGCTTGAAGAAGTAAACTACTTCGTGCTGTCCGCAGTGGTGCTAGGCGCAGCATTCACCGCGTACACCGGCGAGCTGACCCTCAGGAACGGCGCTGTCTACAGTTCCCTGGCGACGGTTCCTCTCCTGCTGCGCGAGCTTGGTCA
The DNA here is from genome assembly GCA_042218425.1 of Candidatus Nanohaloarchaea archaeon. Lineage (GTDB taxonomy): Archaea > Nanohalarchaeota > Nanosalinia > Nanosalinales > Nanosalinaceae > JBDGRD01. Next base: position 23,262 of record JBDGRD010000029.1, read on the forward strand.
GCGCATTGTGGCCCAGTGGATGTCGGCTTACACGGAACTGGAGATGTCTCTCTCCGGTTCTGTCACGACGATAGTCGGGGCGATGTTCGCCGTCCTCACCGGGCTTCCGATACTGTTCACGTTCCCGGTGGAGAGCGAGTTCTCCGGTAAGAAGTACGAGCACTGGGGAAAGACCATCGACGCTCTCTGGATGAAGAGACAGTACTGGCTGGTATCCGGAGGGCTAGTGGCGCTTTTCGCAGGATGGATAGCCACTTTCGCGCTGGGTTTCACCCAGGTGGCCGAGGTGATAATACTTTTCACGTTCTTCCAGCTGATGCCGTTCGACTACCACAGGATACCCACGGGAGAGCTTGACGGCGCGTACATCCTCAGGTGGGACGGGTTTGTCTGGCTGACCATGATGGGTCTCGCAGTTCTCGGCATCGGGTTGACTGTCTGAGCGTCGCCTGATTTTATATTCAGGACCGGGAATTTCTTTTTATGCCGAAGATAAGTGTAGGCCGCGACGAGGAAGACCGGGAAGAGCATGGACTGGAAGGCACTGGCATCATAGGGAAGCACCTCGTCGGCGAGAACGAGGAGGCCCACAAGGCCAATCCCATCTACTTCGACCTTGCAAGGCCTCACGTCATGGGTATCTTCGGCAAGAGAGGTACAGGTAAATCCTACTCGATGGGAACCATCGCCGAGGAACTCCAGGGGGCCGATATCTCGCAGAACCTTTCGACCATAATAATCGACCCGATGGGTATCTACTGGTCGATGAAGCGACCCAACGAACGCGCCGCCGGACTCCTGGAGCGGTGGGATATCACACCGGATGCTTTCGAGGCCCAGGTCTATATCCCGCAGGGCAAGGTCCGTGACTTCGAAGAAAGAGAGATGCCGTATGATGATACCTTCACTCTCAACGCCGGGGAGCTGAGCGCGGCGGACTGGTCGATGGCTTTCGACCTCGGGAAGGATTCCCAGGCCCGGATACTGCTTGAACGTATAGTCACAGAGCTCTCCGACCGGAACGGAGAGGACTACACTGTCGACGACATGATACAGCTTGTGAAGGAGTTCGACTTCCCAGAGGAGACCAAGAACCGGCTTGAAAACCGTTTCATGAACGCCCAGGACTGGGGTGTTTTCGGAGAAAAATCCTCACTTGACAAACTAACCCAGAGAGGAGAACTG
>JBDGRD010000003.1:0-5748 GCA_042218425.1 Candidatus Nanohaloarchaea archaeon
CCACATCTTTCCCATATGAAGACCGAGCGAGCCTTCCTTTCCGCACTTATACTCGTTCTGATAGGTGTGGCCTTCCTGATGGTGAAGCCCTTGCTCGGCTACCTGATAGGAGCTGTATTGCTCGGTTTCCTGCTCCACCCGCTACAGGAACGCCTGGAGCCGAAGCTGGGTGAGAAGGTGTCGGCGTTCAGCCTTGTGATTCTCACTGTTCTTCTCGCGATTCTACCGCTTTCCGTGGCCGGGTTCGCGGTCGCAGAGGATGCGAAAGATTTTGCCCAGGATGTCCAGGAGACGGATTTGATAAACTATGGAGGGATAGAGCAGCAGATAAAGAGTTATACGGGCCAGGATATCGACCTTGAGAAGGAGATAAATCAGGCTGTAAAAGGTTTCACGACGGTAACGATAGGAGGTTTCTCGAAGGCCATCGGTCTTGCGGCACAGATAGTTATAGGCATGTTCGTCATGCTGTTCCTGGTCTACTACATACTGAAGGACGGGGAGCAGTTTGTTATATGGCTCAAGGAGGCTACGCCGCTTCCCGCGGAAATGCAGGACATCCTCTATGAAAGGCTCTCGGACACGACGTGGGCGGTCATCCAGAGCCATGTCCTTGTCGCGGTTGCCCAGGGTCTTGCAGGAGGCCTCGGACTCGCTCTCGCAGGCATCCCCAACTACATCTTCTGGACGTTCGTCATGATAATCCTGGGTTTCATCCCTGTGGTAGGTGCGACACTTGTCTGGATTCCGGCCGCCATCTATCTCTTCATCATCGGTAGCCCGGCTGCCGCAGTCTTTTTGACGCTGTACGGCTTCTTCGTGGTGGGTCTCATAGACAACTTCCTCAGGCCTATCTTGGTCGACAGGACGGCCAAGCTTAATCCTGCGGTTATAATTCTCGGCGTTATAGGCGGGGTCTACGTCTTCGGGGCAGCCGGATTGTTCCTGGGGCCGATAATACTTGGTGCGCTGAAAGCGGCTTTAACAGTTTTCAAGAACAACTATCCTGACGTTAAAGTAGAATAAATGTATTTAAACAGTTTTTAGAGCGAGAAGAAAATTTTAAGCACTTTTCAGCAAATCTAGCCTCTATTTTCACAACATTTATAAATCGCTCTTACTAATGGCTCGATATGCCAACGATGTACGAAGCAGCTATGGCAGCATCTCTTATAGTAGGTCTCGTATCTATTCCAGCAGCTTCCCAGTCTCTAGACGCTTCTCAAAATCTTTCAGCTGATTTACCGGAGATATCTTCCTCTCAATCTGTGCCTCGCGAAGTAGTCTCCAATACGTCAGCGGAAGGTTTCACAAGGAGCGTGGAGACCGCATTCAACAGCTTCAGGACGTCTATAGAGTCGGATTCTGTCCGGGTGGAGCTTGAGAACCCGTCGACGCGGCTTACCCTCGACCGTAAACCCGGCCGCACCACCTGGGAGCTCACGACGTCCCGGGGCAAGCTGGAGCTGGTCGAGTCCTCTGCTCGCACGGTCGAAAGGACGGAGACTCCCTCGGGAACCCTTGTCCGTGTCGAGCGCGGAGGCAAGGTGTCGGAAAAGTTCAGGGGAACCCACAGGGAAGAGGTTGAAAAGACGGCGCAGGAGCTCCGCGACCTCATGGAGCAACAGCAGAAAGAGGTAGAGAGACGCCAGAAGAAGATGGCTCGCCAGAACCTTCCCGAGATAGAGCTCGTCGCTAACAAGACGACCGCAGATGAAGAGTCGGGTGGCGGCGAGTACGTCATCCTTGTCAACACCGGCCGACAGGAAGCAGACCTCGAGAACTGGGTTCTCAGCAACCAGGACTCCGATACCCACAGCTTCGGTCAAGTATCTCTCATGCCTGGTGAACGGCTCTACGTCTACAACAACGGCGCTGATGAAGTCAGCAGGAAGAGGGAGAACGCGGTCTACGGCACCGGTCTGGACTGGGACATGGATGATACGGCCTCGCTACAGAGTTCTTCAGGGATGAAGGTGGAGGAGGTCTCCTACTAGACCTTCTCGATCTCTCCCTTTACCTTATATTTTTCTCCGGTGAGAACGCTCCTCAGTTCCAGCTCTTCTCGCTCGACCACGACTACAAATCTCCGCATCATATCCTTCAATCCGGCCTCTGAAGTCTTCAGGTAGAACAGGAAGGCTGTTAAAACACCTAGAGCCACGTAGAGATACATCAGGACTGTAAAGCTTGTGGAGTTGAACCCGAGAAGTTTTACGGACGCGTAGGCCAGGCCTGAGAACGTTAGACCTGATAAAAGACCTGTTTTTATCTCTGATTTCATAAGGATTGATTCGTGCGCCCACTGAAAAGAGTCATCCAAACCCTGATTAAGTTTGAACACCCAATCCCCGGTATGGCGGTCTTCTACCAGTGCCCGGACTGCGGTTTCAAGCAGCGCTCTGAGGCGGAGAAACGCGTGAAATGCCACAGGTGCGGCCGCAGCTACAAGAAAAGCGATGCCCGGAAGACGAAGGACAAGACCGACGAGATAGACGAGGAGAAAGGCACGGGTTTCTTCCGCTACACCAAGAGCGAGGACTGACTTCTAAATAGTTTACATCCTAGTAGGGTAGTATGGAAAACTTCTTCATCCCGGCGGAGGATTTCGACCTTGAACTGACGATGACATGCGGCCAGACTTTCTGCTGGCACCGCATGGAGGGCGAACTGTACGGCTCTGGGTCCGACAGGTTCTACACGTTCAGGGACGGCAAACCTCTGGTGGTGGAGCAGGAAGGAGACCGGCTGTTCGTTGAAAGCGAACTCTCACGTGGCGAGGTGGAGAAAGCGCTTGGCCTCCACCGCGACCTGGAAACGGTATTCGAAACTTTCCCGGATGACTCGCGGCTGGAAGAGGCGAAGCAAGAGCTCTGGGGTCTCCGCGTAGTACAGGATGAGTTCTTTCCCTGCCTCATCAGCTATCTCTGCTCGCCGCAGATGCGGATACCTCGCATCAAGAAGATGCACGACAACATCGCCAGGAGCTACGGCGGCGTGGAGAAAGTCGGCGGCCGCGAACTTCTCCGGTTCCCAGCAGCGGAAGAACTCTCCCGTGTGACGGAGGAAGAGCTTCGTGAACTCGGGGTTGGTTACAGGGCGGAATACATAGTGGAGACGGTCAGGATGCTGCAGGACGGTTTCGAACCGGCCGAGATACGTGACATGGACTACCCTGAGGCTAGGAAGAAGCTGAAAGAGCTGCACGGCGTCGGTGACAAAGTGGCGGACTGCGTCCTGCTGTTCTCGCTCGGCTTCGAGGAAGCCTATCCTATAGACACCTGGGCGCAGAAAGCGGTCGAGAAACACTACCCGGAGCATCACTCGTCCAGCTACGACGACACCATCGAAAACCTGCAGGGGTACTTCGGCGAATACGCCGGCTGGGCCCAGGAGTATATATTCCACGCCGCGCGAAATGGTATAATAGAGGTGTAGTTGTGACGGTAAGACTTGGGATTGTAGTAGCTGACTTCAACGAACCCGTGACCTCCAGGATGGAGGAAGCCGCGGAAAAAGCGGCGGAGGAAAACGACGCCGAAGTCGTCGAGGTAATGCACGTGCCGGGCTCGTACGATACACCGCTTGCGGCTGACAGGCTGGCAAGACAGGATGAAATCGACGCGGTGGCTGTGCTCGGCGCCATCATCAAGGGCGACACGGACCACGATCAGGTGATAGCCGACGCGGCGGCTCAGGGATTGACAGATGTGAGCCTCTCCCGCGATACTCCTGTAGCGCTCGGCATCACCGGGCCGGGTATGACGGCTGAAGAAGCCGGGGAAAGGATAGACTACGGATACCAGGCCGCTGAAAGCGCGATCGAGATGGCGGAAGACCTTTGACTTTTTCCCGCGCTGACAGTACCATGGAAGAACAGAGGAAAGTCGCGGAGTTCATAGAAGAGCATGACCTCGAAGCGGCGCCGGGCTTCCGGATAATGGACCTTGTATCCGAGGTCGGGGAAATAGCGAAGGATGTGACAAAGTCTTCCGAGTACGGTCTTGCTCCTGAGAAGATGGAGATTAAGGAAGATGAGGTAGGTGACGCATTGTTCTCGCTTCTGGCTGTCGCGGAAGACCTGGGAATAGACGCGGGCGAAGCGCTCGACACGGCGCTGGAAAAATACCGTTCAAGGATAGAAGAGAAAGGTGAACCAGGATCAGGATAGAGCTTGTCCGGGACGACCTTGACGACGAGGTTGAGAAGGAGCTCGATGTCGAGGAAGGCACGACGGTCGACGACCTGCTTGATTCCCGCGGTATCGAGAAGCAGGAGGTTCTGGTCTCGAGAAACGGGAGGATAATCACCGGTAAACATAAATTGGAGGCGGGAGATAAAGTAAGGGTCTTTGACGTCATCGCCGGAGGCTGAGATTTTTATGGTTAAACATCCTATCTTGTAGATGATGGAATTTCTTGACGTGGAGGGGAAGGACGACGAAGACATAATCTTCGAGGTTTTCGACCTTAACAACCTGCAGAAGAACATCTTCGACGAGCTACAGGAATCCAAGCTTACTGTCCAGGAACTGGCCTCGCGTGTCGACAGGAACCGCTCCACTGTCCAGCGCGCGCTGCAGGAGATGCTTGACAAGGACCTCATCATGCGCGAAGGAAAGACAGACAAAACGGTCTACTACATCTACACTGCGCTTCCGATGGACGAGATAAGAGAGCTGACCACGGACGCACTTGACTCCTGGCACCAGCGCGTGAAAGAGAAACTTCTCAACAGCTAGTAACGCCAGAAAAGGTACGCGAAGTAACCTGCTGCCAGCGCCTCGCTGACGATTCCCGGGAAAAGCGGAGGTTTGAACCCGGATGCCGCTGCCGCCGCCCCGAGAACGACTATCGCCGCCACGGTCTCTCTCGCGTACTTCATGAGTTCGACGTCGAGTTCTTCAAGACCCAGGCGGTTCTCGTATACAAGCCTCGCCACTACCCCGGCCAGGAGAAACTTGATGCTGAAGGCGGCGACGAACCATGAATGCCGCACGGTCTCGTAAACAACTGAAACTAGCAGCTGGAGTACCATGTATAAATTTTCAGCCGCGGAGTCTTAAACAGTTCGACCGGTTTCAAGCTTCCTCTACTTCTTCCTCGGGGACATCGTTTGTCTGGAAGTCCTTGATGATGATAACGTCGTCGATAGCCTCTACCATGTTGTACGGGATGACGACGTTCTTCGAGCCACCGACTTTCTGGGCGAGGTAAGAACCTTTCTTCGCCCCTACTACAACAGCCCTGACCGCGAACTTGCCTAGATCAGTCTCTACATCTTTAAGGGTTCCACAGTACGAACCTTTCCTCGTAAATACGTCTTTACCGGTCAGTTGCGAGAAGTCCACTATGTTCTCAGCCATTGATTTAACCTCTACAAAGCGTTTTCTGCCAGAAATTTATATACCTTGTCCGGCAGCCAATACAAGCACGGCTGGCGCTCGATTGGATTTTAAACGTTTACCAGCCAATTCACAGATACCGGATGTCGGGGTCGCATAGCCTGGCCATTGCGGTGGCTTGCTAACTTAGCGGCGGACCCTTGCCCGCTCAAGGTCACGACGGTTCCACTCTCGCCCCCCACAGGGCTCGAGTCGCCGTTTACCCGCTGCTAGACAAATAGCCACTCGGCGTGTATGCGCCGACGCGGGTTCAAATCCCGCCCCCGACGCTCTAGATGTTCTGGGCCAACTGGCGGAGTTCGTCTTCTTCGCGTTCGATTCGCTCGATTTCTCCGCCGATGATG
>JBDGRD010000030.1:0-10271 GCA_042218425.1 Candidatus Nanohaloarchaea archaeon
CTGCCTATCGTCTCGATGGCGAAAAGCATCGGTCCGCGGGAGGATTCTGACTGGAGCTTCGCTGACCCCGAGACCTCCTGCGACTTCTTTATCTGGACCTGTTTGTATGATTTGACTGTGTAGTTGAACGGTACCTGGAACTGCATGTCGCATTTCAGCCCGTAGAGCGGGACGTCACCCGACTGCTTAAGGTTCCATGCTATCTTGAGCTGGCGGTTCGGAGGGAGCCTCACCTGTTCCGGGCTTGCGTCGTCATCCTTGTTGATGGTCTCACCAGAAGTGGTGACTGAGTAGCCTTCTTCAGTATTGGTGAACATGTCCGGGCAGTAGTTCTGCATCACGTTCTCTCCTTTTTCGCCGAGGGAGATGTTCGCAGTGAGCTGTCCTATGTTCTCGACATCCAGTGCTACACGCACGTTCGAGTCCTCGTATACCTGGGTCGGGCTGACTCTGAGCTGCTTTATCTTTATGGCCTGGCCGCTCTCCGAGGTGGTCTTCTCAGACCCGGAGGAATCGGCGCAGCCGGAAACTATCACAGCCAGAAACAACAGACTTAAAGCTAGATGCCGGGTTTGCATGTAATATGAGTATTGTTTCAGTGGTTAAAAGGTTTTTACTGGAGAATTTCTGGTACCCTGCCACAGGTAGAGCAGGTGACTACAACATATTCAACACCACTGTCTACGCCGGTCTCTTCGCGGTGGCCGCGGCTTACCTGGGATTCCCGTTCCTGAAGAAGCTGGATATCGACATCGACAGGCGCTTCTTCATCGGGATAGCGCCCTACGTCCTTCTCGGTGGCGCGGTCCGCGGCCTCGAGGACATGCAGCTGGTTGAAACCTTCCTGCTTGTGACGCCTTTCATCTACTTCACGATGTTCTTCTTCACCGCTTCAGTACTGGTGGTGGCGAAGAAGGCAGAGGAACGCTCCGGCATCGAATACCACAAACCGTTCGCCGCGGTCGGCTCGCTGGCGCTTGTATCCTTCCTTTCGTTATACGAGCTCAACAACTTGGCCGGGTTTGTCTCGGTCGTCTCTGTCTACTCTGCGGTCCTCGGACTGGGCTACTTCGTCTTGAAGTACGGCTTGCCGCAGCTCTCCCTTTACGGTTTCGGGATACCGGTCGCCGCCCACTTCTGGGATGCGACCACCAGCGCTGTCGCCATCTCCTACGGCGCCTCGGAGAAACACGTGCTTGCGAGCTACTTCGTCGAGACGATGGGACCGGCCGGCATGTTCGTCATGAAGGGCCTGGTCATCATCCCGGTAGTCTACTACATCGTCCAGAACATGGAGGGGGAAGAGAAGAAGTACTACCTGTTCCTCATCGCGTTGCTCGGGTTCGCGCTTGGTACAAGAAACTTCCTGTCGATGCTTGCGCTGACATGATTCACGAGCAGGAGATACTCCCCACCATGCTCAGATCGTTTACCTTGAGAGAGATGATGTCTCTCCAGCCGTATTGCTTCCTCAGGTAATCCTTTGCCTGTGAACGCCACTTGCCTCTTTCGTTCTCTATACTGGCGCTCACGCTTTCCTGGGTGCACAGGTTTGCGACGTTCACCTTGCGGTACTTGGTATCCGGCTTGCCGTCGAACCCTGTCTTCCATACTATCGCGTAGTTGGTCTCATCCTCGTCGACCTTTTTCCAGTTGCGTTCCTTCAAGGCGGCTGAAAGCTTTGTCTCGCCGCTTGTCCCGTCAACGTCGTCCACGCCGTCCAGGGCGTCCAGGGCCTCGACCTCGAGCGCTATCTCGCCCTGGGTTATGCTGGCGTCGAACTTGCTATTCGTCGGCTGTATCTTCGTCCAGTCTCCTTCGCCTTTCACGATGGTGCAGCCGTTACCGGCGTCCACGCCCTTGCACTTGGTCTGCCAGCCGTAGTCCCTGTCAGACTGGGCGAACTGCCTGGTGACAAGTAGAGGACAGTTCACGTTCGAACACCTCGAGTTGTGCACTTTGAAGTTGTCTATCTTCTCGCTCTTCGCAACAGTGTAGTTGGCCTTTATGTTCATGTTCAGTGTTTCGCCTGCCTGGCTGATAGAGGAAAGCTGGTTCAGCTTCATCACGCAACCGAACAGAGGGGGCTGCCTGTCCTTCGTGAACCAGAGGTAGTTCTCGATGCTGCCGCTGTCCACGTTTTCTTCTACCTTGCTCCTGATGGCGCTGGATATTATGTTGCTCTTCGCCTCGTCTTCCAGCCGGAACTTGTCGTCCTTCCCGGCTATGGATTCAAACTGGCATTCCTGTCCTGCTCCTTCAACTCTCGTCGTCCTGCTCGACTTGGTTATCGTCAGGTCCTTTACCTTGTACCTGATGTCGTACTTGTCAGTGTTGACAGTGGCCCTGACACCGAACGGCTGTGCCTGGAGACCGTTATCCGGCGACTGGTAGAACAGGACCGGCGCGTTTACGTTCACAGCCGCCTTGACAGGTGTGTCAGCGGTCTTTGACTCCTCCCATCTCTTCTGGATACTCGGATTCGACTGGAGGTTTTCACGTGACATGGCCTGGAAATAGAGCGTGGCCTGTGAGAAGTAGTCGTACCTGACTTCAAGCATCACTGTCCTGTACTCTCCGAGCGCTGGCTGCAGCATGTTGCAGTCCTCAAGCGTGAAACCGTCGCCAGGAGCCTGTCCACCGTCTTCCTCAGCCCTTATGGTCAGGAAGCCTGTGGAGGCAGAGGTTCCGGGATAGATGTCGTCTTTCTTACCATCATTATCGACATTGTAGGCTGCCCCACCCCCCGCTCCAACTGGTATCCAGCCCGTATCGCAGAAGGCGTTCTCGCCCTGGTGGTCCATGTCTATCATCTTGAGCCGGTACTTGACGTTCCTGGCGTTTATGCCCTTGAGGCCGTGACGAGGGTTGGATATAGTAAATGATATGGGTAAAGGATAGTTCTTCTCCTTGAAAGCTATGTTCACTGTTTTGCCCTGGCCTATCTCGAACCTGTCTATTTTCAACCCGTATGTCTCTCCGACGTCCTCCGAACCAGGCCTGACGGTGTTGTTCAGTCGCCACTGCCTCAGGCAGGAAGGTCCCTTGAGCACGCAGTTGACGCGGGCTCCTGCCTCCTGGAGCGCTCTCTTCTCCTCACTGAAGTCGATGCCCGCAAGATACTTGTTTCCGACAGTCTGACCCGCGAGATTACCGTATGCCGCGCCTAGACCCACAGCGCCAGCTACCGGGCCGAGAACCATCGGCAGGTACGCGTAAATGAAGCCTCCAAACAGCGCAGCGACTACCACAGCCTGTACTATCAGTACCACCAGAAGAGCCAGTATTATGACAAGTATAGCAAGTATAGCGGGAAGGATTGAGGCGCTTCCCAGTCCGGCCACGGCCTCACCCACAACAGGCAGGTCCTCAAGTATGGCAAGTATATCCGTGGGTATCGAGCCAGCCTCGCCCACCACCTCACCTTCTTTCACCGTCTGGTAGGCCTGGTGGGCTGTGCTGCCGTGGCTGACGCCCGTGGCGGCCACACCCATTCCGGCGGCTGCGAGGTCTCTGCCCTGTATCCCTGTCTCCTTCGCCTTTTGCGCCTTTTCCGTCGCCTTCTCCTTGGTCTTCTCCTTGGGTCCTTTGCCCCGGAAGCTCTTGCTGGCGAGCTGGAAGTCAAGTCCGCGGTACTTGGCGATAAGAGATGCGATTATGATGCCGAAGAATCCTCCTGCCACCATGAAAAATACGAAGACCGTGCTCTTGGCCCCTATCTCTCCCGCGCTCAGCGAGGTCGGACGGAAAAGCAGGAAGGCGATAGCAGCGTAAAGACCTCCAAAGAAAATCGATGTCTTCTTGTGGTGCTCGATGGCAGTCAGGCCGCGTATGAAGAAACCTGTTATGGCGTGTCCCGCCGAGAACAGGTAGAAAAGCGGCAGCTGTATGAACAGCCAGAGAGGTATCCGGATCATCAGGTACATTATGTAGAGGTCTACCCTTATCATCAGCTTGATGTACTTCCACAGTAGAAAGATTATCAGGAAAGGCGGGAAGAAGAACGATATACCGATTATCACTATCCACTTGAGCCATCCCATCCTAGTTGTCCACCTTCTCTGATACTACCTTGAAGCCGTTCAACGTGTATGTGCTGTTGCTCCTTATTATTACTATGTTCCTGTCCTCCTCAAGTATCTCAGAGGATATATCCACCGTGTTCTCACCGTTCTCGGGGACTGTCCGGTAACGGACGCCGTTGAAGTCTATTATCATCTGGTGCTGGGAAGGCAGGAAGCGCTGGTACTCGAACCTTATCTTCTCCTCAGTATCCTCTTTCTCGGCGAAGTTCAGCGCCGAACTGTTGGCCGGGAACTCCAGTCTCAGCGTCCGGCGTTCAGTCGCGCCGATGTACCGTACCGTCATGTCGGCGTTGGTTATGCTGTACTCCGCGTCACCGTCTGTACTGAACTTGACCGTGTTGAGACCGGGGTGAAGGTCGGCGTTCCTCGGGCTCAGGCTGATCTCCTCGGAGCCTCTCACCCGGCTCAGAGTGTAGACCTTGTTGCCGTTGACGAACACTTCGAGAGGGCTTGTCTTGACAGCCCCTGGCTCGACCTGGAAGCTGAGCCTGGCCTCGACGAAATCAGATATCTCGTAGTCATAGAGCTGGAACGTATCGGTGAAGTCGTGGAACTTGCGGTCGTCGACCGTTACCTCAAGGTCTTCGATGGAGTAGTGGGTCGAGGACAGTATACCTCCCTGTGTCGCCCCTATGACTATGTCGTTCATGCCGGGCTGTAGTTTTCCTTCGGGTATCGTGACGTTGGGAGTTCCTGTGGTCACGAGCCTTTCCTTGAATATCCTTTCGCCGTTAACGGATACGTAGACCGCTCCATCGCCTTTTTTGCCCAGTACTTCGAACTGGACTTTTCCGCCGCGGGGCTGCGTGGCGTTGTATTCTAGCCTGACTTTTTCACCGGAGAAAAGACTTTTCTTCAGGTCGGCTTTTCTCTGTCGCGTTACAAGTATGTCGCCTCTTGTCTCGCCAACGGTGAAGTCGCCGAAGTTAACAGTGCGGAAATCGGCTTCGCTTGAACCCACTTTCCCGAAATCGTGGTCGGCGAGCACCACTTTTTCACGTGGCTGGCTTCCAAAGTCGAAACCTCCTGACTGGGAAAGGGCGAAAACTAGACCGAAAACCGTGAGTCCCGCGAGGACGACTATCGGAAACTCTTTCTCCATAAGTAAACCTTCTCGTATCCAGGTTTTTATTTGTAGGTAGCGATTTCTCCTTCATGAAGCTGCTGAAAACCGACCGCCAGGAAGGTTATGCCCGTATCGAGATAGAGAACACTGACGACCTCTGGCACCTGAAAGACCTGGTAGGCGAAGGCGATATCGTCCGCGCGGTCACGCAGAGGACGAAGCTCGAAGGCCGGGAGAAGAAAACCCTCAAGCTCACTTTAGAGGCTGAAAAAGTCGAATACCAGGAAGACAGGCTACGGGTGACAGGAGAGATAAGCCAGGCCGACGACGATGTCGAGCTGGGTTACCACACGTTCAATCTTGAGCCGGGAACAGAGTTCGAGATAAAGAAGGATTTCAGCGACGAGGAATGGTCCCGTTTACTGGAAGCCGAGTCCAAGCACTCCTACCAGGTGCTTTTCTGCCTGGTAGAGAAAGGGAAAGCTGACCTCTACCTCGTCGAAGAATCCGGTATAAGCGACCTTTCAGGGCTTGAGACCAACATCCCTGGAAAGCTGTACGATGACCAGGAGACCGGTGAAGAGTTCCACAAGGAGCTGGTATCGGTTCTCAAGCGCTCCGCGGAAGAGGTCGACGACCTCGTCCTCGCAGGACCAGGCTTCGAGAAGGAAAAGGTCTACAACCTGCTGCCCGACGAGCTGAAGTCAAAGACATTCACCCAGGATACCTCTGTTACAGGCGAGACCGGGCTCCAGGAGGCCATCAAGCGCGGTGCACTGGAGAAGGTCGTCGAGAGCTCCCGGATAGGCGAGGAGACAGCCGCTATAGAAGAGTTCCTGGAGGAACTGGAGAAAGGCGGGAAAGCCAGCTATGGAGAACCTGTGAAGGATTTAGCGGAGCAGGGTGCCGTCGAGAAGCTGCTTGTTACGCAGGAGATGCTCCGGGAGAACCAGGAGATGGTCGAAAAGGTCGAGCAGACCGGTGGAGACGTACAGGTCGTCCACACCGACCACGAGGCCGGTGAACGGCTGGAGAACTTCGGCGGTATAGCGGCGATACTGCGCTACGACGTCAATCGTTAGGACGTGGTTCAAGCGTCACGGGCAGAGTGACCTTTCTACCGTCTCTTATCACCGTAACGTTGATGGTCTCTCCTACCCGAGTATCCTGGGAAAGCTTGAGAAGTATATCGTTTATACCGGTCACTTTCTCGCCTTCTATCGCGACTATCACGTCACCTCCTACAGTTGTCTCGCGACCGTTGATAACCGCCGTGCTTTCACCGGCGCGCAGACCTGCTTCTTCGGCCGGACTGTCATCCACCACCTCGACGACCATGAAACCTGTTGCGTTGTCGAGACCCATCGCCTCGGCTATCTCGGAGTTGACGTCTCTTCCGGAGACACCTATCCACGGATGGTCGACATCTCCTTCCTCTATCAGCCCTGGAACGACGCGCCTTACGGTGTTGACAGGTATCGCGAAGCCGACGCCGGAAAACGTTCCAGTATTGGTCTCGATGGCCGTGTTCACACCGATGACCTCACCCTGGATATTCATGAGCGGTCCGCCAGAGTTACCAGGATTGATGGCCGCGTCTGTCTGGATGACGTTCGGTATGGAGAAACCGCCCTGCACCGGTAGCAGACGGCCTTTCTGCGATACTATGCCTTCTGTCATGGTACCGGGAAGTCCGAACGGGTTGCCGATGGCGACCGCGGTCTGGCCCACCCTGACCTCGGTGGAGTTCCCGAGTTCGAGTGGCTTCAGACCTTTCCTGTCGACCTTTATGACCGCGAGATCGGTGTAGACATCTTTGCCCACAAGTTCCGCGGGTACTGTCTGGCCGCTTTCAAACCTGACTTCAACCCTGTCGGCGCCGCTGACCACGTGCTCGTTCGTGACTATGTAGCCAGCCTTGCTGTAGACGAACCCGGAGCCCTGTGCGTTGGTCGAGCCGAAAGCCCTGACAGATACAACGGATTCGTCGACCTGTTCGAACAGCTGAGGGAGGACGTTCTCCGAGCTCTCGTTGACGTGGACGACCTCCCTGCTCGGCGATTCGACACGGTCCTCGAGACTGGATATCCTGCTGTCGAGCTGCTGGTACGCGGCGAACCCTCCGACCACTGCACCGGAGACGAAGAACGCCGCCATTATGAACACGTTTATGCGGTCAGCTTTCACACCCGGGACTTGTCGTCCAACTATTTTATATCCTGAGCGTTACCGGTAGGTGAGGGAGTGAAGCCGCGTCCGGGGCTCCGGTAGAAGCCCTAGTTCGGCGCTCTCCCTGCCAGAATCCACCAACCTGTATATGCCCGGGTTCTTCGCTCGTATGTAGCTCCTGCCGTCATGAAACCTGACATCCTCGCCGGCGTCCTCCTCGTCTAGTGGCTCGCCGTCAAGGCGCACCTCGACATCTCTTATGCCGCCTCCCGGGTGGATGACCGCGTCAAGCCGCGAACCGTTGAAGGGGAGGAAAAGTTTCGGGTCCTCGACCGCTTCTATATGGCCGGAGTCCTGTCGCCACGAACCTGAAAGGTACACTGAGCCAGTTTTCCTGGAGCCAGGCGCCTCCAGCTCTTTCTCGCCCCTGAAGTTGCTGCCGTCGTTGACACCGCCGCACCTCTCGTACCCCAGCCATGCGACCCGTGAATCATGGCTGTGCGAGGCTTCAGCCTTCTTCTCGACTCCGAGAGAGTCTGAAACAGCCTTCTCTATATCCCTGTCTTTGCCGGCGCTGTGCCATTCTATCTTTCCATCGATTACCAGGTACTGTCGCGGCACCGTCCGGTGGCCGTACGCCTCCCATGTCGACCTGTCCGGGTCGTGGGCCACGGGATAATCTATACCGAGTTTCTCGACAGCTCTCTCAAGGTGGTTCACGTCTTTCTCGAACTTGAAGTCCGGTGAGTGGACTCCCACCACCTCTACAGGGTATCTGTCATTTAATGCCTGGAGATATGATGCCTTGCGGGCGCAGTCCGCACAGCTTGAAGACCAGAAGTCGACGAGCCTGACATCTTCCCCTATATCCAGGGGCTCGGAGTTGACCCAGGTTTCGATGTCCTGGAGACCGGGGGCTTCTGCACCAGGTAGCGGCATGTTCCAGTCTTGGGCATGCGCGTAAATAAATCGGGAGGACCGGGAGGAGTTAAAAGCCGCGTCGAGAATCTTAATCGTGTGAAAAAACATCTCTTCCAGCTGACACCGCTCGGCAAGGCCGACCTCGAGGTCCGTGAATACCTCAAGGACAACCTGGACGAGGAACAGTTCGAGCGCTACGAGTTCGCGCTCGACAACTACCGGCACATGAAGATGGTGCAGACCTCGCTTCAGGTTCTCCTGTACGCCAGCATAATCACGTCGGTCGCCGCGACCTTTGGCCTGAACCAGGCGCAGATAATACAGAAAGTCGCTTCCTACATCGGGCTCTCGGTGATATTCGTCCTCTACGCCATCACCAGCTACATAGCGATGATACGGCGGGAATCCTACCACGTCCAGCGCGAGATACTTCTGTCGAAGGCCGGACAGGATGATAATTAAAGACTTTCTCTCACGGTACGGAATACTGGTTATACCGGCGCTAGTGGCAGCTTACTTTTTCTTTCACCGGTACTGTCTCGGCTGGATAAAGTCGTGAAGACCAGCTGTTTTTAAATCCGGGAACTCAATCCTTTCCGTGCATTTAACAGACTGGATGGAGCGCGTGGACCTGGAGAAGGAGATACAGGAGGTCTACCTGCACAGCTTCCTGTTCAAGCTCGCGGTGAAGCTGGTCGCGATATTCCTCCCTTTATACATTCTTGAACTTGGGTTCTCTTTCCAGCACGTCTTCCTGTTCTTCGCGGTCTACTACGGCGCCTACATCTTCGCCAGCCTCCCGAACGCCGGAATCGTCTCCCGGATAGGTTACAAGCACGCTTCCCTGGCAGCCAGCCCGGTTATACTTCTTTTCTACGTTCTCCTGCGGCAGCTGTCGACCTCGAACCTCCAGCTTTTCCTGGTCGCGCTGACCGGGGGAATAGGGTTCAACCTTTACTGGAGCGGTATGAACCCGGAGGTCGCGACGAGCAGCCACAGTGACGACCGGGAAAAGGAGACAGGCTACTTCTTCTCCATGCCGGCGCTCGCGTCCATCTTCTCGCCTTTCGTCGGCGGCATGATACTCGCGGTCTCGGGATTCGAGATTCTGTTCCTTTTCACTTTGCTACTGGTCGCCGCCTCCTTCCTGCCGTTCCTGTTCTCGCGCGAGCACCACGACGGGATGGACATCGACATCCTGGAGTTCGCAGGAGAGATGGAGACCGTGGATTTCTCCACCTTTGTCGCCAAGGGCATCAACTCGATGGGGAAGAAGGTGCTCTGGCCGCTGTACCTAGCGGTCATCATACAGAACTCTATGAGCATCGGTGGTGCAGGAAGCTTCCTGGCTCTCGGAGGCGCGGTCACCAGCATCTTTATCGGAAAGGTCACCAATGACGGCAACAGGACAAAGGTCATCGCCGTCGGGGCCCTGTTCGCCTCAGTTTCCTACCTCCTGATGTCGCAGGTGACGACTCCCGGCGCAGCGATGCTCGTCTCCGCCATGAACGGCCTTAGCTACACCTCGGTCAGCCTCCCGATCTACAGCAAGGCCATGGACCATGCCGAGAAAGAAGACGTGATAGAGTACTTCGCCTTCAGAGAGATAGCGCTCGCCATCGGCCGTATAGCCACGCTCGGGGCTCTCATGCTGGCGTTCTTCCTCCTTCCCCAGGCAGCCGCCTTCACCGCCGGTTTCTTCCTTCTGGCAGCCGCGATAGTGATCATAGGTTTTCTCGGGAGCAGGATGGAGTGAAGAGATAAAGGATTTACGAGGAAAAAGAATTCCATGGGAAACACGGAAGATCTTTCCGAAGAAGAGCGGCGCGTCATCGAGCAGTGCGGCACCGAGCCAAGGTTCTCGTCCGACCTGCTGGACGTGGAGGAACCGGGCGTTTTCAGATGCAAGAAGTGCGGCCAGGAGCTTTTCTCCAGCGAGGAAAAATACGACTCCGGGACAGGCTGGCCCAGTTTTTACGACGTGATAGAGCGCGACGCGGTCGAGACCCGGAGAGACACCAGCGGCGGCA
>JBDGRD010000031.1:0-5878 GCA_042218425.1 Candidatus Nanohaloarchaea archaeon
CTGCTCCTGCCAGGAACGCCATCACTCCGGCGGCTACCTCTGTCCATCTTACTTCTGGCAGACTGCTGTAGTTCCATAGAACTCCCAGGATCGCTAGTGCGAAAGAAGCTGTCAGTCCGAGATTCAGTTCAAGTCCTAGAAAGGTCATTTTTGACCCCCTCACCACACATTATAGGTTTCCTCTTACATAGAAGGTTCGATGCGGCCTTTTACGGCATTTAACGGCTCTACTCCTCTTCTCCTAGCCGTACGTAGCCTACTCCATTGTGGACCTCGACATCCTCGAGCTGGTGGAGCTGGCCTTCCGCGTCAACCTGGTAAGGCCCGTCTATCTCTCCACCGTCTTCTATGTAGAGTTCGCCGTCCTCGACCCGGACATCGAGATCGTCGCCTTCGTACGGGAGCGCGTTGAAAACAAGTTCGTAGCTTCCATCCTCGACAGCGTCCAGCTCCGGGTTAACATCGTGTTCGAACTGCTGGCCGCCCTCTATCCTCCCCTGTCCAGAAAGCATCTCCGCGGCGCCGAAAACGTCTTCCAGCTGGTCCTGAGCAAGCAGCTTCGCGATATCCGTGAGAGATTCGTCGACGCCGGTCTGATCGCTTTCAGGGTCGTAGACGAACGCAAAGCTGCGTGAATCGGTCAGGGTTCCCTGTGGCGAGGTCTGGTAGGCGGTTAAAAGACGGTTGTGGTCGACAGCTGTCTGCAGCCTGTCGAAGTAGTCGCCTTCATCAACCCGTGGGTTCCTCCTGAGCGGGTCAAGCCTGTCCTGGAGCTGCTCGACCGGCTTGAGAACAGCGGTCAGAGGGTTCTCGCCCCGCCTGTAGAGTCTTCCAGGTACCGGCGACTCGTCGAAATGGTCCAGCAGGTCTTCGCTGGCATAAAGCGAGCTGACAGGGCCGTCGTGAAGTATGCTTTCAAGCGCTCTCAGCTTCCGCCAGCCGACATCGGTCAGCATCCTGTCGCCGTGGACCACTTCGTCGTCGACCATCGGCGTGAGAAAACCGTATATGACGCCGGCCGCCGCGCTTCTATCACCGAAATCCAGGGTTTGAACATGCTCTGGGTCCTGGAAAAAAGTCGTCTGTTCTTCAGGTTCATCTGGAAAACGAGACCTCTGCTCTTCCGTCAGGACGTTATCGAAAGTCGGTCTTCTTCCCGAAGCACTCATTCAATACCAAAACATAGTAAACGGATTTTTTATAGTTTAGCCGCGCGGCACCCCACTCCACTCACCTTATTTAAGAATTCCAGCGGAAACCGTACTTAGGCAAGGGCCCGTAGCTCAGCCAGGACAGAGCGAGCGGCTTCGGTGACCGTCTCCGCCAGGTGACGGTCTGAGAAGCGAGGTTACGCCGAGCTTCGACAGAAGATACCGCTAGGTCCAGGGTTCAAATCCCTGCGGGCTCGAACTTTACCAAGTTCGATCAGGTTAAGCCATTCCAAGAATGGCTTTCAAAGAGATTGCTCGAACGAATCGACTGTCGTTCGGGGCCTTGAAATCCCTGCGGGCTCGACCTGCTGTCAGGTCGATCAACATCAGGCATTCAGAGAATGCCTGCCAGATAAATCTGGCAAGATTACCGGGTCGTGGTCAATCGGCTTTTAATGGGCGATGGAGACGTGGCGAGTACTTTGATTTATAAAGCTGAAACCGGAACTTTCCATGTGTATCGATATGTACTGGGTGGAGCAGATAAGAGAGTTTTTCACCCACTTGATTGAGAGGGTGCGAAAGATGACAGAAGAAAACAATCCAGAGCAAAAGATGGACGAGAAGAAGCGACAGGAAGAAGAGGAAAAACCGAAGAAAGAGCAAAAGATACAGTTCCCACAGTACTTCCAGGCCAAGAACCAGAAAAACGACAACCCGAACGGCACGCCTCTCAAGACACCGGTTCTGCGTGGAGTCGTGGTCTCCGAGTACGACGGCGACCGTATCTGGGTGGAGGCATCAGGCAACATGAAAGGCCGCTACGGCGTCGAAGTGCCGAACGGCTACGACCCTGAAGAGCTTTCCGCTGGGACGGAAGTGGCGCTCGACCCCAACACTTTCAACGTAACCGATATCGTGGAGAGGAACAAGGACGCCGATTTCACTCCTGTCCACACCGACGTGACCTTCCAGGAGGTCGGTGGACTCGACCACATAATCAAGGCGCTCCGTTCGAACGTCGGCGCACAGCTTGACTCCGAGAAGCGGGAAAAGATACAGGAATGGGGCATGGACCTCGACAAATCTATACTGATGATAGGCCGGCCAGGAACCGGTAAAACCCACCTGGTCAAGGCTCTGAGCAACGAGTACGACGCCGAGATGTTCATGATAAACGGCCCCCAGCTCGTCGAAAAATTCATAGGCGAGGGAGCCAAGAAGGTCAAGAGACTGTATGAGCAGGCCCGTGCATCGGACAAGCCTTCGATAATATTCATCGACGAGATAGACGCCATCGCCAAGAAACGCCTCGACGAGAGGCGTCACGGGGGCGAGGAAGTCGAGAGAACGATGTCACAGCTACTCTCCGAGCTTGACGGGCTTGACACCGACGAGAACTCGAACGTGATATCCATCTTCGCCACCAACAAGCCTGACGTTATGGACCCGGCGCTCCTGAACAGGTGCACAGCGCTCGAAGTACCGGTGCCTGACAGGGAGGCCAAGAAGGAGATACTCCAGGTCCACACCAGGAGAATCGAACTTGAAAGCAATGTCGACCTTGACTCGCTTGCATCCGAGCTGGAAGACGACCACACTGGCCGTGACATAAAGCAGATAGTCAAGCAAGCTGCGATTAACTCGCTGGAAAGGTCGGAAGACGTTTCACAGGCAAAGGTGGGCCGGCAGGACTTCGTCGAGGCGATAGAGGATGTCAAGGAAGGAAACGTCGGGACCGAGAAAGACTTCCTGAAAAAGGAGGGTCTTTACCCTGACGAGATGTTCGCATGACCGAAACCAGTTGAGCCGCCATGCCAGACGAAGATTTCCACCGCGAGTTCAGGCTTTCAAAGCAGGATGCCGCAGACTTTCTCAGAGAACTCGCTGACTCTATAGAAGACGAGAAACAGGTCCAGCTCGAAGGCGATGACTGGCAGCTCTACCAGCCTTACAAGGACATAATACCGTTCCGCATCACGCAGAACGATTCAGGGCTTGAAGTCGACCTCAAGATGCTCAGCCCCGACAACCCGCATGCCTAGCTCTTTCTTTCAAGATGGTCTATCATCTTCTCCAGCTTCTGCTCCTTCTCGAAAGTGCTTGAAGACGTCAGGAACTCCTGGGAAAGCTTGTACATGTAGCCGTCGAACTCCTTCAGCTCGGCGACCTTATTCTCATCTTCCACCTGCCGATCGCTCACGTCGTAGAAAGAGTCAAGCAGGGAATCAAATATCAGGAACATCACGTAGCGCTTCTGTCCGACGTCATCCGTGTCAAGGTCGTCGTCCAGTTCAGCGGAAAAAGCGTCTCCCTGCTCCCCCATGGTCCAGCATCAAGAAGCCAGTGATAAATATCTACCGCTGTTCCAGCCTCTCCAGCAGAAGCTCCCGGACCTCGCCACCGTCAGCCCGGCCGTTCGTCTCCTGCATCACCTGTCCAAGAAGATAGTTCAGAGCCGACTCCTTGCCCAAGCGGTAGTCCTCCACCGCATCCGGGTTGTCATCGACCGCTTTTTCGACGACCGTTTCAAGGTCGAAGCCGTCGTCCTCATCAGGCAGCGAGCCCTCGCTGGCGTAGTGCGCCGCCAGTTTCTGCAGGTGCGTCTCGTTCTCGGCGCGTTCAAGAAGCCGGCCCGCGACCTCCGCGTCGGCAGGGCATTCCTCTCTCACCATCTTCTTCAAGACGGTGAAGGCATCCTCCGCATCGTGACCTTCAAGGAGCTCGAAGAAAACCTTCCTCAACCCTTTTTCCAGGACGAAAGCCGCCTGTTCCCGGTCAAGGCCTTCCGACTCCAGTTCCCCGTAGTCTTCCTCTGTCGCGACCACCAAGTCTTCTATGCTGTAATCGTTTTCCAGCTCCTCCAGGCCCTGCCTGAGACTGGAGGCGTCAAGTATAACACCGGTGTAAATGTCGCCCGTGGTGAACGAGACCCTGTCGTTCTCGAAAACCCTTTCATCCACAACGCGCTCCAGGTCCGACGAGAACGGGTGAACCGTTCCCGACTCGAAGCCGGTCAGTTCCTCCGACTTCTCCGGGTCGGCCATACGATAGCCGCGGAACTTTTTCTCGGAAAGCGTCCTGTCCCCTGGCACCAGGCAGTGCACGTAGCCTTCGTCCGTTTCGACTATCAGGCTCTTCACTATCTGCGAGGGTTCAAGCCCGCGTTCCTCGGCCGCGTCGTCACAGGTCTTCGTCGGGTTGTCCTGTTCAACGGTCTCGTAACTGATACCGTGTTCGTCGAGAAATTCGTCAGCTCTCATCTTCTATACGCTCCAGTATCTTTTCACGCGCAGTCTTCGGGTCCGCCTTCCCGCCCGACTGCTGCATCACCTGGCCGACAAGGAAGTTGACCGCGTCCTCCTTCCCGGAGCGGTAGTCCTCCACCGCATCCGGGTTGTCATCGATAACCTCGTCAACGACAGCGTCCACCTCCGACTCCTCCGCCTTCAGTAAATCCTGTTCCTCGACCACTTCTTCCGGGTGGCGCGGCTCCTCGACTATCTCACGGAGCACAAGCTCCGCGTTCCGGTCCGAAATCTCGGCGTCCTCCAACAATCCCAGCAGGTATCCGAGCCATTCAAGTTCAAGACCCGATTCGGTATAGGTGACCTCGTTGTAGTTCAGAGTCTTCTTTAACTCGCCCGTGAGCCAGGAGGCCACGAGCTCGGTTTCATGGTCCTCCGCCAGCGTCTCAAAGTCGTCCGCCAGCTCTGGCCCTGTTATCAGGGCCTCGACCATTTTCTCGGGAAGCCCGTATTCGTCCTGGAACCGCTCGAATTTTTCGTGCGGAAGCTCGGGTATGTCTTCGCGGATGCTTTCACGGAAACCGGAGTCGAACTCCTGCCGTGTCAGGTCCGGGTCGAATATGTAGCCGTAGTCTTCTTCCGTCTCCTTCTCCCGGAGTTTCTCGGTTATCTCCATGCCCGCGTTGTAGTTCCGGGTCTCCTGTTCCACCTCACGTCCGCGCCGGGTCAGCTGTTTCTGGCGCGATATCTCGTAGCTCAGCGCTTTCTCGATGCCCGCGGTACCTGTTATGTTCTTGACCTCTACGCGGGCGCCGCCCTCGATGGATATGTTGGCGTCGCTCTTGATGGCGAACTCGGAGCCCGGGAAGTAAACTTCAAGGTATTCAAGCATCCGGGAGAGCTGCTGCAGGTAGGCCCTTGCCTCCTCCGGGGACTCGAAGTCGGGAGCGGTCACTATCTCAAGCAGCGGTGTTCCCGCCCTGTTGTAGTCGACCCGGGTGTAGTCTGCATCGGCTATGGAGCCTCCGACGTGCGTTAGCTTGGCAGGGTCCTCCTCTATGTGGAGGCGCTGTATCCTGACGTCCTTCTTCTCGTCGCCTACCTTGACCTCGAACTCTCCATCCTCTGCTACAGGTATCTCGTACTGAGTTATCTGGTAGTTCTTGTTCATGTCCGGGTAGAAGTAGGTCTTTCTCGAAAAGAAGATGTCCCTGTTCAGGTCGCACTGGAGCGCCTCCGCGGTCTTTGCTGCGCGGCGGAGCACGGCACGGTTCAGCCGCGGCTTCGAGCCGGGATGGCCGAGACAGGTCTCGCAGACGTGCTTGTTCGGCTCGTCCGCATCCCTGTTGGGGCAGCCGCAGAAAAGCTTGGTATCCGTGTCCAGCTGGACGTGTGTCTCCAGTCCGATTTTGACTTCAGTCATACTATTCAACTCGACTGAAAGCCTTTTTAGTTTGTCCGGGTGGCGGCGTACATCGC
>JBDGRD010000031.1:5978-11282 GCA_042218425.1 Candidatus Nanohaloarchaea archaeon
AGAAAATCAAGCTCGTATATCGCGTCTCTCGCGGTGGCGCTCATGAAGACGGCTTCAGTGGTCGCCAGGGACTCCGCGTCCCTCTTCTCCAGCCCGATATCCTCTTCGAGCCAGCGATGCAGCGTTTTCTCGCCGCGTCGCTCGTCATCGTCGTCGTGGATGTCGTCCAGCTCCAGGGACCAGCCGTGGGTCAGCTCTATGGGTACCGCGGCCTTCACCAGTTCCTCGTCACTGTGGTCAGCGCCCAGCGCACGGGCCATCAGGTATGTCAGAAGTATCCTGTAACGCTTCCCGGGGCCGGTTATTATCCTGTTGCTGTGCTCCTCGATGAGCTCGACTATCCTCCTCTGGCCGCCGGAGCGCTCGATGGCGTCCTGCAGCGCGGGCTCAGAGTACCCCAGTATGTTCTCCTGGAGTTGTTCACGGCTCAGTTTTTCCTGCTGCACCTTGCTCCCCTCTTCAGAGTAGTTAAATAGTGGTCAACTGATAAAAAGTCATCCAGAAAGATAGGTGAAAGCCGCGTTAAGCACTTTCTGCTCCTCGAAATGGTCGCCTACAAGGTGTAGACCGGTCGGCATGCCCTCGCTTTCGCCGTTCGGAACTGATACCATCGGGAGCCCGGCTAGGTTCGGCCCGACTGTCAGCGTGTCCATAGCGTATACCTCGGTCGGCTTCATTTCCTCCGCCTCGGATATCTTCGGCGCGATGTTGGGCATGGAGGGCGACGCCAGCACGTCGTACTCTTCAAAGGCGGACTTGAACTGTTCGATTATCTTCCTGCGGACCTTCGCCGCCTTCAGGTAGTACTGGTCCCTGTACCCCGCCATACGCGTGTAGGTGCCGAGCAGTATCCTGCGCTTGGCTTCCTCCCCGAACCCTTCTGTCCGGACCGACGAGAAATAGTCGTTGAAGCCGCTGTAGTCTTCCGGGTCGTCCTCCATCCCATAGCGTATCCCGGAGAACTTGGCAAGGTTGGTCGAGGCCTCAGCCATAGCCAGGACGTAGTAGGCAGGAACCGAGTACTCCGCTTCAAGGAGCGGCATGTCGATACGCTCGACCTCGGCCCCTTTCTCCTTGAGCTCTTCTAGAGCGGCCTCGAAGTTCTCTCTGACCCCGTCCTCGATGCCTTTCAGCTCGACGTACTGCTCCGGAACGCCGATTTTCAGGTCTTCGATCTCTTCCAGGTTCTCCGAGTATGCCGGAACCGCGCCGGAAACTGTCGTCTGGTCCCTGTCATCCTCACCTGCGATGACCTCGAGACCTTTTGCAGCGCCGTAGACCGTTTTCGCGAGGACGCCTATCTTGTCAAGCGAGTTCGCGTAGCTTATGAGACCGTAACGCGAGACCCGGCCATAGGTCGGTGTTATGCCGACCACTCCGTTGTACGCCGCAGGATTGGTTATGGAGCCTCCTGTCGACTCCCCTATCGATATAAGCGGCTGGTCCATCGCCGCCACTATAGCGCCGGCGCCGCCTGAAGAGCCGCCGACAACGCGTTCCGGGTCGTGCGGATTTTTCGGTGTTCCA
Source organism: Candidatus Nanohaloarchaea archaeon (assembly GCA_042218425.1). Classification (GTDB taxonomy): domain Archaea; phylum Nanohalarchaeota; class Nanosalinia; order Nanosalinales; family Nanosalinaceae; genus JBDGRD01. The sequence goes on from JBDGRD010000031.1 coordinate 7,506, forward strand.
AAGGCGCAGTTGGTCGAGAAAGTCCCGAACCCGAACTCGTCCTGGTTGGTCTTGCCGTAGAACTCCGCACCGGCTTCCTTCAAACGGGAGACGACAGTGGCGTCGAACACGGGCCTGTAGTTCTCTATTATCTTTGAACCCGCGGAGGTGGTCGCGCCTTCCGCGCAGATAGCGTCTTTTACTACGAACGGGACGCCGGAAAGCTCTCCTTCTCCCGCATCGCCATGTTCTATGTCGCGCATGAAACCAAGCTCTTCGTTCTTACGCTCCAGTTCCTCCCGGAGCTTTCCGTGGTCGATCTCTTCTTCGCCCTCTATAACGTTTCGAAGCTCCATACCTGAGCGTTATCTACGAACCTTAAAAATTCAACTCAATCCTCTTCCAGTTCACAGTCGTCGACATGGAAGCTCCTGCCGCAGTCCGGGCAGGCGGGGAAAAGCGGGCGGTAGCCGTTCCAGACCATCTCTCCGCCGCACTCCGGACATCTGACGGTGGTCATGGCTAGCCCTCCATCCTGTGGAACTCGACATCTCCGGATTCCAGGTCGAGAACCGCGACGTGGAAATCTCCCGGGGCGAACGGGACTGGTATGCCTCCCGGGTTTATCTCGAGCGTCTCGTCGACCTCCCGGAGCTTCTTCTCGTGGGTGTGGCCCCTGAGAACGTAGTCGTATTCTCCCGACTCTCTGAGAGCGCGGGCTATCTCCTCGTCGGTGCCGTGGTACACCGCTATCGAGCTCCCCGAGAACTCGAGCTCGGCCACGTTGTTGAAGAACTCGCCGAACCCGTTGACAGTCTGCTTCAGGTTCCATTCGCCGTCGTTGTTGCCCCGGACGCAGTAAAAGTCGAAGCCCGCGTCGAACTTCTCGGCGGTGAAAGGCGCGACCATGTCGCCGCAGTGGATGACCGCGTCGACCCGCCCCTCGAAAAACTCGGCCGCGTCCTCAGCGAGTTCAAGGTGGTCGTGGGTATCCGATACTATTCCGAGCTTCATGTTTACACGCTGGGTCCTTTGAACTGGTCTTCTTCGACGTTTTCGGTGTTCTGGAAGACCTCATCCCGGTCAAGCGTCTCCTCTTCCTCGTCCTCCCGTGTCCCTGGCTCCACGTCGATCGGATGGAACGCGGGTTCGACGTCTTCGGTGTCGACATCTTCAAGTTTCTGGAACATCTCCAGGATATCCTCGAAATCGTCGACGAAAGAACCGAGCTCTTCCTCGGGTATTTCAAGCCGTGCGTTGTCCGCGACCCGCTCGACCTGGTTTTTGTCTACCATGTTTTCTTTCACGGCCTGAAGATTTTAGTAACCGCCCGGTCCAGCACTCCCGGCGGGATAGTGTTCAGGACGTGTGAACAGCGAAAAAGGAGCCTTTAGGTAAGATTTATAAAGGAGCTTCAGAAATGAGAGTATAAGATACACACTTTCACGCTTGGGCGCGTGAACTGACTGATTCGGACTCGTTTGGGCGCGAGTCGAATCGGACGATTCGAATTGGGCTTCGAATCGGAATCGACTGATACGTGTAAGTTTGGGCAATTGGGCTTTGTTCTAAGGTAGAATTACCTATACCGGTTTAAAAAGGTTAGGTATAACGCTGCCAGAAGGCTGATCGCAAGATGGAATCGATAATCAACAACAACGCCAAAACTGAAAACGAGACCCAAAACCTCGACGATGTAAAAGATGCAAAGATACTAGTCGTAGGAGTCGGTGGAGCAGGAAACAACCAGGTTACACGCATCCAGAACAAGGACATCCAGGGTGCGGAAACCGTAGCTATCAATACTGACAAGCAGCACCTCCAGATATCTTCTGCGGATAGAAAGATCCTCGTGGGCCGTGACCTGACAAAAGGTCTCGGAGCAGGAGGACACCCCCAGCAGGGAGAACGTGCCGCGGAAGAGAACCGCGCCGAACTGCGCTCCCTGTTCAAGGACGCCGACATGGTGTTCCTGACCTGCGGCATGGGCGGCGGAACAGGTACCGGCGCCACGCCCGTACTAGCGGAGATAGCAAAGAAGGAGGACTGCATAGTCATAGGAACAGTAACGATGCCCTTCGAAATCGAGGGTGCGAGGATGTCGAAGGCAGAGGAAGGACTGTACGAGCTCCGGCAGCACGTCGACACCGCGATAGTCATCGAGAACGACAGGCTGCTTGACATCGCAGGCGACATGCCTCTCGACCAGGCATTCGGAGTAGCGGACGAGCTCATAACCACCATGATAAAAGGCGTCACGGAGACGATTTCCAAGCCATCGCTCGTCAACCTGGACTACGCAGACGTCCAGGCAGTCATGAACGAGGGCGGAGTCGCGGTAGTAGGATACGGAGAAAGCGACACCAACAACAAGGGCGAGGAAGCCATCCACGAAGCACTCTCCAACCCTCTGCTCGACGTGGAGTTTTCAGGAGCGAACGGCGCCCTGATACACGTCGCAGGCGGACAGGACCTGACACTCAACGAGATAAACGACGTCGGACAGAACGTAAAAGAACACCTCGACGCACAGGCCCAGGTCATCTGGGGAGCAAGAGTGCGCGAGGACCTCAAAGGCAAAATCCAGGTAATCTCCATAGTCACAGGTGTCGAGTCACCGTACGTCCTCGGAGAAGTCGAGGAACAGGAATCAGAGATGACCGGCGACGTGAACGACCTGGGACTGGAGATCATGGAGGAAGAGTAAAACCGATATTAGCCGAGGAGGCCTTCAGGCAACAACACTCCCTTCCCCCCCAACCCCTGCTTGAAGGCTTCCCTTCGGATTTCCTTTATATTTCAGCGGCAGGCCCTCTTCCCCCTCCAGACCGGGCACACAATAAAACACCCCGGTCGTAGAATACACTCCCCTCCCCCAACCCCCCGGGGGCCGCCGTTTCTTCTTTTTCACCCAGCTGGAGGGAAACTAGTTTAATTAACAGCCGAGCATTTGATACGTGAAAAAGAACAGCTTCTATCTCTCGCTTGTCGGGGCGCTCGCACTATCCCTGGTATCAGCGCTTTTCCTGAACATCGATATGCAGAACCAGGGCGTTCTCGCCGGCATGGCAGGGCTCTCAGCGCTCTTCCTGGTGAAGTACGCCCGCCGCAAGTCGAGGATGGAGGGCCGGGACGACAGGATGAAGGTAGCGCTTGAAACCACCACCGTTCTCTACGAACTGGTGATACTCCTCGGCGTGTTCTCGACAGCGATAATACCGAAGTACGCCGCGGCCATCGTCTTCGCCGCGATAGCGTTCACTGAGATACTCAACCTTGAGCTCAACCAGCAGCTGAAGGTCTCGAAAGAAGCTGACATCGGCCGGGAGGGCAGGACGCTCGTCATACTTGTGTCGCTCCTGGCGTTCAACTTCAACGAGTACTACCTCTTCTACGGGACGCTCTTCGTCTTCGTCCTGACGGTTTACGACGCCCTGAGAATCCTCCACATGATGATCGCAGAGCTGAGATAGCCGAGAGGTTCCTCAACTATTTAATTCTTGGTAGCGCCGCTTAATACATGAAGGCACCAATATGCAACGTATGCCTGAAGAGCGACGTGCTCTGCAGCGCCTGCCAGGAGAAGCTTGACGAGGGAGATATCACCGATATCGATATCAAGGTCTCCCGCATCCTGCAGGAACTCAGCGAAGAGTACGGCTCTCTCAGGGATTCAGAGGTCATCAAGGTCTTCGACTGCGAGAACGTGGTAGTCATCGTGACCGCGGAAGGAGACGGGGCCAAGGTAGTCGGCCGGAGCGGCGACATCGTCAAGGAAGTTGCGGACAGGATAGAGAA
>JBDGRD010000032.1:0-7972 GCA_042218425.1 Candidatus Nanohaloarchaea archaeon
TCTCATCCCGGAGATAGTCTCCGGCTTCCTCAGGGTTTACAGCGACGTACGTGAAATCCTCCAGAAGCTGAGGACCCATCCAGTCACTCCAATCTCCTCTAGTCATATTTGTTACTTGCCGATACTAACATATAAAGATTAGGGTCGGGCGGGCTGTGTTCATAAAACGATTTTTTCATGAACGCCTGAAAGTTTTTCATGAACACTGTGCCTCCTTTAAACGGTAAATAAATGAAACTTTTTGACTCATTATAGGGTATGATTGTTGGGACAGATTCGAAATTGATAACTTTGAAGCATAGAGAGGGAGTATTCAAGAGCTGCGTTGGACCAATTGTAACATACGACGGAGCTTACGAGGAATTCAGCGAAATCTATAATGAATGCTTAGACGAATGCTTTGATGAGTCAGAATATTCTAGGGAGAAGGAAACATACAAGTCTTATGATTTTATGCAGCAGTTTGCAGAACAGAAAGAAGAGCTATTAACCTTTCTTAAAGAGTTCTTCGGCAAAATCCTTGCTCAAGAAGGAGTAGAGCTGAAGATCGTTTATAGCAAATTTTCCAAGCAAGCATTAGATGGGGGAAGAGTCCAATATTATTCAAGTGTCAATTATGAGGAAAGATCTGAAGAACTTAATGACTTCATAGATGAACTCAAAAGATATTTCCCTGTAATCGCTACCTTCAAGGCTTTAGAGGGGGATAATACTCATGAAGTTTTCTTAGATAGCTTTAGCGGAGAAGTTACAAAAGCCTGGGATTCGCTGATTAATACACATAATGTAGATGTTTTGACTCATGGAGATAAAACCAATAAGCTCATCTCTTTGTCTGACTTAATATCTAAATACCTGGGCGAGTACCTCAATCGATTTGGGAATGCGTATATAGGAGACGATGAAATTAGAGATGCCTTAGGAAGTCAGTCGATAGAGATTTTCAGTGTAGATAATCGAGACTTGGACTATATTGTACCCCATCGTCCAGATGAGATTGCTGTTTCAAGATATTACCCTAGCCCGAAATTCCTAGTACTAATAGACAATACTTTCGATAAGCAGAAGGAATGGTTCGAAAATTCAAAATATTACGACCTGGTTTGCCGAGCAGCTGAAACTCGCAGATCCAGTGTAAAGTTCCTGGACTTAGATTCTGATGCTAATATAGTGAATAGCGAAGATTTCTTAGTCTATACTGGTCCAAAATCTAAGAAAGATGCCGAACAAATTGCTAATTTCGATAAAGGTAAACCTTTACCATCTGATAACATCAAAGATATGCTCTAGTGAACATCATATTTTAAAAATTGCGTAACATTATTTGTCATAGGGATTAGCCCCAGGCCAGGGGTTAATTCCATATTATTTTTCATTAATATAGTTCATAATCCGTGAAATCTTTGCATCTCAGGTTTTTCCCAACTTCTCCTCTGGTCTTAAGTTACTAGGCGCACCCGTTATAAAATTCTAGTCGGAATTCGGGTGTATGGATGTATGGACGATCGGCACTTCGAGTTCGGTGCCTACGAGGAGCCGGGGTTTGCCGGCGAACATGGTTAATTTCCAGGGAGAGCGTTTGATGTTTGACTGCGGTGAAGGCACGCAGCGGCGTTTGATGATGGATAAGATGGGTTTCATGGACATCTCCCGGGTCTTTATCTCGCACTGGCACGCGGACCATTTCTCCGGGCTTCTCGGTCTGATACAGACGCTTGAGATGGAGGGCCGTGAGGAACCGCTTTACGTTTACGGGCCTCCGAGGACGGAAGAGTTCACGGAGCGCCTGCTGGACACCGGGTATTTTTCGAGAAACTATGATATCTACGCGGAGGATCTGGTCGAGGGCGATGTCGTCGTCGGAGATGGCTACGAGGTTGTTCCTTTCGAGGTCGAGCACGGTATAAACGCGTTCGGCTATGTGTTCAAGGAAGACCCTCAGGTGAAGGCCAACAAGCAGAAGATGGAGGAGCTCGGTCTTGGCTCGTCGCCGAAGATCGGGAAGCTGAAATCGGGTGAGTCCATCGAGTGGAACGGCGAGACCGTCGAGCCTGGGGACGTGGTCGAGAAAGTTCCGGGCCGGAAAGTTGTTTACTCCGGGGACACCGCGAAGTGCGATGCCATGGTGGAGAGGGCGGAAGACGCCGACCTTTTGATACACGAGGCGACTGTGAAGCACGAGATAATAGAGGAGCGGCAGAACCATACTTCCGCGCGTCAGGCCGCGGAAATCGCGAAAGAGGCGGGTGTGGACCAGCTCGTGTTAACGCATATATCCCGGCGTTACCAGGGCCAGGAAAACGAGCTTCTTGAAGGGGCGAGGGAAGTTTTTGAGAACACTGTCCTTGCCGAAGACGGCCGTCACTTCGATATCAGGCCGCACCGGCCGGAGTAATCTACGGGAACTTGTCGAATCCCAGTTCTTTCTCCAGCTTCTCCAGTCTTTCGGCTGTCCTGTAGGCTCCTTCCTGGAGGTCGTCGCCGTCGTACCTGAACTCGGCTGTCACCCTGTAGCCTTCGTCGGTTTCCTCCATGTCGACCCTGAGGCCTATGACTGCATCCCCGGCCAGCATGCTGGTGAGCTGCTCGCTCTGGACTCCTGCTATCTCGGGTACGTCGCTCATGCCGTTCATGAGCGGTATCTCGCCGTCCAGCTCGTAGTTTATGATGACTTCGTCTCCTGCCCTGTCTGCCGCGTAGTCGCCGTGGAGCTGTACGCCGACGTCTGGGTAGTATCCGATGACCTCGGTGAAGACTTCTTCTATGAATTCTTCTGCGCTGTCGTACTGCTCCGGATGGTGCTCCATCTCGCCTTCTTCCCGCCATTCCACGTCTTCGTCTATCTCCGTCGGGTCGAAGAGCGGTGTGTCAGAATCTTCTGCGGGCAGTAGTTGCTGCCGGTCTTCGTCTCCGGGCACGTCTTCTTCGTCTTCCAGAATGTCTCTTTCAAGCTCTTCGTCGATACCTGTGTCGAGTTCGTCCTGTATCCTCACTTTTTCGCTTCTTTCATCGATTTCTTCAACTTCTGATGTACGTCCTCCGGTTACTTCGTCCTGCCGGGGGTCCTGGTCGATTTCTTTCATGTATAGTGGGGATGAAGGAGCAAAAAATTAAATCGGTTGTCATAAAGCCGGTTGCCTGCTGTACCGCGGTCAGTACTCCAGTTCTTCCAGGTATTCCCAGGCTTCCTGATTGCCTCCGAGAAGCGACCTGAGCCGCTGGTTGTCGAAGGCGAACCTGTCAGATTCCAGCAGGGCTTCTGCGTCCATGCTTGTACCTTCGCTCTCCCGGGAGTAGTCGTCGTGAACCTTCGTGTAGAGGAAGTCGGTGGCGGTCGGGACTCTTATCTCGGCGTCTATCCCGTAGCCTTCGACGTCTATGTAGCGGCCGTTCTCTATCACGCGGTTGGCCTCCGCCATGAAACCGGTGCCGAATATGTCGGCGTCCAGTCTTTTTTCGCCTTCCCCGTAGCCGGCGTCCCTGAACTCGGAGCGGATCTCGCCAGGACTGGTCGTGATTATGTCGAAGTCATTGGTCGTTCTCCGGCCGAAGCGGCGCATAAGTTCGTCGTCATCGCCCGGCATCTCGTGGAGGAAGAGCAGCTGGGTCGGTATACCGCCTATCATGACCCAGTCGTCTCGCCCGGTTCCGAGGATGTCGTAGACCTCGTTGACGCTTTCCTGGACGCATTCGTGCGCTATGTTGCCCTCGCAGGAAAGACTTTCGCCACCGTCTGTCCTCGCTCCCGCGTTCATTATCTCGTCGTACTGGGAGAGAAGTTCCTCGTTAGAAGTCTTCGGCGGAAGAGTTTCCCGGCCCATGAAAGGCACACTTTGACATCAGGGTTTATAAGATTTGTTGTCACTCTTCGGTGAAATCATCTTCCCGGGTCAGCTTCTGGTCCTCGCTCGGAACGACTTCGATGTCCGAGCCGGGGAAGTCCTCACGGATGCCGTCGTCCTGTACCCGGTCTAGAAAGACTGCGAGCGCCGCTATCTCCGAGTGAGGCTGGTTGCCGATGGAGACGTTGTAGTCGACGTGCTCGTACACCCATCGCGGGACTTTTTCCGCGCCGACGATGACCAGAAGGTCCTCGTCCTCGAACCGTTCCTTGATCTCCTGCTGTTTCTCGTCTATCCTCTCGCCGTACATGGTCAGGTGGACCTTCAGGCCGTCGAAGTCTCTGATCACAGGTTTCCAGTCCTCGCGGTACTCGACCTCGAAATCGCCGCCCCACCGCTCTATTATGTCGCGGAGGCTCTCCATCATGCTCTTGTCCCGGTCGCCGGAGTAGGCCACGCCGGATGCGCCCCACTGTCTCGCCGTTAAACCAACGTGCGTGGAGATGCGGTCGTCCCGCCCTACCCTGTGGCCGAGCCTCAACACGCGTATCATAGGAATAGGAAGTGCTTTTAAGCCTTTAAAACGAATAGGTGGATGTGTCAATGAAGGGTGAACGCTTTACCCCGACCAGCACTTTCTAACTACTCGAGCTTTAGCTCTAACAAAAACCTACTAAATAATTCTCCACGCGGTTTCTTCTATGAGTATTGAAGTGGAACTCCCTGACGGCTCGAAGCTTGAAGTAGATGAAAACGCCACTGTAGAAGACGTCGCCTACGAGATAGGACCCGGCCTGGGCGATGACACCGTAGCCGGGAAAATCAACGGCGACCTTGTAGCGAAGGAAGCGCAAGTATCGGACGGCGACAGAGTGGAGATAGTCACCGAGGACAGCGAGGAATACATCGACGTCCTCCGGCACAGCGCGGCGCACGTCTTTGCCCAGGCGCTGAAAAGGCTTCATCCCGACGCGAAGCTGACCATAGGGCCGTGGACCGACGAAGGCTTCTACTACGACATCGAAGGCGTCGAAATCGAGCAGGAGGACCTCGAGGAAATCGAGGAAGAAGCGAGAGAGATAATCGACGAAGACATCGAGATCGACCGGGTCAAGATGTCCCGCGAGGAAGCAGAGGAGTTCTACACCGACAACGAGTATAAGAGAGAAATCCTGGAGGAAGAGGCTTCTGAAGGAGACGAGATATCCTTCTATCGCCAGGCCGAGTTCAAGGACCTGTGTAAAGGACCGCACGTCGAAAGCACCGGAGAGATCGGAGGCTTCGCACTGCTCGAGATCGCGGGCGCCTACTGGCGCGGCGACGAAGAGAACGAGATGCTGACACGTGTCTACGGAACCGCCTTCCCAACGGAGGAAGAGCTTGAAGAATTCATCGAGCGCAGGAAAGAAGCCGAGAAACGGGACCACCGGAAGATAGGCCAGCAGATGGACCTTTTCTCGATTCCCGAGCACTCGCCTGGCTGCGTTCACTTCCACAGGAACGGCATGATAATCAGGCGCGAACTCGAGGACTACATCCGCCAGAAAAACAAGGAGCTCGGCTATGAAGAGGTCTGGACTCCGGAGCTGAACAAGTCTGAGCTCTGGAAGAAGACCGGTCACTACCAGGCATTCAAGGAAGAAGGCGAGATGTTCGCCTGGGAGCAGAACGAGGAAGAATGGGGCCTCAAACCGATGAACTGCGCCAACCACTCCCACGTCTTCGACTCCGGCAAGCGCTCGTACCGCGAGCTACCTATCAAGCTTTCCGAGTTCGGAACGTGCTACAGGAACGAGCAGCGCGGCGAACTGTCCGGCCTCCTGAGAGTCCGCGGATTCACCCAGGACGACGGACACGCGTACATCAGGAAGGACCAGATAGAGGAAGAAGTCAAGAAGCACATGCAGACCATCATCGAGATATACGACGAGTTCGGCTTCGACGTCAACTTCATCCTCGAAACTAAACCCGAGAAGGCCCAGGGCCCCGACGAGCTCTGGGACGAGGCGCAGGAATCGCTGAAGTCCGCGATGAACGAGATAGTCGGTGACTACGAGATCAAGCCAGAGGAAGGCGCATTCTACGGACCGAAGATCGGTGTCGAGGTCGAGGACGCCATCGGCCGTGAATGGCAGCTCGGAACCGTCCAGCTCGACTTCGTTATCCCGCGGAACTACGGCCTCAGCTACGTCGGCGAGGACAACGAGGAGCACTACCCTGTCATGATTCACCGGGCCATCCTCGGAACCTTCGAGCGGTTCATGGGGGTCATGATAGAGCACTTCGAGGGCAACTTCCCTACCTGGCTGGCGCCGGAGCAGGTCCGCATCCTGCCGGTCAGCGACGACAGCCTGGAATACGCCCGTGAAGTCAAGCAGGAACTGGACGATTTCCGCGTCTCCATCGAGGACCGTTCCTGGACCGTCGGCAAGAAGATTCAGGCGGCGCACGACGACCGCGTCCCGTACATGCTGATAGTCGGGGACGATGAGGAAGAAGCCGGCGAGGTCTCTGTCCGGGACCGGGAAGAGAACGAGGACCGCGGGTTCTCCGTAGAAGAGTTCCGCGACCACCTCCAGGAAGAGGTCGAGGAGAAACGGCTGGAACCCGACTTCCTGGCCTGACTTTCCCTCCTCTTTTCCTCTTGTATGTGCAGTTCCCCACAGGTCTATTAAACCGCGCCGATAATCAGTCTCCGTGAAACTCCTTGAGCGGGACCTGAAAGGCCTTGAGGCGAACATCTGGAAGATATACCTTTTCCGGCTGTTCTTCGGCTTTTTCCTGTCTATCCCGGTCATAGTGCTGTTCTGGAAGGCCAACGGCCTTTCGATGTTCCAGATAATGGTGCTGCAGTCGCTTTTCTCCATCGCGGTTATATCACTGGAGGTCCCGACAGGTTACTTCGCCGACCGGTACGGCAGGAAGAGGACGCTCCTGATAGCCTCCGTGTTCGCGACCGCGGGAATCGCGACATACAGCGTCGGCCACAGCTTCCTAGAGTTCTTGCTGGGAGAGGTGCTCTGGGCGGTCGGTGTCACGCTCATCTCCGGCGCGGATTCTGCCATGATATACGACACACTTGCCGAGCTGGGAGAGGAAGCCCGCTACCAGGAGGTCTGGGGACGGGCGAGTTCCTACGCCATGTTCTCGGCTGCCGCGGCGGCGTTGCTCGGCGGTCTTATCGCGGATTTCAACCTGCGATGGACGCTCTACGTCCAGGTTCCGTTTATGGCGGCGATGATACCTGTGGCGTACAGCCTCAGGGAGCCTGAGCACCATGAAGAGGTCGGTGAAGAGGGGCAGGAGACTCTGAAGGCTATAATCAGGAAGGTTATGAAGAAGGCGGACCTCCGGTGGCTCATGATATACGCCGCTTTTATCTACGCCGGGTTGCAGACCGCTTTCTGGATGTACCAGCCGTACTTCGAGCTTTCAGGTCTACCGGTCGCGGCGTTCGGTGCGGCCTACGCGGCGTTCAATATAGTCTCGGCGGTGTCCTCGAAGTACGCTCACGTGGTCGAGAGCTGGCTGGGGAAAACTCTTTCGCTCGTGCTACTTCTGGTATTGCTTGTCGCGAGCCTCATGCTGATGGGGCGGTTCGTGTTCTTCTTCAGTTTCGCCTTCATCTTCCTCCACCAGTTCGTGAGGGGCTTCCAGAAACCGGTTATATCGGACTACGTTAACAGACTGGTGTCCTCCGGCGAGAGGTCAACAGTCCTGTCGACGAGAAGTCTGCTCGGCCGTCTTTTCCAGGCGGGAAGCCTTCCTGTTTTCGGCCTGTTTATCGACTTTTACTCTGTACCCCAGGCACTCCTATTGCTGGCGGTCACGACGCTGGCCGGTGGCGCGGTCTTCCTCTTCCTCCTGTACACGGAGGACGTCATAAAGTTTGGCCCCGAATTCTAGCTCAGGTCGCTCATTATCTGCTCGCCCTCTCTTTCTATCTCCTCTATATCCGTCTTCAGCTGCTCTATCCTCTGACCGAGCTCGGTCTCGCTCCGGTTGTCACCCATGTCCGTCATTATGGTTCGCTCCAGGGCATCCAGCTCGTCTTCTATCTCTGCGAGTTCTTCGAGAACGGTCTCCAGCTCCTCTTCCTCCTGGACCTCGAACTGTCGCTCTTTCTCCAG
>JBDGRD010000032.1:8072-22552 GCA_042218425.1 Candidatus Nanohaloarchaea archaeon
TGTCGACGGTTTCCTCGAGTCCGAAGACGTCCTGGACCTCCCGCAGCTTTTCCTCAAGGACCTCCAGCTCCTGGGCGGTTTCCTGTTCGATTTCTCTGTGAAGCTCCTTTCTCTGCTGGAAGGACATCTGCCGGGCGTTGTCCCGGTTCCCGATTTTTTCGCGGTGCTCGTTCGCCAGCCGCTGGAGCTCGTCCATCGCCTCTGTAAGCGTCTGCTGGACGTCTTCCAGCTCTTTCTCGGCTCTTTCTTCCTCTTTGTACGTCTCTTCCTCTACTTCTTCTACTTCCTCCAGGGCCTCGTGTATCTGCTCCTCCATATAGTCTATCTTGGCGGTCAGGTCTTCCAGCTCCTCTATCTCGATGCCTATCTCCCGCGCGGTTTCCTCGGGGTCGGCTTCCTCCTGCTCCTCCTGCTCGGTGGCATCCTCCTTCTTTTTCAGGTCTTTTTCTTCTTGCTTGACCTCGTCTTCTTCCTCCTTTATCTCCTCGACGTGCTCCCTGATTTTCCCCACCTGGTCGAGTATCTCGGTGGTCTTCCCCTCGCCGCGGACATCCTTTATCAGGTCGTTGACGCTTTCGACATCATCCAAGAACTGCGAGGTCGCCTCGACGCTACCCTCCATCTTCTTCATGCCCCGGTTGGCCTTGTTGAGACCGCGGGTTAAACGGTTCAGGATGCCCATAGGGGAAGATTTGGGTTCCTCATTAAAATTTGGTGCTGCTCTCTCCGCCGCATTCACGTTTCATTTAAAAGTTTTTGACTAGTTCTCTCTTGTATGGTAACAGTCTACGATGTAAAAGCAGAGCCTCTGATAATGGAGGTCGCGGATGAACTCGAGGACGAGTTCGATGCTCCAGAGTGGACAGAGTTCGTCAAGACAGGAGTACACAAGGAAAGACCTCCTGAACAGGAGAAATGGTACCACATCAGATGTGCCGCCATCCTGAGACGTATCTACAGGGACGGCCCTCTTGGAGTCTCCCGCCTCAGAACCATCTACGGCGGGAAGAAGAACCACGGCCACGGACCGGAGCACCACGAGAAGGCTTCCGGGAAAGTTATCAGGACCGCTCTCCAGAACCTGGAGGAAGCAGGTCTTGTCGAAGAAGTGGAGGGAGAAGGAAGGAAAGTAACGGAGAAAGGCATGAGCTTCCTCGACGAAAAAGCTGCCGAAGTCCTCGGATAGAGTTCTACGATGGTCGACGACGAAGAACTTGAAAAACTGCGAGAAGAGCGCATGCAGGACCTTGAATCCGGCGAGGACAGCCGCGAGGAAGACGCCGAGAGACAGAGAGACCAGATACGCCAGAAGGCGGCCAAGTACCTCACCAGCGAGGCCAAGTCCCGGCTCGGCAACATAAGAGCCGCGAAACCAGACCTCGCGTCAAGCATAGAGATGCAGATCGCAAGGCTGGGTGATTCCGGCCAGATAGAAAAAGTCGGCGACGACCAGCTCAAGGACATCTTGAGAAAACTTCAAAACTCTAGGGACGAATCAGATATTAAGCACAGGAGTCTAGGGTGAACCAAAGATGAGTTCCAACAAAACGAAGGCCAAGAAGAAAAGGCTCGCCAAGGCCGCCAGCACGGCCAAATCGGCACCAAGATGGGTGTCTTTGAAGGCGTTCGGTCTTGACAGGGCACGCAAGAAGTCCATCAAACCGCGCAGAAGTCGACACTGGAGATCTGGAGATACCGACGAATGAGCCGGTACACAGTCAACCTTTCCAGGGCGCGCAGTTTTAGCCGGAAGAAGCGGGCCCAGAAGGCAATGAAGATACTCCAGGAGAAGCTGGAGGAACGTGAAGGCGAAGACGTTTCTGTATCGCCAGAGGTCAACGCAAAGATATGGGAGCGCGGCGCCGAGAAACCGCCCGCAACGCTCGAAGTCGAGGTGACGGAAGCCGGCGGCAGGAAAGTGGCCTTGCTTCCCGGCGCCGAACCCGAGACAGAGGAGCCGGAACCTGAAGAAGTGGAAGAAGAACAGGAGCAGGAAGAAGACGAAGAGCCAGCCGAGGAAGAAGAGTCAGAAGATGAAGACGAGGCCGACGACGAATACGATGACATCCTTTCCGGTACCGTCGGCGAGGCGAAGGACGCCATCAAGGAGCTTGACAGCCCTGACTACGAGAGACTTCTCGAACTCGAGGAAGACGGCAAGGACAGGAAGACCCTGAAACAGTTCATCGAGAACCAGATGTAGGAAAGGTAGTCGATGATACAGCGATACAACTACCGGGGCGACACCAACATAGGCTTCTACGCCACTGTAGCCGGCGAACAAGCAGTCTTTCCGAGAGATTTCAAGCGGAAAGAGGTTTTTCCCAAGAAGCACGCGGTCGTCAACGTTTCAAGGACCCGGCTGGTAGGGCTTTTCACCGGCGGGAACTCGAACTGCATACTTTTCCCCTCCAACATAACCGAGAGAGAGCGCGACCAGCTCGACGAATCCGGCATCGACTACATGGTGCTCGAGGCGACGGAGAACGCGCTCGGCAACCTGATACTGGTGAACGACAGGGGCGCGCTGATAAGCGAGAAGCTTTCCGACCACAGAGAGGAGATAGAGGAAGCTCTCGACGTCCATGCAGAGGTCGGAGAGGTCGCCGGGCTTCCAGGCCCAGGGGTCTGCGCCGCCGCAAACAACCGGGGCGCGCTGCTCCACAGGGAGGCCACCGAGGAAGAAGCGGAGAAAGTGCGGGAGGTGCTTGACGTCGAGGAAGTCGACATCGGCACTATCAATATGGGCTCGCCGTACATCGGCTCGGGACTTGTCGGCAACGACGACAACATACTCGTCGGAGAAGACACTACAGGCCCGGAGATAGGCCGCATAGACAGGACTCTACACCAGTCCGAGTAGAGACCGGGCTATGAAGAAAAGCATCACGCCCAGGCCGAAAAAGAAGACTCCCAGGTAAGCGTACTGGTACCAGTATTTCTTCTTGACTACCGTGCTCTTCGGGTAGTCGCCGTCATCGTCAAAATCCACTTCTTCCACTTCCTCGCCTTCCTCCGGTACCAGGCCGGTGTAGCCGCAGTCGTTGCATTCCCAGACATCCGGGTTCTTGCTGAAGCCCCAGAGCTCACGGTGTACCGGGTCAACATCTTTACTGCCGCAGTTCGGGCAGAACCGCTTTTCGTCTCCCATGATGCATCTTGATGCCGCCAGATTTCAAAAAAGTACGTTGGGTTTAAAAAGTTCGGAGTTCCCGGCTAAACCATGCCAAGATACAAGTTTTCCGGAGAGATAGAGCAGGGACGCGGGACGAACCCGTTTGAAAGAGAGGTAGAGGCCGAGTCCCTCAAACACGCCAGGGAAAAAATTTACTCATCGCTGGGAAGCGAGCACTCTGTTCCTCGAAGCAAGATAGAGATCGAGGAATCAGAGGAAGTATAAGGTGGAAAAGATGCCCGAGCAGGAGCAACAGGAACTTGTCCGGCGATACCAGGAGATACAGCAGCAGGTACAGCAGCTCCAGCAGTACATCGAGACCGTCGAGGAGAACATATCGGAGCTCGACACTACGATACGAGCGGTAGGCGACCTCGAAGATGTCGAAGAAGGAACCGAGATACTTGCTCCTCTTGGCTCAGGGGTCATGGCCGTAGCCGAGCTTAAGGAGAACGACCGCGTCATAACCGAACTCGGCGGCAACACCCGGGAAAAGAAGGATACAGAAGATGCCGTAGAAGTTCTGGAGACCAAGAAATCTGACCTTGAAGAGACAAAAGAGGATATCGAGGGAACTCTCCAGGAGCTCCAGACCCAGATGCAGCAGGTCGAAGGCCAGCTCCAGAAGCTTCAAAGGCAGCAACAGCAGTAGACGGTAAGATGCTCGACAAGTTCAAGGAATCGGTAAAGGATTTCTCATCCGGGGTCAAGTCAAAGGTAGCGGAGAAAGAACTTGGAGAAGACGACCTCGAGCCACTTCTCGACGACCTCAGGCTACAGCTACTGCAGAACAACGTGTCGCTTGACGCGGTCGAGGAAATCGAGGAAAGTCTCCGGGACAGGCTTCTCGGCGAGAAAGTGACGCGCGAAAAGGTCGATGAAAAAGTCGACGGGGCGGTCAAGGACGCGCTTCTTGAGATACTTGACGACGACTTCGATTTGGATGCTGCGCTGGAATCCGCGGACGAACCGCCGGTCGTGTTCCTTATAGGTTTCAACGGCTCCGGAAAGACCACGACCGCGGCCAAGCTGGCACATCTGCTCGATGGAGACGTGGTTCTCGGCGCAGGCGACACGTTCCGCGCGGCTTCAATCGAACAGCTGAAGGAGCACGGCGAATCTCTTGGCGTCGAAGTGGTCGCCCACGAATACGAGAGCGACCCTGCAGCGGTGGCTTACGACACCGTAGAAAATGCGGGGAAAGAAGGCAGAGTGGCTATTGTCGATACCGCCGGCCGCTCGCATTCCGACCAGAACCTGATGGACGAACTCGAAAAGATGGTTCGTGTCAACGAGCCAGACATAACTTTCCTGGTGGTCGACGCCCTCGCAGGGAACGATGTGGTCGAACAGGTGAAGGCCTACGAAGGCATGTTCGACGCGGTTGTTATGACCAAGATGGATGTCGACGAGAAAGGAGGAGCAATCGTTTCTGTGGCAAAGGAGACGGACAGGCCTGTCGCGTTCATCGGCACCGGCCAGGGATACGAGGACCTGGAAAAGTTCGATAAAGAAGAGTTTGTCACAAAAATCCTGGACTGATTCTTGAAGTTCCCTGTTTATCAGCTGTAGGCCTTGTGCTCGTCAAGACGTTTCTGCATCGATTCCTCGAGCTCCTTCAGCTTGGCTTTCAGCGGTTCAAGGTCGTCCTCGAAGTCGTCCATCTTTATCTGCTTGCCCTTGGAGCGCTTCTTGACCCTGTCCTTCCTCATTGTCGCGAGAAGGTGGTTGATCTCGGCCACCATCTGCTCGTACTCCTTCATCTGGGCCTCTATGTATGAGATTTCCTGTTCAAGCTCCTGCTGCAGCTCCTGGAGGACTTCTTCCTTGACCTCGCCCTTCAGCTGCTCTTTGTCGATCCCGAACTGCCTCCGGACGGTCCTGTAAAACTTCTCCATTCCCATCGTAGATACCTGTATTTACCTAATAATCGTAAAATCCTTTTAACCTTTGCGGTTTAGTGGCGAAAAAGTTAACCGGCCGCGGCCCTGCACCTTTTCCATGTACCCGGAAGAGCCTGACACAACGTATAGTGAACCGGCGAGGTCGACCGGTATAGGTGACTGGCTCCAGGTCTTCGGGTTCGAAGCCGCGGACGTGTTCGAGGAGGATGCGTTCACACCTGCCGGCGACAGGAGCCGGGAAGGATACGACGCTTACATCTAGTCGCGCATCGGTTCCGGCACTATGACTCCGAGGTCTTTTACCTGGTTCTGCTCGTAGAAACGGGCTGTGACCGCCCCCAGCATCGCGTCGAACTGCTCTGCAGAGTCTATGTCTGAGGTGTCGATGCCGTAGGACTCCAGCGCGTCGTCTTCGTGTATGGCAAGCTCGTCAGCAGTTATCTGCGGGTCGAAGCGGATTATCTGCGGTCTGTCAGCCCCCATCAGCTCGAACAGCTGTGCCTTCAGAGCCTCCATCCTCCTGACACGTTTCGGCTCGTGGGACGCCGGGGTAAAGATGTATCCCTCGTCCTCAAGCTCTTCCTCCTGTTTCGTTCGGTCCTTCATGCCCTGTTCCGCCCCGACATCACACGCCAGGACGACCGGCTGCTTTTTCTGGACCATCTTGATTATCTCCTGGTTGGTCCCGGCTGTCTGGACCGATGACTCGTCGTCTCCGAGGAACGCTATCTGTGACTCCTCTTCAACGTCCTCCTTGAGAACCAGTCCTGCTATCATTTGTTCATCACCGTTTTCTCGAGTTCGAACTCTTTCAGCGACCGGTTCTTCTTCTGTGTCTGGGTTATCTCCCTGCTCTCGACGAACATCTCCATGTTCTTCAGGAAGTCGAGCAGCGCCTTGTTGTACTCCTGCGGCTTCTCGTAGAAGCTGAAGCTTCCCGCTGACTTGATGAGGCTCACCGATGCATCAGGCTTCAGCCTCCTGGCGTAATCCTTTGAGGAGAACCTGTCGTTCTCCGCGTGTATAACCATGCAGTTCTTCACCGGTTTCCGGAGGCTGTAGTGCCGCGAGAACTCTCTGAACTCCTCGTAGCTCGGCGCCTCGATATCCTTCATGAACTGGCGCACGACCCGGTAGTCGGTTTTCTCTGAGAAGAAAAGTTTCTTGGCAAGCTTCGGTTTCAGACCGGCCAGCTTCCACACGGAGTTGTAGAGCCGCCGGGGAACCAGCGGGAAACGCTCCGCGGGCCCTGTTATCACGGTCGCCGCCACGTCCTCGCGGTGCTCAAGTTCCTGCGCGAGGGGGTTGCCGAGTCCGTAACCTATCAGGACGGCGTTCGTTATCTCATCTTTTTCCAGTATGCTGTCAAGGACCTCGACCTGCGCCCTGTAGCTTCTTTCCTGCTTCCAGAGGTCGAAGCTGATAGTCCTGAAGCTTTTCGAGAAGTAGCGGAACTGCTGCCGCCAGAGCTCCGGGTTGAAGGCGCCGGGAAGAAAGATGAGCTGTATCGAGGAGTCTTTCCCCGAATCGTAGTACTTTATCCTCCGGTTACTTTCTCGCTGGAGAGAAAAATCCATACACTTGAATCACCTGAAAAAGCTTTTATCCCTTAACTATAGACTTCAGGTTATGAACTGGAAAATACTGATCCTGATGGTCATCGGCTCGACCGCAGGATTCACATCCTACACGGCTTACCAGAACTCCGGTGTGCTCGCCGCAGTCGTTGTTTTCTTCACGACCAGCTGGCTGCTGCACCGTTTCTCGAGCTTCGAGAGAGCCTGGAACACTCTCGGGCTTTTCCTCAACCCGGTCATGACGCTGATAATATTCGCGCTGGCTGGCTTCAGCTACTTCGCGATGGCGGGAGAGTTCTTCCTGGCGTCGATGACGTACGCCGTCGGGCTGGCGTTCCTCGGCGCCGCGTTCGGCATGCTGGTCTTCAAGTACTGGAACATCGGCAGTTAGGCCAAATCGTTTTAACCTTTGGAAGGAGTTGGAAAGTAAGATGTTCGACAAGATCAAGGACTCCATAGAAAAGTTCTCGTCGCGGAGCGTCGCCGACAGGGAAGCGGTCGAGCAACTGGTAAAAGACATACAGAGAGACCTGATAAAGGCTGACGTTGACGTCTCGCTCGTCTCAGACCTCAGCGATGAGATAAGAGAGGAGGCGCTGGAGGAAGAGCTTCCGTCCGGGCTCTCAAGGAAGGAGCACGTCCTGGAAATCGTGTACGCCAAGCTGGAAGAGCTTCTCGGAGACGAGGCGGATATAGAGCCTGAACCACACGACATACTTCTGTGCGGGCTTTACGGCGCAGGAAAGACCACTACAGCCGGGAAGCTCGCTGACTACTACCGAAAGCGCGGACTGAAGGTCGCCTTAATCGCGGCGGACACGGACAGGCCAGCGGCGTTCGAACAGCTCCAGCAGATAGCAGAAGACGTCGACGCGGAGTTCTACGGCGAGAAAGACGCGGAAGACCCCGCGGCTGTGGTCCGGAACGCCCGTGAAGAGCTTGACGCGGATGTCAAGATAATCGACTCCGCCGGCCGTGACTCACTTGACGAAGACCTGAGAAAGGAGCTTTCCGACATCCACAGCGCGCTGGAACCGGAGGAGACCTACCTTGTTATACCCGCGGACATCGGGCAAAGCGCCCGCGACCAGGCCCAGAAGTTCGACGACGCTGTCGGGATAACAGGGGTCATAGTCACGAAGACAGATTCTTCCGCGAAAGGGGGTGGAGCGCTCGTTGCGTGCGAGCACTCGGGCGCCTCCGTCAAGTTCATCGGGACCGGCGAGAAGATGGGCGACCTCGAACCGTACGACCCGGTCAAGTTCGTTTCGGAGATGCTTGGCCAGCCCGACCTTGAATCCCTCCTGGAAAAAGTCGAGCAGATGGACACCGACCCCGAAGACCTTCTAGAAGGCGATTTCACGCTCGCGGATTTCCGGGAGCAGATGGAGTCTGTTACCGGCTCGGGCATGATGGAGGAGATGATGCAACAGCTGCCGTTCGGCGACAAGGTGCCGGACAACATCTCCCAGATGACAGAGGAGAAGATAGAGAAGTACGAGTACATAATGGACTCGATGACCCGGGAAGAGATGGCCGACCCGTCGCTCATCAACAAGTCCCGCTCCGAACGCATCGCGAAAGGCTCCGGAACGTCGAGAGGCGAGGTCCGCGAACTCATCAAGCACTACCGGCAGACCAAGAACATGATGGACAAGTTCGACAAGAAATCGATGAAACGCGGCAACATGCAGGACATGATGAACAAGCTCGGGTTCTAGAGCCGTATCTCCTGGATGCGCTGCTGTAGCTCTTCTATCTCTTCCTCGCTGTAGAACTTTTTCTTCCCCATCCTGCGTTCAAGCATGTCCTCTTTCTCCCGGAACTCCTGCTCGACCTCTTCGTCCATGAACGCGATGCGCTCGTGCAGCAACCCGGAGGAAGCGCTTAAACTGTCGAGAAAGGAGTACCACTTTGTCGGAATGTTGTAATCCGCTCTAGAGAGAAATCTAGTTACACCTAGGAGGATCAACAAAGCGTTCCTGTAAAATGCCTGCTGTACTTTTCTCTGATTCATCGTAGGGAGTCAAACCACTCCCCTTCTTTCCCCCGCGTCAAAGACCTTCGGATTCTGCGTATATAAATCTTAGAGCCTTTCTTGGCCATATGATAGCGGTAGTCTCCGATTCCCACGTTCCCGCGAGAGCTGAATCCGTTCCCGAGAGATTCCGCGAGATACTTGGAGAGGCGGATATAGCGGTGCACTGCGGCGACTTCGAGACCAGGGAGGTCTACGAGTCCTTAAAGAGCGAGAGCGACGACTTCTACGCTGTTAAAGGAAACTGCGACCGCTTCGAACTGCCGGCATCGGAGACCTTTCAGGTCTCGGATATAGCTTTCGGAGTCTACCACGGCACCGGCATCCATCCACGCGGCGATAGATCAACGCTTGCTGAAACCGCGAGAAAGCTCGATGCCCAGGTGCTCCTCAACGGCCACACCCACCAGCAGGAAGCGGTCAGGCACGACGGCAAGATACTTCTGAACCCGGGCAGCTGCACAGGAGTGGGCGGAGGCTCGTACAGGGGAGGCAACCCGGAGATGATGACGGTCGAGGTCGACGAAAAACTGGAAGTAACGCTCTACGAGCTCGAAGACGGCGAGTTAAAGAAGGAGAAGGAGAAATTCGAGGTGTGAAGATGCAGACAGTAAAAGAGAAACGCGACGCACTCCTAGAAGAAGACCTGTGCGACCACTGTCTCGGAAGGCAGTTCGCCCAGCTCGGCCACGGGCTTGAAAACTACGAGCGCGGCGCCATCTGCCGCGAAATAGATGATATAGACGAGGACAGCTTCGTCCGGGAGAACATACCGGAAGACGCGGAACCGGGCGGAAGCTGCAAGGTTTGCGGCGATGTCTTCGAGCGACTGGACCACTGGACAGAGATGGTGGAGAACGCGTTCGACCGGTACGAGCTTTCGACTTTCCTCATCGGTATAAGGCCACCGGAAGACGTTCTCGAATCCGAGGAAGAGCTGTGGGAGCGCCACGGCCTGGAATGGACAGAACCTGTAAAGACCGAGCTTTCGCGGCTGATAGGCAAGAGGATAGAGGACGACCTCTCGGTGGAGGTCGACTTCAAGCGGCCGGACATCAACGCAGTTATCGACATGGAGAAGGACCGTGTCGAGCTACAGGTCAACTCGCTGCTGATCTACGGGCAGTACAACAAGTACTCGCGCGAAATCCCGCAGACGGAGTGGCACTGTAGGAACTGCCGCGGCTCGGGATGCGAGGAATGCGACTGGACAGGGAAACAGTACCAGGAATCCGTCCAGGAAATCATACAGGAACCGTTCATGCGGGAAACAAAAGCGGTCGAGGGCAAGTTCCACGGCGGAGGTCGGGAAGACGTCGACGCCCGTTGCCTGGGAAAGCGGGAGTTCGTGCTCGAACTTGTGGAGCCGCTAAACCGCGACCTCGACCTTGAAGAGCTCGCGGAAGAGGTCAACTCGGGCGACAAAGTCGAGATATTCAACGTCCGGCCAGCGGAAAAAGACGAGATAGCCGAGATTAAGCAGAAGCACGCTGACAAGACCTACAGGGCGGAAATCGAGCTCTCGGGAGATGTCGAAGAGGACGAGCTCGAGGTGCTGGAAGAGCTTGTCGGCGAGGTCGAGCAGTTCACGCCGAACCGTGTCCAGCACCGCCGGGCGGAAAAGACCAGGAAACGTGAGGTGTACGAAGTCGGCTACGAGAAGCTGGAGGAACAGAAAATCGAGCTGACGGTCAAGGCAGAGGCCGGGACCTATATCAAGGAGCTGATATCCGGGGACGAGGGCAACACCCAGCCGAACGTTTCCGAACTGCTCGGCGTTGACGCGGAATGCGTCGAACTGGACGTTATCGAAATCGAGAAATGAGTTTGGTTTAAAAAGCTTTGATACGACGGTTTGAACAGGTAATAACAATGGCGCAGAAATCCCACGGTTCGCAGCAGGGCGCGAGGAAGAAGCTTGCACGTGATTCCCGCACCAGCACGACTGTAAACGACCACATGAAGGAGTTCGAAGAGGGCGAGAAAGCTCTCATCAAGTTCGACCCGTCCGTACAGGATGGAAGGGTCCACACAAGGTTCTACGGACAGACCGCGGAGGTCACAGGCTCCCGTGGGGACGCCGTCGAAGTTGAAGTAAAAGATGGCGGGAAGACGAAAACCCTTTTCCTCAAACCCATCCATCTGGAAAAGGTCGGAGAGGAGTAGATAGGGATGGAAGTAGAAGATGAAGAACTGGTCTACCCTGTAGAGGCTCTCGAAGTCCTCCAGGGACGCGAGGAAGAAGAACTTAACCACGAACAGAAGATCGCGCTTGAAAACCTTACGCGACACTGCAAGGTAAGAGACCTGGACACACTCCAGGAACTTTACGAGGAATTCTCCGAGATAGAGTCTCTCAAAGACAAGCATATCTACAAGCTCCTTGAAGTCGTCCCGGAGCACGAGTCAACGGTCAGGGCGATATTCTCGAAGGAGCGCGTCAAGCTCGACGACTCTGAGATAGAGGACATCCTCGATATCTGCCAGAGCATAGAGACAGAGGACTAGCTCTCGGCCGCGAAAAGGCTTATAACTTCTAAACACTCTGTTTAACCATACCTTTTAGGAGGCGAAACTGATGGCGAAAAAAGACGAACACATAAAGGTCCTGGACTTCCTGGAACACGGGAGGCCGGGCGAGAAAGACGAGCCCACTGCGCAGGGCATAGGAACCGAGCATTTCAACCTCCTAGAGGTAGTTACGCGCGACGAAGAACACCCGAAGGGAGGCGAAGAGCTGTACATCGGTGAAGGGGAGCGCGACAGGGTAAAGTACATCAAGAAAAAGATAGGATACCAGGACCTGACAGGCAACGCGAAAAGCGAACTCAAATACGTACTACAGGCACTCGTAGACGAGAACGAGGACCAGTTCATAGAATTCTTCAACAACGCCGAACCTGTCACGCCAAGGCGACACGCCTTCGAGCTGCTTCCCGGCATCGGGACCAAGCACATGCAAGCATTACTGGACGAGCGGGAGAAAGACGAGTTCGAGGACTTTGAAGACCTCAAGGAACGGGTCTCGACCATACCCGACCCGAAAAAGGTCATAGTCAACCGCATCCAGGAAGAGCTCAAGGGCGAGACCAAGCGAAAGCTGTTCACAGGATAGGATGAACGTTCAAGAAAAACTGCGAGAGCTCGGCATCAAGCCTGTCGAGGGCCAGAACTTTCTCACCTCCGAGACCATAATAAAAGCGCTTGTCGAGGCCGGCGAGGCAGAGAACGAAACCGTCCTGGAGATAGGTGCGGGAACCGGCTCCATCACAGAGGAGCTATCGGAAAAAGCCGGGAAAGTGTACGCACTGGAGCCTGATACGGTGCTCTACCGCCACCTCGTGGAACGGTTCGGGGACAGCGATGTCGAGCTGGTCAACGACGACTTCCTCAGCTACGAGATACCGGAGGATGTAACCCGGTGCGTCTCCAACCTTCCCTTCCAGATATCCTCCGACGCTATCGAAAAACTCGGCGAAAACCAGGTACAGAGCAGCCTGATACTCCAGGAAGAACTCGGAGACAAGATAGTCGCCGAGCCAGGCGACTCCCGGTACGGCCCGCTGACAGTCAAGGCCAACTACTACTTCATCCCCGTCAAGCTCCAGACCGTTCCCCGACGGCACTACTACCCGGAGCCGGAGGTCGATACCTGCATAGTCAAGCTCTACCCGAACAGGGAGCGGCACGGCGTCGAAGACGAAGAGCTGTTCTTCAAACTGTCCCGGGCGCTTTTCACTCACAAGAGGAAGAAGGTCCGGAACGCCTTCGTCGACGCACGCCACATACTCGGCATGGAAAAAGACGAGGCCAAGGAGTTGAGAGACGACCTCCCGCATTCTGAGGAGCGGGTAATCGACCTGGAGATAATACAGATAAAGGAGATAGCCGACTTCGCCGCGGGAGAACTCTGAAACAGGTGCCGGTATTCGCGTTTCCTGAACGACGCTAATTATTTAATCGTTGTACAGATTTTTCTATTATGCCGAAATGGATTTTCGTGACCGGAGGCGTTTTATCCGGTCTGGGAAAAGGCCTTGTCTCTGCCAGCGTATCCAAACTTCTCCAGCAACGCGACCTCGATATCGTCCCTGTGAAGTGCGACGGCTACCTCAACGTCGACCCGGGCACCATGAACCCGCACGAGCACGGCGAGGTCTTCGTACTTGAAGACGGTACAGAAGTCGACATGGACTTCGGACACTACGAACGGTTCCTCGGCGTCGAAGGTAAAGGCGACTGGAACCTGACCTCGGGTAAAATCTTCCAGGAAGTCATAGACAAGGAAAGGCGTGGCGACTACCTCGGCAAGACCGTCCAGATGGTGCCGCACGTCACCGACGAGATAAAGGACTGGGTCGGCGGCGTCGCCGACGAAGAAGACGCCGACATCGTTATAGTGGAAATCGGCGGAACCGTCGGGGACATCGAGAACCAGCTGTTCCTTGAAGCGGTCAGGCAGAAAAGAAGCGAGGAACCGGAGAACACTTACCTTATACACGTCACGCTTGTCCCGTACCTCGAGACCACCGGAGAGCAGAAGACCAAGCCCACCCAGCACTCGGTGAAAGAGCTCCGGGAACTCGGGCTTGAACCGGACATGGTCGTCGGCAGGAGCGACGACTACCTCGGCGACTCGGCGCAGGAAAAGATATCCCTGTTCTGCGACGTACCGGAAGAAGCGGTGATATCAGACCCGGATATAGATACGATTTACCGGCTTCCCATCCTTTTCGACGAGCAGAACGTTGACGAACTGATAGGACAGAAGCTTGACCTCCCGGACCGCGACAACGGGATGGAGGACTGGAAACAGCGGGTTGACAACCTGAAAAGCGAGCCTGTCGCCAGGATCGCCATCTGCGGGAAGTATACAGAGATAGACGACTCCTACGTATCCGTCGAAGAAGCGCTGAAGCACGCCGCGGCCGAACTCAGAGGCTCCGTCGAGATAGAGCAGATACCGACCGAGGGCTTCGAGGAAGGGGATGTCGACAGGCTTGAAAGGTTCGACGGCGTCGTCATACCGGGGGGCTTCGGCTCCCGCGGGGTCGAGGGCAAGATAAATATAATACAGCACTGCCGGGAAAACGATGTGCCTATCCTCGGGCTTTGCTACGGCCTCCAGCTGATGGTGGTCGAGTTCGCCCGCAACGTTCTCGGGCTTGACGCCGCGTCCGAAGAGTTCGCTGACGGCCATGAAGACCTTGTCATAGCCGAGCTACCGGAGCAGAAAGAGGTGGACATGAAGGGAGGGACCATGCGGCTCGGGGCGTACACCGCCGACGTAAAGGGAAGGATAGCGGAGATATACGGCTCGGATACCGCGACCGAGAGACACCGCCACCGGTACGAGGTCAACCCTGAGTACCATGAACCGCTCCAGGAGAACGGCCTGGAGATAGAGGGATGGACCAAGAGCGGCGAACTCGCGGAGTACATCGGACTGGATGACCACCCGTTCTTCATCGGTACCCAGGCCCATCCCGAGTTCACCTCAAGTCTCCAGAACCCCAACCCGCTATACCTCGAGTTCATCCGCAGCTGTCGATGACCGTCTACCAGCCAGCCGAGGACACTTTCCTCCTGAAGGAGCACGTGGAAAAACTTGAACTTGAAGGAGAGAAAGTGCTCGAGATAGGCACCGGCTCCGGAATCATCGCGGTCACGGCGGCGGAAAAAGGCGCCAAGGTGGTCGCCACCGATGTGAACCCTGATGCTCTGGAAGCCGCGGAAAAGCTCGCCGCGGAAGAAGGAGTCGAGGAATCGATGGATTTCGTGGAATC
>JBDGRD010000033.1:0-46866 GCA_042218425.1 Candidatus Nanohaloarchaea archaeon
AACCAGACCAGTATTGTAACCGAAAGCTACAGCGACGTGGAAAAGACAGTCAGGCAGGAAAATCTCACACCGCTCGGAGTCGGCGATATCGAAGGCATATCCAGAATCGACAGAGTCAACCAGGCCTTCAACATATCCCGACCCAAGTACTACGTGGAGGACCGGGAAAAAGCTGTCTACGTGGCCGCGCTGGCAGCCAGGCGGAACGCGTCACTGGTCTTCAGAGAAAAGAAAGCAGATAGAAAATTCACAGATACCAGTATCCGGGAGCTGCAGAGTATATTCATAGAAGAATTCCGGCCCAACCATGTCGTTGTTGCAGACCTTGATTCAGAAAAGGGTGTGCTGGCCGCATATATGGCGGCTAGAAAGGGTATGATGCCGGTAGATTTCGAAACTCATGGTACGGATAAAACCGGCCACAACAGCTCTATTGAAGAGATAAACATGTATAACGGTGTTATAAAACTGGACGAGAGTATCGACAAAACCTTTGAGAAAATCGGCACTAATGAAAAAACTGTTTTCGAAGGAAAATATGTATCCCTTCTTTCAGGACCTCGCCGCGCCCATGCCGATCCAGTGGACGCCGGGCTGGTGTCTGACCCGGCTGATGGTTCGCGTTTCAGGAGCGACCTGGGATACGGAACCCTGGACCAGGATAGATTCCTAGAGGCCGCGGTTGGAAGGTATACCGAGGATGTTTCAGAGGCGAGCCTGGCCTTCCATAATTCAGTCAAACGCGACTCAGGGAAAAGGGCCGTGGTGGCTTCAGAATACCTTCACACCAGTTGGCCGGTTATCCTTGCAACCCTGGGGGGAGGTATGAGGAGTGGTAGAACAGCTGAAGCAGTGCTGGAGAAAGAAGGCTTCAAGGTTACTCCAGTAGTTGAATACCGGTCGCAGCCCGTGATTTTCCTGCTTGATCTTCTCGGGATGCCTACACCCATGGACGATTTCGTGAGAACGGTCGATTCAAAGCAAAAGAAACTTGCCAGCTATATAGGGAAAGGCGGTGCAGCAGCACTCAAAAACGCTGCATACATCGTCAGGGGACTTAACTACGGAGAGCAAACACTGGAGATGTACCTCGAGTTCAGATGGTCCGACTGGAAACCGCTCAATCAGGAAATCAGGGCGCCAGACGGAATCAGCCGCCAGGACTTCCGCCAGCTGGTTTTCGACATCCTGCCGGAGCGGCGCAAGAAACTCAACGAGTCTAACCTTGTTGCCGAGTTGAAGTCAAAAGACATAATCTACTATACCGGAATAGGAGACAGTCACAGCTGGCAGCTCCCCAACTACACGAGCGGCGACTACCAGGGGCCAGAGCTGTCGCCGGGAGAGGTGCCTGAACTCGAAACCCCGATCGTCTGGGACAACTCGGATAACGCCGGGCTGGAAGACGGACAGATGAAGTCCGCCTTCATGGAAAGCGGGGCGGCCAACTACATCGGTTTTTCAAGTGTGAACTACGATCCTTACTCCTCTCTCGCAGCCTCCGACTTCTTCCGGTACGGCGAAACGACCGGCCAGGCCTTCCTCAAAGCCATCAATTCCTTGAGAGAGACCCGGCTGGTGTACAGTCCGACCTCATTACACCTGACAGGTGTAGGGGAGAAGATGGCTAAATCAGCCTCACTTTACGGTAACCCTGAGACACCGAAAGATCCTCTAGAAGAAGACAGGCTGGAGACAACGAAAAAGTGCAGGAAGTACCTCTGCGAGCTAGAGGTGGAGATAAAAACCAAGCCCAAAACTGTAGAGACGCCTACAGGAAAGCAGCTCGTCTTTAACACAAGCGACTACCTGCTAATACCCGGGCTTCCTATAACACCGTTATATACCTACCGTGTCGGGCTCGGCAACTACACCAAGATACTGGAAAAAGATATCGACGACCGTTACCAAACAATAGATAATGTCTCTATGGAGACCCTGCGAACCATCTCACACCAGGGAGTTTCCCAGAACCACAGCATTTCAGTCAGCACCTTCCCAGAAAAGACCTCGGGACTGGAGCTCGGGGATGAACTGGTGTATGCCCAGACCGCCCTGCAGAAGCAGGGAGCGGAAGTCCGGGTGCTAGAAGAAGCAAAACTTAATCTCAAGTACCGGGCGCCCGTCACTCTTGACCTGGTCTTGGAGGAAAAGAACCTGTCGGCCATCGTTTACTCGAAGACGGAGCAGGAGGCAAAACTCGCTATCTCGCTAGGTGAAGAAAACCGCATCAAAAAAGTCGAGGTCCCCGCCGGCAAGAAAAGACTGAACCTCGGCAAGCTGGAGCCTGGCGATCACCATGTCCGCGCCATCCTCTACAGGAAAAATCGGCTGGCTGTAGCCGAGGAAGAATTTTCCGTACAGCCGGAGGCAAGGATACACCTATTCGCTCCAGACATACCTGTAGGCTCTGAACGGGAAGTCCGGGCGATCGTAGTCAATCCGGAGAATGAAACCCTGGAGACAGAACTGGGCCTGGAAACAGGAGGTAAAACAGCTCTCGGGCTCCTCGAAAAACCTGAGAGAAAAGTGTCCATACCTCCTGAAAGTCACGTCTCGGTGAGCTGGGCTGTGCTTGGTATAAGGAAAGGTGTATCCAGAGTGAAAGTGCAGGACTCCGTCTCCAGGTCGAACGTTACCCCAGCTGCCAGCAAAAATCGGTCTCTGACACCCGAAAAATTGTGGAAAATCCTGCAGTCGCCCACGGCAACTTTCTCAACTACTGCCTCAAGCTCCAGACTAAAAATAGAGATTGAGAACGAGAAAGGCCGCCTTACACTGACCCGGAGCCCAGAAGAGTATAGCGAGAAACTGGTAACAGACGAAATCAAGGTAAGTAAAAGAGAAACAGCAAAGATTTCGGCGGCGACTGTGGAGACCTCAGAAGGATTCTTCAGGAGAAAGAAGAGAGGTGGTAAAGTCTCTGTAGTCCGGGAAGGCCTGAACCAGTCTCAGGTCTCGGAAAAACTCAGGCTCCTGGAAAGAGAGGTCGAAAAGATACATCAGCTTTCAGAGACTCAGGCAAGTACAGAAAGAAAGCCGAATATGACGCGTAATACTGAGTGAACAGTCTGGGCTATCGCCACCACAACCAGCGCTATAATCCTGGCAAGAACCCGATACTTTCTGGAAAAAGGATGCTTCGAATCTCCTGAAGCACTATCGTGAGTCACTGATTCCAAATCAGCCGCCTGGATTTAAAACAGGAGGTGTTGCAATCTCAAAGAAGTCAAGAACTGTCACTCAAAAACGATAGTTCAACAAATCTCCACATGAAACAAGGGGGTTGAAATGGATTTTAAGGGAAACAGGAGAGAAATCGAGGTCTCAAATCCCTGCCTGGACGCGAGTGACATAACTAGAACTAGTTTTGACCGAGACGGATATTTCTCAGCCAACTTTCAGAGCTAAAAGCCGCCGATATGAGAGAAAGGTAAAATTGTCACTCCTGGATAATAGGCCCGTGAGGTTCTGACCCCCTTATTTCGGATGGACGGTGGATGACCGGAGGTCGATCGGTGTTAAAACACCGACATACTATAATAACACTGTTATATCTAGAGTTATGCCTGTAGTATATTTCCACTCGAAATAATGGGGTGGGTGTGTTCCCACCTTGGCTTCCTTTGGAGTACAAATATAAACCTTCATTTCGACTAGAATTTACACACGTGGTCAAGATGAAAATTAGCGAGTGGAGGGGGAAGCCGTGAGTCAGGGAGACTTGCGGTCAATGTTTTCGAACTACGTTCAAAAAGAATCTGTTTTCAGAAACAAGGAAGCTCTTACACCTAACTGGAAGCCGGACAATATTCTTCATCGGGACCAGCAGATAAATGATCTGGCATCTATCCTGGCGCCAGCGCTCAGGGGAGACGACCCCAGCAATGTATTCATCTACGGAAGCGTTGGGACGGGAAAGACACTGGTCACGAGGCACGTTACAGAGGAGCTCAGACATGTCGCCAGCGAGGAAGAGGTCGACCTCAATATAGTTTACATAAACTGCAAGATGAAGAAGGTGGCCGACACCGAGTACAGGCTTCTGGCAAAGCTGGCCAGGCAGCTGGGTGACGAGGTGCCTTCGACAGGTCTTCCGACAGATGAGGTATACAACCGGTTCTTCGAGGCGCTGAAGGAGCAGAAGGGAGTCGTGATAATCGCGCTGGACGAGATAGACGCGCTCGTCAAGAAAGTCGGCGACGAGTTCCTCTACAACCTCACAAGGATAAATGATGACCTGGATGAGACGAAGGTGTCTATAATAGGTATCTCGAACGACCTCAACTTCACAGAGTACATGGACTCGCGTGTGAAGTCCTCGCTTTCCGAGGAGGAGATCATATTCCCTCCGTACAACGCTCTTGAGCTGAGGGAGATTCTCAGCGACAGGGCGGAGGGGGGCTTCATGGAGGACGTGCTAGAGGACGGAGTCATATCGAAATGTTCGGCACTGGCTGCCCAGGAACACGGGGATGCCCGCCGCGCACTTGACCTTATACGGGTCGCCGGCGAACTCGCCGAGCGGTACAATGACTCACGGATTTCCAAGGACCACGTCGATGAGGCCCAGCAGAAGATAGAGAGAGATCGTGTCGTGGAGACCGTGCGCTCACAGCCGAAGCATTCGAAGCTCGTTCTCTACACCATCCTCGAGATGGCGGATGACGAGGACGAGGTCGCCACAGGGGACGTCTACTCGGAGTACAAGGAACTCTGCGGCGAGGTCGATGTCTCGGAGCTGACCCAGAGAAGGGTTTCGGGCCTGATATCGGAGCTCGACATGCTGGGGGTCATCAACGCCAAGGTCATCTCAAAGGGGAGATACGGCAGGACCAGGCAGATAAGTGTAGACCTTTCAGGGGAGATAAGGACACAGCTCAAAGAGCTGGTAGAGGACAAATTTTACCTTTAGGGAAGCTTAAGGGGGGACAAGCTTGAACGAGAAAGCAGTAAAAGAACTCACGAAGAAAGGATGCATAGTAGCAAAGGACGCTGCTGAATCTTTGACAGAGGAAGATATCGAGAAGATTCAGGAGCTTGATTCTCCGCCGATGTACCTTTCTGAGAAGATGCTGTCCCAGCTGAGATCAAACGGCGAGAGCCAGAGAGACCGCCCGCAGCAGGTGCAAGAGGAAGAAAAGAACTCCGGAACAGATGAAGAAAAGGAGGAGAAAGAGGAGAGCACGGGTTCCGGCGCAACCATCAAGGATACCGGTAGACGGAAGATGGATACCAAGGTCGAGGTCCTGGACGAGGCAGATATATCCAAGGAGGAGAAAGACGTGCCCGAGTTCCTCCAGAACTACAACGACAGGTACGACCGGATGAAGAAGATACTGATGCGGCGGATGGAGATGAAGTCCGCCGTCACGATACAGCGCCTCGACCGGAGAGACGAGGGAGAGGAAGCCACGACTATCGGACTAGTGAAGGACAAGTACTCCACCAGGAACGGGAAGTTCATAATCGAACTGGAGGACAAGACAGGCACCTTCAAGGCGCTCATCGATGAAAGAGACGGTGAACGCATCGTGCCCGACGAGGTCATAGGTGTCAGGGGCTCGCTTGGAGGCGACATCATCTACGCCAACACCGTGGTGAGACCTGATTTACCGATCCCACAGGGGGTCAACACGACGGAGCAGAGGGTGAAGGCCGCGTACATATCAGACCTGCATCTCGGCTCGAAGGACACTCTTGAGAAGAGGCTGGACAAGTTCGGTGACTGGCTCTCGTCGAAGGAGGCGTCCCGTGTCAAGTACCTGGTCATACCTGGCGACCTTGTCGAGGGAGTCGGTGTGTACCCAGACCAGGACGAAGAGCTTGAGATAACGGATATATACAACCAGTACCGGAAGTTCGAGGAATGGGCTGAGAAGCTGCCGGAAGATATACAGATGATTATCGGACCCGGGAACCACGACATAGTAAGACTTGCGGAACCCCAGCCCCGGCTCCCGGAAAAAGTCCTGCCGAATATATCTGACTGGGACAACGTCCATCTGGTGCAGAACCCGCAGACTGTCCGCCTTCACGGCATCGAGTCCTCGGGAATCGTAAACCTGATGTACCACGGCTACTCATACGACGACCATGTCGACCAGATCCAGGACCTGCGAGAAAAGGCGTACGACGACCCGCACCACGTCATGGTCGACCTGCTGAAACGCCGGCATCTCGCACCGACTTTCGGCTCCAACCTCCTGGCGCCGGAGGAAAAGGACCACATGACAATCGAAAGGAAGCCGGACGTGTTTGTCTCCGGCCACTTCCACTCCCACTCGAACGAGAGCTACAAGGGTGTCAGCGTGATATGTTCTTCGACTTTCCAGGCCCAGACCGATTTCCAGAAAAGGGTCGGCCACGAACCGGACCCCGGGAAGGTAACCATAGTTGACTACAAAACCCGGAAAACCAACGTGAGGCAGTTCTGATGGATACAAAAGAATACTTCGAGCGTCTGGGAGAGAAGACCTCGGAGGCGTACGATATCGCTGAAGAAGCCCGCGACCAGTCCAAGGACCCGGAGCCAAGGGTCGACATACCTGTCGCGACAGATCTCCCGGAGAAGGCATCTTCACTTGTCATAGCGGCCAAGTTCCCCGAGCTGGAGGACCAGGGTGTCGCGGACAGGATACGTGATCTGGAGTCTGAGTACGGCAAGAACGACGAGAGAGTGGCGTTCGAGATCGCGAGAGAGATAGCCGAGGGAGAGTTCTACGAGTTCGAGGAACTGGAGAAGGCGTGCGACGCTGGCATCCGTGTGGGAGTATCCTACATGACAGGAGGCATCACGACCGCGCCGCTCGAAGGTATCGGAGACATAAAGATAAGAGAGAACGATGACGGCACCCGGTACCTCGCTGTATACTACTCCGGCCCCATCCGCTCGGCGGGCGGAACCGCATCAGCCATGAGCGTCCTGCTCGCCGACTACGTCCGGCTGAGCGTGGACCTGGACAGGTTCAAACCCTCCGAGACCGTGGTCAAGCGGTACGCGACCGAGGTAGATGACTACTACAACAGGGTGACTGCAAAGCAGTACTACCCGGAGAGAGAGGAGACCGAGATGATAGCCGAGAACGTCCCTGTGGAAGTGACGGGCTCTCCAACCGAGCAGAAAGAGGTCTCCAACTACAAGGACCTCGAACGCATCGATACCAACCAGATAAGAGGTGGCATGTGCCTGGTTTACCTGGATGGACTGCCTCTGAAGGCGCCGAAAATCAAGAAGAGGATAGAGAAATGGGGCGGAGACTTCGGCCTCGAACACTGGGAATGGGTTAAGGATTACCTGGAGCTCCAGGAGGAAGTTCACTCCTCGGGAGACGGCGAGAACGGAGACGAGGAGGAACCGGATTACACACCTTCCGACAAGTACCTAGGCTCGCTGACCGCGGGCCGCCCGGTGTTCGCACATCCGGGGAGGAAAGGAGGCTTCAGGCTGAGGTACGGCCACTCCCGGACGAACGGACTGGCGGCCACGTCTTTCCACCCGGCGACGATGGAGATAACACAGCGGTTCCTGGCTATCGGAACCCAGCTAAAGCTTGAGTACCCGGGTAAAGCGACTGTAGGCACGCCCTGCGACTCTATACATCCACCTGTCGTCCGGCTTGAAAACGGCGACGTGGTCAAGGTCGAGTCCCGGAAGGAGGCGAGGGAGCTGGAAGACGATATAGAGGAGATACTTTTCCTGGGAGACATACTGGTTACCTACGGCGAATTTGTCGAGAACGGCAAGAAGCTGCTTCCTTCGCCCTACGTACGGGAATGGTGGGAGAAAGAGGTCGCCCGTGAACTTGAAGAGAGGGATATGAAGCTCGGCCGCGATTTCTCCGGGCGCGAACCGAACCCTGAAGAAGCCTTCAAAATCTCGGAAAAGCTTGACGTGCCTCTACATCCGCGCTGGACGTATCACTGGGACGAGACCACTGTCGAAAGATTCCGGGCGCTCCACAGCTCTGTGAAGGAAGGCGTGCTCGCCGGCGAGAAGACAAAGAAGGCGCTGGAAGACATACTGGTACCCCACGAGGCTGGTGAAAGCATCACCCTGCCCGAGGATGACGCCAGGGTCCTCCAGGAACTTCTCACGGAGATGGACGGGGAGCTGGTCCAGGAAATCGAGAAGCCGGAGGATATACCCGCAGCTATCGAGGAGGCAACAGGCATAGAGCTACGGGACCAGGCGCCTCATTACATAGGGGCGAGGATGGGCCGCCCGGAGAAAGCCGAGAAAAGGACTCTCCAGGGACGGCCGCAGCTGCTGTTCCCGTGCGGACGTGAGGAAGGCGGAAGGATGAGGAACATGGTGGCCGCCTACAACAAGGGCAGTGTGAGACAGCGCATAATCCACAACCGGTGCCCGGAATGCGAGAACATCACCTACTACTCCTACTGTATCGACTGCGGTGTCCCGGCCGACCCGGTCTGGTACTGCTCGGACTGTGGGAAGGAGTACCACGAGGAACAGGAAAGATGCGGTTCATGCGGCAACGAAAGGTTCAAGCGGTATAGGGAGACGGATATAGATGTCGAAAGACTCGTGGACCACGCGATGCAGAACATCGGCCAGGACTCGTTACCCGAACTGCTGAAGTCGCCGCGGGCGATGAGCGGCGAGTACCGCCACGTCGAACCGATAGAAAAAGGCCTTATACGGCAGAGATACGAGCTGTACGTTAACAAGGACGGAACAGTCCGGTACGACGCGACCGACCTTCCCATGACACATTTCCGGCCGGAAGAGATAGATGTGCCGGTGGAAAAACTCCGGGAACTCGGTTACGAGACGGACGTGGAAGGGGAACCTCTGGAAAGCGAGGACCAGATGCTCGCCCTCAAGCCCCAGGATATCATAGTGCCGGACACGGAGAAAACTCTCCCGGCGTCCGATTACCTTGTCAGGGTTGCCAACTTCGTCGACGAGCTGCTGGAGAAGTTCTACGGGCTTGAACCTTACTACGAAATCGACGACAAGCAGGACCTGGTAGGGGAACTGGTAATAGGGCTAGCGCCCCACACCTCAGGAGGCACGGTCGGCAGGATAATAGGGTTTACAGAGGCCAAGGGTATCTACGCGCATCCCTACTGGCACGCCGCCAAGAGAAGGAACGCCGACGGCGACGAGGACGCCATACTGCTTTTGATGGACGGCCTTCTCAACTTTTCAAGGAAGTTCCTTCCCGACATGACGGGCGCGAGAACCATGGACGCCCCACTCATCCTTTCAACAGTACTGAACGCTGACGAGGTCGACGATGAGGCATGGGCTATAGAGACCGTTGACGAGTACCCACTCCAGTTCTACGAGGAGACATGGGAGTACGTGGAGCCCTGGAACCTTGAGACGGATATAGAGATAGGTGAGGACATCGTCCACTCCGACGAGCCGTTCCGCCACGGGTTCACCCACGACACCTCGGATATATCGGACGGCCCGAAGCAGAGCGAGTACGTAACGCTCGACGAGATGAGCGAGAAGACCTCCAACCAGCTGGGCCTCGGCAAGAGAACGAAGGCTGTGGACGAGGACAGGGTGGCGGAACTGCTGCTCAAGAAGCACTTCATACCGGACATCAAGGGCAACCTCCGCTCGTTTTCAAGGCAGAAGATGCGGTGCGGGAGCTGTAACGAGAAGTTCCGGCGGGTGCCGATGACAGCACAGACCATCGCCCCGACCGGGAAAACAACTGCTGAATGCCCTGAATGCGGCGGAAAGGTGCTACTAACTATCTCTGAGGGGACTATAAAGAAGTACATGGAGCCGAGCGAGGACATAATAGACAGCTTCGAGGTCTCGCCGTACGTACGGCAGCAGATCCTGATACTGAAAGACACGTTACAGAGTCTTTTCGGCAAGGAGAACCGGCAGAGCGGCCTGAAACAGTTCACTGCGTGACGGCACGGGCCGAAACCTTAATTAGATTTTTATCCGGTTTTGAGTTTATGAACGGAGAAGTCAAGATCAAAGAGGTCATGACCGACGGCGTCATAGCCGTTGAGAAGGAGCAAACCATAGTAGAAGCAGCGAAGATGCTCGAGGAGGAAGGCATCAGAGGTCTCGTGGTCGTTGATGACGGGGAGGCCGTCGGGATAATAGTGTGCAGGGACATAGTGTACGAGGTAACATCCCGGCAGATGGACCCTGCAGACACACCTGTAGAGGAAGTGATGTCGACCGACCTCATAGTCGCGGAGGAGGAAGAGCTTCTCGATGACGTTGCGATGGCGATGGTCAAGAACAATATCTCCCGCGTACCTGTGGTACGGGACGACATGCTTGTCGGGATACTGACCCAGTCCGACATCCTCCGGGCCTGGCCTGGCTTCGCCGAGATAATGGAGGAGGAACAGGCTCTCGGTGCCGGGGCAACACCCCAGGAGGAGACCACGAGCGGCGTCTGCGAGGAATGCGAGAACTACTCCGAGGATCTTGTCGAGATGAGCGGGCGGCTGCTCTGCCCTGAATGCAGGGAAAGCCTCGACACTAGCTGAAGCCTAAACTCTTTTTATCAGCGCCTCCAAACAGTCTCTATGGCGATGGAAATAGTCGAGGAAGTAGTGAGGAGACGCCAGACCATAGCCGTAGACGATCCTGAAGCGGTCTACCCGGAGATAAGGGATCTTCTTGAGAGAAGGATGTACTTCGACCACGTACAGGAGGACAGGTACTTCCATGATGTTGACGAGGGCAACATCCGTTCCAAGATAATAACCATAGAGGCGTTCGACAACGTAACAGTGGAGGAGCTGGAGATATACGTACACATAAGCCGGCAGACCCACGAACTCGACATACAGGTGAAAGGCAAGCTCGTCACGGAGTATGAGACCTCGGGCTGGAAAGGCTCCCTCTGGTACTACGCCTACAGAGCCCTGTACGACAAGTTCCTCTACGGAGAGGTCCGCCACGGCTACGAGCCAAGTGTGGAGGAAAAGGTAAGCGAATTCATGCACCGTGTACGCGAAAACGTGGAGGCCCGGTAGCATGGTGATGTTCAAGGAGCAGATACCTGGGAAGGAGGACGTCATGTTCGTGAAAGAAGACCCGGCCAGGATATACCGCGGTCTGAAGGATATGCTGGTCGACGAGTTCGACATGGACCGGATAGAGGAGGGCCACATGGAGTTCAACGTGGCCGCTCCAAAGGACAGGGTCAGGATGAACGCCTTCAAGGAGAAAAGCCCGCACACCGTCATCAGGTACCGGCTCTCGATGAAGGCCAAGAGCCCCAAGAGAATCTACAAGGAGGAGCGGACGGAAGACATACTCAAGGCAAGAGCCAAGATATACGCCCAGGTCATAACCGTCTACCCAGGCGGGGAGCCGATTTCCTGGCTGCCCCGCGGAGAATCTGAGTGGCCCGACCAGAGACACGGGCTGCCGGGGCTGAGAGCCGAGGAAAGAACACGTTTCCAGCGCTCCAAGCTGTATGAGATACTTGCTGGTATATGGTACAACAAGTTCTACTCGAAGGAGATAGAGAGGTACGAGGAGGAAGCCGAGGAGTCGATGATAAGGATGCTAAACCTGCTCAGGGAAAGATTTGGGGTGGAGAAGGCTGTGGCCCGGACAGGCGCCAGCCACTACCAGCCACCCTGGAGGAGGTAGCCGATGTCTGAATCAGGTTCATGGTTCGAGGAGCACGTGAAACCCTGGTTCGAGTTCCCGGACCCGGAGAACAACCCGAAGGACAACGTCTGGAGCGACTTCCACATTTTCAACAACGAATGGGTGGAGGTCCAGAGCCGGCTGGAGTGGTACGAGAGCCCGAACGTCCCCTCCATATACGAGGAACACAAGTATATACTCCAGTACAACATGGGGATGAACCGGCCTGAAGAACTCTACTACAAGCAGAACGTGGACTCCAACGATTTCAGGTCCCACATGGACGACACCGAGGAGCTTCCGAGCGGCCGCGGCAAACTCCGGCTCAAGCTCCGGATAAGGACGAAATCGGCGCCCTCCGGCGAGAACAACTTCGCCATGGTCCAGTACCTGGTCGACACAAAGGTGAAGTACGATATACCGAAGGGGATAACATTCCTGCCGCGGTTCCTTGCGAGGCCGCTGAACAAGCTTTTCAGGAAGGCTTTCTTCAAGTACATCGGCGAGGAGATGATAGAGCGCGACGGCGAATACGCCATAGAAAAGACCAGGGAGTACTTCCAGTACATCCGCAAGTACCACGGCGAGGAACCCATCCAGACAAAGAGCCGCCAGGCAGAGTTCAAGCCTGTCCCTGAGGAGGGAATCTTCTTCCAGTAAAAGCCTGAGCGTTCCAGTAGAAAGAAAAAGCTTTCTAGCGAACAATCATTTGCGGCACAAGAAAGCCGTTGCTGTCCTCGGTCAGCAGGCACGACCAGAGGGACTGGGATGAGTGTCTGCGTTACAGGGCAGCTCTGTTCTTGAGCGAGGGGGTGGACGATGGCAAAGATATACGTAAAAGTGGAGCCAGGTTCGGAAGAATTTTCTGTAGAGACCGAAGGCATGTTCCCCCGAGTACACCTGACCGAGGAAGCGGAGAACGGGAGAGCCAACTCGGAGCTTCTAGACCGGCTTGAAGGCATACTGGGCCAGAAACCAGGCATAATATCGGGCCACAGGTCGCGGCGAAAACAGGTAAAGGTCGACCTCCCGAAGGAAGAGATAATGCAGAAACTGGAGGCTGAAAGAGATGGGTAAAGTAGCGCAGAACTCGACCAAGTACCTCATAAAGGCCGAGCTAAGCTCTTCCGGTCTCGTGGAGAAACCTGACGTCGTCGGCGCGCTTTTCGGCCAGACGGAAGGGCTCCTCGGAGAGGATATGGACCTGCGCGAACTCCAGGAGCGCGGCAGGATAGGCCGCATACAGGTCGAGGTCGAGAAAGAGGACGGCTCCTCCACGGCGACGATAGAGATACCTTCATCGCTTGACTCGACGAACACTGCGATACTGGCTGCAGCGCTCGAGACCATCGACCGTGTCGGCCCCACGAACGCCAATATAGAGGTCAAGGAGATAAGAGATGAGCGTGTCTCGAAGCAGGACTACATAAGGAAGCGGGCCAAGCAGCTTCTGGAGGAGCTGCAGGACGACCAGCCCAGCCAGCAGGAGATAACTGAAGAGGTGAAGCAGGATGTCAGGAGACAGGAGATAACGGAGTACGCCGGGTTCGAATCGGGGCCCGAGGCCGAGGATGCGGATGAAATCGTGCTGGTAGAGGGCCGCGCAGATCTTCTTAACCTCCTGAAGCACGGCGTGAAGAACGCCGTTGCTATTGGCGGGACCGATGTTCCTGCGAAGCTTGAAGACGCTGTCGAAGATGCAGAGCTGACCGCGTTCCTCGACGGCGACAGGGGTGGCGACCTGATACTTGAGGAGCTGAAGGAGAAGGTAGACCTGGAATACGTCGCCCGCGCACCAGACCACAAGGAGGTCGAGGAGCTCGGGAAGGAAGAGGTATACTCCCGCCTCAGAGACCGGGAGGACCCCAAGTACTTCGATTGTGATGTTGAAGAGGAGGTGGATGAAAAACGTGTTACAGAGTTCCGGGAGATACTTGGCCAGCTGGTGGGTACCCGCGCGGCGTACATCCTCGATTCGGACCTGGAGGTAGAATCTAAGAGGCCGGTCGACACCCTTACAGAGGAACTGGAGTCGCTGGAGTCGTGCCACGCGGTCGTGTTCGACGGAGAGATAGACCAGGACATAGTCGAGAAAGTTGAAGAGTTGGATGCCAGCTTCCTGGTCGGCATGGAGAAGGACGGCTACGCGAACTCCTCCAGCGTGGATATAATAACACAGGAAGAACTCGAGGTCCAGGTCTGAAACCGGACGAGATTTAAGATTTAGACCCTTAAATGGCTTTTATGGGGGGCTGGAGTGCTTCTGTCGACAGATTTCTGAACGGCGATTCCGTCTCTGACCCCGGCGATTTTGCGAGGCTGCTGGGCCGCGAGATAGAGGAATGGTATCCGGCCGCGAGCTGCGGAATAACACAGGATGAAGCCTCTGACAGAGACCTGATAAGCGGGGGAGAGATAAAGAGCATAGCCAGCAGCCTGGAGAACTACGTGGCCGAGAATTACCGGGGCGAGATTGTCGACAACGGCGCCGTCGATGTCCGTCTGGGGCTGTCTGAAAGAGCACAGGGCTGGCCGGTACAGGTGAAGTCAACCACTTTATACGTCTTCCGGGGCCTGAAGGATGATTTTACACCGGATGTCAGGGAGGGTGCGTTCAAGCTGAGAGAGGAGCAGTTCGACAAGCTCCCGGATGAATCGCTCTTGGCGTTTTACGTCTACAACCCGTCCAGCACGGAAACCGAGAGAGGGATAGACACCGTCTACGTTGAGAACGAGGGGATGTACGCCGAGGTTCTTGGAGAGCTTGTTCTGCCCAAGACGATGGTCGAGGAGGCCGTGGAGCTTCCATGGTACGAAAACGGCCATTTTGAACTCAAGTGGACAGACCTCTTCGGAGTGTCAAAGCATGGAAGCCCTATATACCAGGATATAGTGGCCCGGAACAGGCAGGAGAAAAACCAGGACCCGAGCTTTGAGATAACCGAGTACTAGGAAAAAGCCCCGACCGGGATTTGAACCCGGGATCTGTCCCTGTCTCGCGTCAGGAAGTTTTCCTGAAAGCCATGCGAAGCATGGTTTGATGCGCACTGCACTGCGCATCGGCAGGCGTTACGAGGGGACCGCTCTAGCCAGGCTGAGCCATCGAGGCTTAATACCTGAATAGGGATTCGTCCAGTGAGATTCTTAACTGTTGGTCCAGCCTGAGGCTGCTGTCTTCTTTCGCTGTCGCTGATTCGATGTAGTCAGAACTCTGCTCCAGGAGTTCTGCGGCCTCTTCCATGCTCCGAGACGCTTCGTACACTCCGCTGACAGCGAAGTTGGTGTACATCTCCTCAACGTCGCTGGCGAAACTCTGCCAGTCATCAGGCTGGTGGTAGTCTTCCGGGAAGCTCTTCACGTCCCCTATCTCGCAGAGGTCTATGAGCTTCAGTCCGCCGTCGAAGTAATGGAGGTTCTCCCATACAAGATCTGTGAAAGCTGTGTCGCTTGATACCGCCCTGTCCATGAGTTCCACGCCGTCCAGGAAGCGCTTCCTGTAGTTATCGTCGTCCAGTCCCTCAAGGAGTCCGTGGTCAGACATTTCCGCCGAAACCACCGTTCTCGTCCCGCTGTAGCCGGCATCCGAGAGATCGTAGACCCTCATTTCTATGTCAGGTATGAGGGAGCTGTCTATCCGCGCCAGCCGTCTTGCCAGCTCTTCGTGGCTGCCGGGATAGGGAACCTTCACTATCCTGTCGGGGAGCGCGTCTTCATGGCTGTAAACGTCCTTGGTGTACTTCTGGCTGAGCTGCTCGCCGTCCTGTATAACATTTATCACGTCTTCTTCCGCCGGTCCCTCGTTCCGGATTATCTCTGCGTCTTCCTGCATCGCTTTGACGTTATCAACGCTGAAATGTATAAACCAGGTGGCGGGAAATGATTTAAACGGGCTTCTACCTTTTACTCTTATTGGTGTTTTTATGGAAGATAGAATCGGTGAAACGGCAGGATACGTCTGGGATTACCTCGAAGCTGAAGGAGAAAGCTCTGTAACCTCTGTGGTGAACGCTATAGAGGTTCCAAGCACGAAGGTCTACATGGCTATCGGCTGGCTGGCGAAAGAAGATGAAGTAGAGTTCATAGAGAAGGGCAGGGGCAACGCCGTCCGGCTGAAGTAATATCTTTTATCTCTACCTTCCGCATCCTTTTGCATGTCTCTTAGAGATGGAGCTGAGACGATAGTCAACCAGTGTCTCAAAATCGATTCCTCTGAATCCGTTGTCGTCGTCAACGATGGTCTGGACCAGGATCTTATCGATTCGCTGCTTTCGGCTCTTGAGAGAAACGGTAACGATTACCGCTATATCGAGTACGAGGAGCCCAAGAGCCAGGGTGCAGAACCTCCAGAGGAAGTGGCACGCGCCCTGGAGGAGTCCGATGTCTTCATAGCCCCGACTCTGAAATCGCTATCACACACGCAGGCGGTCCAGGAGGCATGCGGGGCTGGAGCAAGAGGCGCCACGCTTCCGACTATAAACAAGAAAATCTGGAATGAAGGCCTCCAGGCCGACTACTCCCGGGTAAAGGAGATCACCGAGACGGTCTACGAGATCCTGGCCGGTGTCGACGAAGTCAGTATAGAAGGGCCGGGAGGCACCGACCTCAGTTTCAGGGTGGAGTACGACTCATTCATCACCGACCCGGGTATCTTGACAGAAGGAGGAAAGTTTGTCAACCTGCCCTCAGGCGAGGTGCACGGCGGCGTGGTCGACATGAACGGAACGTTTGTTATCGACCACTTCAAACCCTTCGCTACGGATGCGGAGGGCTCGAAGGTCGAGATAAGGGACAGCAAGGTCGTCGCCGTTGAGTCAGAAGCGGAGAACGAGTTCGAGCGCGTCCTCGAACGCGTTGAGGGCGCCAGAAACATCGCCGAGTTCGGTTTCGGTACGAACCCGGAGGCAGAGATCATAGGCAACCCGCTCCAGGACGAAAAGGTCCTCGGCACTATACACATCGCTTTCGGGGACAATGCCCACTACTTCCCTGAAGGACATCCGAGGAGAACCCTGAGCGACATCCACTGGGATTCGGTTCTCGAATCTCCGACAGTCTACTTCGACGACAGGAAGGTTCTGGACGCCGGAAAGCCGGTCTTCATGGAGAAATTTTTATAACCGTTCCAGGTCATATCGTTTACACGTATGAGCGCCACGGCTGTCGACAGCGTTTCTGAATCAGTCTGGACAGCCGCTGCTATCAAGGATTCCAAGTTTACCACCAAGTTTGGGGCCAATATCACCTTTAATTAAGGCCCCAGGACCATTTCCTCCGAGGTTTCCTCTGCATGGTTCTGGAACAGCTAAGAGACGGCGCTTCACGGCAACTGTCCGCGTTCGACGAGGGCACGCGCAACCTTCTCCTGGTGCTGTGCCTCCCGCTTGTCGACGGGGTTTTCGCCACTCTACTGGTGACGGGCGCCTTCCAGACGTTCTCGGATATGGTGGCCATCGCCCTGACAGTGTTCACCGGTGCTGGCGCGGTGGCAGTGCTTTACTCGTATGCTGATACGTCCAGGGAGGCGCGGAAGATGGTCTTCAGGGTCGCCCCGCTTCTCCTGGCAGGCGCTGTACTTGAGGCCTTAGTGGCCCCGGTATTCGAGCAGATGTTCTACGTCGGCCGCCTGAAGTACGCCGCAGGACTCGCCCTGCTCGCCATCTCTGCCCAGCTATCGGGCGTAAAGATGTCTGACAGGTTCCCGGTACCGGCCATAATACTGACCGGCCTGGTGGTGTCTCTCAGGAGCCCTGCTGCTTTCGCTCTCAGCCTCGGTTACGTTGCTCCGGCGGTTTTCACTGCGGCAGTGGCTGTGGCCTCTCTGTATCTCTCGACCTACCTGTTGAACCACAGGATGAGACTGCGGTATATCAGGCGCGGCGGCTCCATAGTCCTTCTCATAATCAGCCTGTCGATGTTCGGCCTGGAACTGCCTTCAGAACTCGGTCTCGCAGTCTTCGCGGCATCTGTACTGGCTTCCATCCGGCGCTCATAGGCTGAAGGTTTCTACTCTCACGCTTCCCTGCTCTTTCGCCCGACGGGCGAGACGTACTACAAGGCGTTCCCTGAACGGTCGGAACACCAGTAGCACGCCTATCAGATCTGTCACCAGGCCGGGAGTCAATAACAGGAGGCCGCTTGCAAGAAGCATGAAGCCCTCCATAACGTTTCTCGACATCTCTTCGACAGTTATAGACGACTGGAGCTTCTTTAAGACAAATCTACCTTCTCTGCGGATAAGCTCCGCTCCTGCTACGCCGGTTAAAAGTATTATGCCGATTGTCTGCCAGAATCCGACGGTTTCCGCCACTTTTACGAGTAGAAAAAGGTCGACAAACGGCAGTACAAGAAACGCGATGAGGACGAATCGGAGCACGGTTAAAGTCATGCCCGTGTTGGAATTTTAAACATTTACCTGCCAAATTATTCTTATGACCTTGAAACAACTTCTCAGGAGGCTGGTCGAGACCCCGGGCGTCTCGGGCAACGAGGAAAAAATAAGAGAACTCATAAGAGATGAGGTAGAGGAGCATGCGGACGAGGTAGAGGTCGATGACTTCGGTAACCTCATAGTCCGGAAGGGTTCAGGCGAAAAAACGCTTATGCTAGACGCTCACATGGACCAGATCGGACTGACCGTCAGGAGGATAGATGACGCGGGCTTCATACGAGTTTCGAAGGTAGGCGGTATATACCCGGAGAGCCTGATAAACCAGAGG
Organism: Candidatus Nanohaloarchaea archaeon; assembly: GCA_042218425.1. Classification (GTDB taxonomy): domain Archaea; phylum Nanohalarchaeota; class Nanosalinia; order Nanosalinales; family Nanosalinaceae; genus JBDGRD01. The sequence goes on from JBDGRD010000033.1 coordinate 18,334, forward strand.
GTAAAGATTCACACAAGCGAAGGCGAAGACCTCACCGGGGTTATAGGAACCAAGCCCGTCCACAGGAAGGACGAGGAAGAGAAAAAGCAGCTCCCGGATATGCACGACCTGTTCGTCGATATAGGGGCTGAGGACCGTGAAGACGCCGAATCTCTTGGTGTGAATAAGGGAGACTTCATATCGTACGACCGCGACTTCGCGGAGCTGGAGAACGGTTACGTCACCGGCCCGGCTTTCGACGACAGGGTGGGATGTGCGATAGCTATCAAGGCCCTGGAAAGGTTCGACTCTGAACTTGACTACGAGCTGGCGGTCGTCTTCTCGGCCCAGGAAGAAGTCGGGAGGAAGGGCGCCCAGACCGCTGCATACGGCGTTGACCCGGATGTCGCTCTCGCACTTGATATCTCCATGGCGGGGGATGTTCCGGCCATGGATGCGGACGACTCCACCGATGAGACCGGCAAGGGAATCGGTATAGACATGCTACAGGCGGGCGGCAGAGGCCTTATAACGCCCGCCAAGATCCGGGACTGGCTGCTTGAGACCGGCGAGTCCGGCGACCACCGGTACTTCCGGTCGCTTTATGACGGCGGGACAACCGACGCCTCTGTTATAAACCTGGTCAGGGGCGGGATACCGTCCGGCTCGATAGGCATCCCTACCAGGAATATCCATACCCCTGTCGAAGTCGTCAAGATGTCAGACCTTGAAGCCGCGGTAGATTTCCTGGAGCACGCGTTCGAGACGTTTCCCGAGCACTTCTAGGACGATATCTCTTTAGCTATGATCTCCAGTTCGCCCTCGTAGAGCGATACGTGCCCGGTAACGTTTACTTTTTCCCCGGTTTCGACCTGTTCTGAGGAATCGAAATCGACCACGAGGATCTCGCCCGTGCTGTCGTTGATGTCTATGAAGGCTGTACTGCCTGACCTGTGGAAGCCGGTTACTTCGCCGTTGATTTTCACGTTCTTGCCTGTCCAGCTTTTCTTTATGTCGCCAACCGCGACTTCTTCGATGCCGAGGTATAGAGATGAAGCGTACATGACGGTAATGCCGATGACCGCGAGGAAGATACTGGCCTTGTAGGCTGTTTTCTCCTTCATAGCTTTTCCTCGTGAAGCATCTGGTACTCCGAACCTTTGCCTGTCAGCCTAGACTCGAAAAGCTTCACCGAGTCAACTTCCAGCGTCCCGAAGAAGTGATCCTGGAACTCTCTCAGGCTTTTCTGTACCTTCCGCTTCTTCTGGGGTGAAAGATTTTTGACCCGCATCAGGGTGACGTGAGGAGTGAAATCGTGGTCGTTGCTGGGCTCCACCCCGTGGCGGGAGACCTGGTCGTACAGCTCGTAGATATCTCTTGACTCCATACCTGCCCAGACAACCCTTATGTAGTCCCTGTCCGGGAATACGCCCACTCCCTTGATGTCAGCCTTGAAGGGCTCTAACTCGATGCTGCCCATAGCCTTCTTCAGCCGGTCGATCTCTTCCTGGCCGATATCCTCGAAGAACTCCAGTGTGACGTGCATCTTGCTGCGGTTTACAGGGTTGAAGCCGAGGTCAAGCGCATCTCGCACCTGCTCCAGCTCTTTCAGGAGCGATTCGTCCTCTATATCCACCGCGGAGAAGACCCGGGCCATACAGATTTTTAATGTTCCCTTTCTCATAAACTTATTATTGGTGCTGAAAAGATGGCGAGCAAACCACGCGGCCAGGAACTGGTCGGCAAGACTATAGTATCGGAAGAACACGGCAAAAAATTCGGTGAGGTAGAAGACCTCTCGTTCGTTGCGAACACGGGCGAGCTGATGAACCTCCTGATAACTGACACGACCAAGCATATCGACGAGGTCAAGCTACAGGAGGACAAGAAAGGCCGCTACATCATCCCGTTCTCAGCTGTGCGTTCAGTAGGGGACTTTGTCATCGTCTCCGAGGACGACATCCTGTAATCAGAAAAGCCCTTCCAGAGACCGGACAGTTTCTCCTATAGAGGAGTAGTGCTGAGCCGCCACGGTGAGGGCTTTTCCGGTCAGCCTTTCATAGCCTTCCAGCCTCTCCAAGGAGTCTTCTCTTAACTTCTCAAGGTCAGCATCCACATCCTCTCTGTCTCTTATATCATCACACACCTGTCCAGCGACTGCGACATCGTAGCAGAACGCCATGTTTTCCGTATCGGGCTCGAAGCTGGTTGTCGCGCTGAGGAGTGTACCGAGTGTTTCGCCGGTCATGCCTGCTACGTTAAGTCGGGTTTCGTAGTCGCCTTCTGTATGAGCTCTCTCAAAGACGTCCTGCAAGTCTTTAAGCTGGAATACTAGGTCCCTGATATATTGCTCATCCTGTACGGTGTCGTGCAAAGTTTCCCGGCCCTGTAAACAGTTAGCTCCTCTTCGTGCTCCACTGGTTCTGGGACTTCGCCTTCTTCTACAGACTCTATGTAGTTGTCCAGCATGCTTTCCCAGTCCTTGACCTCTGGGAAACCGTTATCTCCATCTACTAGGTCGTCGAGCCTCATAACGCTTATGCCGTAGAGTCCTCCGGACCTGGCGCCTCTATATATTTCAGTGGGGGAAATATTTCCTGCGGATGCTTCGTAGATAACTCCGGCTATAGCCATTCCCATGTACTGGTGGCCTATATCGCTCTCTGGGCTGGAAAGGTCTCTTTCACCGGTATATTCAAGGCTTTCCTGGAAGGATGGCAGTTCTCCGTCCACTGTTGCCATCTGGTCTACAAAAAGTTATATTACTGGCGAGTGACAATCAGGCGTCGATTATACCGCGGTCCTTGACCTTGAAGACTGCCTCTCCTTCCGGCATGTAGGGCGAGTCGACAAGCCTGGCTATGCGCTTGTCCTTCTTCGACTTTCTGAGGTAGATGCGGACCGCCGAGTTGTGCGCAACTATGTGGCCGCCGATGGCCGAGGTCGGGTCGCCGAACATCTGGTCGGGGTTGGCCATGACCTGGTTGGTGACGACCACCGCGGCGTTGTGGGAGTTCGCGAGCCTCAGTAGAGTGTTCATGTGCCTGTTGAGCTTCTGCTGGCGTCTTGCTAGCTCGCCTCTGCCGACGTAGTCGGCACGGAACTGCGCTGTAAGCGAGTCGACCACTATCAGCCCTATATCCTCTCTCTGGCAGATGTCCTGCGCCTCGTCGGCGAGAAGCATCTGGTGGTCGGAGTTGAAGGCTCTCGCGACGTGGATGTTCTCAAGCACTTCTTCCGCGTTGAGCGAGTCGTGGCGTTCCGCCATCTGCTCTATCCTTTCAGGTATGAATGTGTCCTCGGTGTCTATGAATATCGCACCGCGCCCCAGGCCACCGTTTTCCTCGGACAGCTGGACGTTGACCGCGAGCTGGTGTGCTATCTGGGTCTTGGCGGAGCCGTATTCTCCGTACATCTCTGTTATCGCCTGGGTCTCAACTCCCCCGCCTATTATCTCGTCCATCTGGTCGGAGCCGGTGGTTATCCTCTTCATGTCTTTCCGGGTCTCGTACTTATCCTTCCCGGTCTCGAACCCGATGTCGAGTTCTTTCCTCGCCGCGGTTATGATGTTCTGGGCCTTGTTCTCTCCAAGGTCCGCGACCTCTCCCAGGTCGCCGGCGCTCATCGTGGCTATCGACATGAGGTCGTCGTAGCCGGCTTCTTCAAGTTTTTCCGCAGTTTTCTCGCCTACTCCAGGCAGGTCAACCAGTTCCACGTCTTCGCTCATTTTCTAGGCCTCCATTACGTTCAAGAGCTCCTGTATCTGTTCTCCAGTATCGAGTTCTTCGACATCGTTTGCAAGCAGCTCTATCCGTCCGAAGTAATCGTTGTATCTGGATCTTCCTTCGACCACCAGTTCCTTCCCGATGGCTTTCTCGGCTCCTTCCTCGACTGCCTGTATATCTCCTTCTGTTTCTTCTTCCTCGTCGATGTCCAGGAGTCCGCGCGCTATCTCGCCGAAGAACACCACTCTTATGTTGCCTGTGCCGTCGTCCAGGACTCCTGAAACTGCCAGCCGGCTTGCCGGGTCTTCGACCTCCTTGCCTTCATCTGTCAGGTATTCGCCGTCGTCGTTCTCTCTCACAGTGTTGCCGGTCTCCGGGTCCACCCTGTAGAACGGGTTGCTGGTGTAGACATCGACCAGCATTCCCTTTACGCGGTAGTTCGTGTTCTCGGTTCGTATCTCTCTTATGCTGGCGTCCGTTGTGCCCGTGTCGGGAGACGAGCTCTCGACCTCCGGCACCTCGTCTTCGTCCGCCATCTTGACCTGGGCCTCGTCGCCGAGCCTGAGCTCTGCGTTGCCCCGGTTGTCTTCTACCGTGTAGGCCCCGGCGACGTGTATGGCATCGTCTTCCTCCACTTTCTCTGCTATCTCTGTCTGCTCGTCCCAGAGCGTCAGCCGGATAGTCCCGGTGTTGTCCCCGAGCACGACGTTCTGCACTTTACCTTCTTCTCCATCGTCTCTTTCGAATGTGTTGGGGTCAAGTATATTGGTGACGCGCGCCTTGAGATTTACCTTCCGCATCCCAGGTACTATGTTCTTTATCTCAAGCTGCTGGTCAGAGTCCTCTGCCACGTTGATACCTGCTTCCTTGGCGACCAGGTGGAGGGCGCCTTCTTCCGATACAAGTCCCGAGAACTCTTCCATTTTCTCCTCTATAAGCTCCTCTACGTCGTCTTCGTCGAGGTCGGTTTCGTCGGTTATCTTCTCTATTATCTGTTCAGAATCCATGTTTCAAACTTCGAGTGGAAAGCTTAAATCGATGGTGATTTGGGTTAGAAAACCTACTTCAGAGCCTTTCTGATGTCCTCGGCCCTGACCGTTTTTCGTTCATCCTCCCGTGCTATCGCTATGGCCTCTTCGGCTACATCTCCCGCGAATCTCTCGAGGACAGTCCTCAGCTCCTCCGCACTGTCTTCGGAGACTCTTTTATCGCCCTGGTCCTTGACCATCTCTTTCATCTTCGCGATCGAGAATTCCATCCTATCACAATACTACTGTTCCCTCATTAATATAAACAATCTGTTCAGAGACGGCTCACAACTTATAAATGTAGCCGATATTTTTAAATAGAGAGAACCAATTCTTACCCGGGGAGCAACGTGGGGGAACACGATCTGGAGGAGTTCTTCTTGAACACGAAGCCTGTAAAGATACTGGTGAAGCTCCGACAGCAGACATCAGAGAACTATGCTTCCGCTCTCTCGACCCAGGTCAACGCGACTTATTCTCACACAGTCAAGGTCCTGCAGAAGATGAAGGAGTACGGGCTGGTCGAGTTCGACAAGAAAGGCAGGAAGAAGGAGGTAAGTCTCACAGACCGTGGCGCGGAACTTGCTGAAGACTTCCACGAGATACTTCAGAGACTGAAGGACTAGCTCTCCCACACACCTGGCCGGGCTCACCGCTCTCGACGGTTCTGGACCACTTTTCTCTGGCCGCGGCCGCAATCTCCACTCACAACAAATAGTTTGTTATTTGCGAACATCCCTATTATTTTAAATAGGACTGTGGTTATCAGTCGGTGAGTATCTCTCTAATGAGTGTTGGCTGAGGATGAACAACCTGCTGTAAAGTTTCTTATTCGGGCGTTTACACACCTTCTCCATGAGGATTTCCAAGATCCAGGACGACGGCAACCGCTTCATAGTCCACGGAGACAAGGGTCTTTACGGGCGCCTGGAAGAGGTCTTTGACCAGATGGGGCTGGGTATCTCTGTCACACCGTCTGATGATGCGGAGGCCAATATACTTTACACTGAGAACAATCGCGATATCGTACTCCGGGTGCTCCACGACCACACCGAGCAAACTGGAACCGAGTAGTGGGTGTGTATATGCTTTGCACACTCATGGGTTCTCCTGGTTTTCCAGACCTGATTCTGGGAGAGGCTCTGGCACAAAGGTCCTTTATCCGAACACGGGGAAAATGTGTTTCTCGGCATATCTTTGACGCTTGGGCAAGGGTATGCGAGATAGATTTGGCATATAATAAAGAAGGTATGTTTTCGCAGCCTCCTGGACGGCTCACTCGTTCACCCGCTCCTGTTATACCTTCTTTGTTTGGTGGCTTTCCTGGCTGCGACGAGTGTTCTTTGTCTTTGAACACTCTTCAGGTCCTTGGCTCGTCGAGATCGTAACCTGCTAGCTCGTTCCTCCCTGTTATGTTCTCGAGCCTGGAGATCATCCCTTCTTCATCGTGCGTCAGTTCGTCTTCCGCGTCGTCCAATTTCTCTTCTATCTCTGACAGTCTTGTCATCTTCTCTCTTCCGCTTTCCATCTTTCCCTGGAGGTCCTGTATAGCTAGTTTTGCGGTGTTGATGTCGTGCTGCATGACTTCAAGCTCTTCCTGGATCTCCTTTGCCAGCTCTCTTTCCTGCTCGCTCAGTTCCCGGCTCTGGACTTTTTGCTCGAGGTTCTCCACCATGAGCTCTTTTTTCTCCAGGTCTTCTATCTCGTTCATAAGCTTGTGGAAGAGGTTCTCCAGCTTTTCTGTCTCCTTGAGTTCCTCGGAAACCAGGTCCTCGTACTCGTGGAGACCCTCTACCATCTCGTGTGTGCCGGTTTCAAGTTCGGAGAGATCGCTTCTCAGTTTGTTGAATACACTAGTGTCAAGTCGTGATGTTGCCATGTGCCTTATTGAGGCTTCTTTGTTGAAAAAAGTGCGCTTCCAGCAGGTTGTTCGTTGCGTTTAAACACTCCTTCTCTGTCTGTGTTACTTTACGATAACTGCAGTTTACTTTTAAATGAGTAGTATGTTCGTTGTTTTCCAACACATGATTATGTGTGGTTGTTCGTTTTCCGCGAACTCCATTTTTGCGTTCAAGAGGCTCTAAGAGAGGGTTTCAGGCCGGTCGTCCGAGTATCTCGACCTCGTATCCTTCAGGGTCCTTCACGAATGCGTAGTTTCCTGGGCATTCTTCGGGTGGGCGGTAGTCTTCTCCTCCGGCCTCCACCGCTCTCTCGTAGGCTTCCTGGAGTGACTGGTCTTCGTCCGTGTGTATGGCGATGTGTCCGAACCCTTCGCCCTTCTCGTACCTGTCGTCCTTTCCGTGGTTGTACGTGAGCTCTATCTCGGCGGTCTGGTCCTCTGATTGGAGGAAGTAGAGTGTGAAGGTATCCATCTCCTTCTTCTCCCTGAGTTCGAAGCCGAAGGCGTCTCTGTAGAAGTCTATGGTTTTTTGAGGGTCGCTGACGCGGAGCATGGTGTGCGCGAGTTTCATGTTAGACAGTTGTGGTCGAAGACTTGTTAATTTTTCATCGCGGGGTCGGGCACTATAAAAAACTGGCAAGAGTTATCCGTTCCATGGTGCTGGAGACTGTAGTGGTGAGCCTGGTACTGACATCGGTTTTTTCCGCCCTTGGAGCTTTCTTCCTGTTTGTTTCCCGCCAGGACTTCGAGCGCCTTACGCCTTACCTGATATCTCTCGCCGCCGGCACCATCTTCGGGGGCGTCTTCATCCACCTGGTGTTCCGGCTCGCAGCTTCGGGTTATACGCGCTTTACCGGCCTCGTGGTTATGGTGGGGCTGGTCGGCTCTTTCCTGCTGGAGAGGGCGGTCCACTGGCACTGCCACCACACAGAGGGCCATGAGGAACCACTTCCATATGTCCTGGCCGCGGGTGACGCGGTCCACAACGTGCTTGACGGCTTGCTTATCGCGACCAGTTTCCTGGCCTCGGCGTCTACAGGATGGGCTGTGACGGTCGCGGTGGTCGCCCACAAGATACCGAAAGAGCTGGGCGACTTCGGGATCATGGTAAACGGCGGGTTCTCCAGGACGAAGGCGCTCGGCTTCAATATCGGTGTGAGCGTTTTCATGTTCGCCGGTGCGGCTGTCGTGCTCGGTCTCTCGCAGCTGTCTTCGTCGACTGTAGGGTTGCTTCTGCCGCTTGTCATCGGCAACTTCGTCTACATCGCTGGTTCCGACCTGCTTCCCGAGTTCAAGTCGCGGGACAACTGGTACCTGCACCTGGGGATGTTCCTTGTCGGTGTCGGCGTGATGTACGCCATACCGTATCTCAAGGCGCTGGTGTAAAAGGTCGAATCTTAATATACGTCCTTTGTTAAGAACGGTTTATGTCTGATGAAGACCAGCACCCGTTTGTGGATGAAGATGCCCGGAAGTCGAGCACTATAGTCACGAAAAACTCCATCGCCATCCCCGAGGACCGGCAGAAGTACAGGTTGAGCGACCGTGCCTGGAACTGGGAGAAGATCGTCGACCTGTTCTTCCCGAAGGAGCAGTCGCCGAAGCGGAACAAGTACGCCAAGATATTTCTCCGCGAGCTGAAGGACTCGGGGAAAATCGATTCGGAGAAGCTGAACGCTTTCGATGAATGGGGTCACGAGAAAGGCAAGAGCAACCTGAAGAACAATATACTGCCGAAATTGAGGCGTCTTGGCGTCATACAGTACGAGTACCTGGAGTATCGAGACGCGAGCGAAGGCTCTCAGGGCCGCAGGAAAGTCGTCAAGCCAGCGAAATCTTTCAGTTCGATGCTGGACTCTATGGCCAACGGATGGGCTGCTTTCGAGTCAGCGGCGTTTGAGTAGGGGGATAGCTGAAGCTATCTTTCTGAAACAGCCGCTTCCCTTTCTTCAGAGGGCTGTGGCTGTGACTATCTCGGCTTCTGTATGCAACTCTGCTGTCTCGCGGTGAGTTTCAGCTTCGAGTGCCTGAAGCTCTGTCTCGAAGTCACGTGTGTTTGCGTTGATTGTTAGCACCTCATGGCGGAGCTCTGTCGTTTGACTGGGGGAACATTATAAGGTCCGGGGACAGGCCTCACCTTGCAAGCAAGACCTGCCCTTTAGTTTCCTACGGTGTAGGGATGGCAGGAAACTTCAGAACTTTGGTTTTTCGCGGTCGGCGCTTGACTCCAGTTGGAGCCAAGGCTTCATCCCGCTTTACTCTGCCAGGGTGTTAATGGAGAAAGCCTTGGCCTTGGGGACGTTATAGGTATGCCTCACCAGATCCACGAACATGTTTCCAGTGAGCCAGCTAGTAGTATTAGCCAAGGCCATTTTGTACTACCAATTTAGGTCCCGAGCCTTTTAAGTATTCTGTTCAGCCTGTGTAAGGCTCGAAAACTTCCTTACGTAGACGGCTGTGCGCGACCTCTAGGACGTCTTTCAGGTTTCTGGCGTCGTGCTTGTTGTACCTGACCAGTTTCTGGAGTGCGTCCTCGTCTCCCTCGTTCTCGTACTTTTTCCAGAGCCTGACAGCTTCCCGACCGTCGATATCCTCGAGTTCGCGGTCGATACCCAGCTGTTTCTCTATGCTTTTCAGCCCTCCGGAAAGCCCGAGCCGCTTGCAGATGTACATCAGGTCAAGGTGAGGGGTCTCGATCTCCAGGTCAAAGTTGTGCTCAAGGAAGGGCTGGTCAAACCGCTTGCCGTTGAAGGACACCAGTATGCTCGATTCGAAGAGCTCCTCCTCTATCCTTTCGCGGGTGAGGTCCTGGCCTCTGACAAGAGTTTTCGCCTCTCCCGCCCTGTAGAAGCTGACGGTGGTTACCCTGTTCCGCTCTCTGTCGAGCCCTGTCGTCTCTATGTCGAAGAAGCACGCGTTCTCCTTGAAGTTCTGGTACGCACGCCACATGCTCTGGTTCGGTAGCTTGTCCTGGAAGAAGACAGAGTTGCCGACGTCGAGATTCCGTTCCGCCAGCTTGAGGAAGTCCAGGATTTTTTCCCGCTTCTTGCTGCCGAGAGCGTTCGAATCCCGGAAACCGTCCCAGTGTGTTATACCCTGCTCCCAGAGCTTCTGCTCGGTTTTCTCACCTACACCGGGTGCGAGAACGAAGCTGTTTTCTATCCGCATAAAAGAAGAAATGGAAAATAGGGTTAAGAAGTTTACCGGGAAGCCTTGATGTCGTCCGCCTGTACGGTCTTCCGACCGGCGTGCTCTGCGTATTCCTTGGCCTGTCGGGCCCTGTCCTGTGCGTGTTCCTCGAGCTCGTCCCTGAGTTCCTCTACTGCGTCCTCTGCGACCCTGTGAGCGCCGGCCTGCTTGATTATCCGCTTAACAGGCGCCAGTGGTAGTTCTGCCATTTTGATGTCACCTCCGTTTCAAAAGCTTGTTTCCTGTGTTTCATTAAGCTCTGGTCTTTTATAAAAACGTCGACGCCGTAGATTCCTTTATTCTCTGCCTGGATGGCGCAAAAATATATTCTCGACTGAAGGAGGATTTTTAACCGTCTTGGAATGAAAAGGGGGTTTTCTAAAAAATTTTGTGGAGTGGTCGGGGTTCAAAGGCCCCTGTTGTCCCGATAGCGTGTTCTGAGAGCTTCTTTCACAGACTCCTGAGTTCTAATTCTATTTTCCTGTCCTCGATTTCGGCTATGCCGTAGTAGCCATCCATGACAGGTCCCGGGTTGACTACAGGCGTGCCGCCTATCTCGTCGCTACCTCTTGACTCGTGGATGTGGCCGGTGAGCACAAGGTCGAAGTCCTTCTCCTGTATCAGTTCCCTGACCTCGGAGCTTCCGACGTGCTCGCCGTCGGCGATGTCCAGCTCGGTCTCGGCTGGAGGCTGGTGTATCACGGCAACCTTGTTATCCGCCTTCATACGCTGGTGGAGGGTCTCAACTGCGTCTTTTATCTCGCTGCCTTCAGGCTCGAACGGAGTCCCGAAAGGCGTTATACCGCCGCCGAATCCGACGGCCTCGAAAGACTCGAAGGAGGCTATCTTCTTGTGGATATTCATCCTGTAGTCTATGAGCTGGCCGACGCATTCCTCTTCGGGATCCATATTGCCCGGTACGGCCCTGGCCATCTTTCCTTTCTGGTCGAAGGAGTCAAGTACTTCGCGCAGCCTTGACTCGTAGTCCTCGAACTCACGTGCGTCGCTCAAGTCGCCGGCGCAAAGAACGGTGTCGTACTTCTCTCTGGAAAGTATTTTCTGCAGTTTTTCGACATCTCCGTGTATGTCGGTCAGAAGTAGAACTCTCATGAGGTAGTATTCCGGGGCGGCGTTTAACATTGTATCCCAGTCTACTTAACTCTCGGACTCCGGGATTGAAACATGGAGTCCAGAGTCCAGGTCATCGATGTCGACTACCGTTTAGAGGGCGACGAGGTGGTTGTCAGAGCCTTCGCCAAGGATGAAAGCGGGAACGATATCCTGCTGCTGGAGAGGGATTTCTCGCCGTATTTCTACGCCGTTCCCCGGGACGATACCGGGGAGGCGAGAGAGGAGATACTGGAAAAAGACTTCGTCGAGGACGGCGAGGAACTCCCGGTGAGAGATGTGGAAAAAGTCGAGAAACTGGACGGGAACGAAAAGGTCGAGGTCCTGAAGGTATCGACTGATGTGCCTCCGACCGTTCCGAAGCTGAAGAGCAAGGTCGAGGACCTCCAGGCCGTAAAAGAGTGCAGGGAGTACGATATACCGTTCTACAAGCGTTTCCTCATCGACAGGAACGTCTACCCGGCCACATGGATAGAGGTCAAGGGAACCGAGGTCGAGGCCGAAAGCTTTGCCACAGCAATTGAAATCGAAGAGCTCAGTCCTGCAGAAGGCGGTGGAGAGCTGGACTTCGAGACCCTGGCATTCGACCTTGAAGTATACGAAGAAGAGATAATAATGGCGTCCTTCTACAGCGAGGGATACCAGAAAGTGCTGTCCACGGAGGAAATCGACCGCGACTACGTTGAAAAGGTGGATTCCGAGAAAGAGATCATCCAGAGACTCATGGAGATAGTCGAGGAACGGAATGTGGACGTCCTCACAGGATACAACACGGACGAGTTCGACTTCAAGAAGCTACGCGAGCGCGCAGAACACCATGGACTGGAGCTTTCCATGGGACGGAACGGTGAAAGGATGAAGTTCAAGAGGCGTGGACGTTTCTCCTCGGCGAGACTGAAGGGAAGGATGCACCTCGATATCTATCCTTTCATAGCGCACGTGCTCGCTCCCGGTCTCGACTCTGAAACGCTTGACCTTGACTCGGTCGCTGAAGAACTGCTTGGAAGAAACAAGGACGACATAAGCTGGGAGGATATGAAGGCCAGCTGGCGCGGCAAAGAGGGCCTTGAGGAGTTCGCCGACTACGCATTGAAAGACTCTGAGCTGGCGTTCGAGCTAGGCCAGGAGCTCATACCGCAGATGATGGAGCTTTCCCGGATAACAGGGCTGATACCTTTCGACGCCTGCCGGCTGACGTACGGGCAGCTGACGGAGAACTACCTTCTCCGGGAGGCGTACCAGAGGAACATGCTGGCTCCCAACAGGCCGACCCGGGACGAACGCTCCAAGAGGGAGCGCCAGGGTGCCTACGCCGGTGGGTTCGTCTACACGCCGGACGCAGGGCTTTACGAGGATATCGTCCTCCTCGACTTCCGGAGCCTGTACCCTACCGTGATGGTGTCCCACAATATATCGCCCGATACTCTCGAACTGGACGAATGCGGTGACCGCTTCACGGTGGAAGAGTTCGGCTACGATTTCTGCCAGGACGAACAGGGTTTCTTCCCGGAGCTTGTCGAAGGTCTGGTCGAAGAACGCTACGAACTCAAGAAAAAGCTCGACGACCATGAAGAAGGCACGCGAGAGTACCGCTCTATCTACAGCAGGCAGGCGGCGGAAAAGATACTTGCGAACTCTTTTTACGGCTACCTGGGTTACTCGGGTGCGAGATGGTACTCGCGGGAATGCGCCGAGGCCACGACCTACCTCGGCCGGAAATACATCCAGGACTCGATAGAGAAGGCTGAGGAAGAAGGTTTTGAGGTCGTCTACGGCGATACCGACTCGCTTTTCCTCCGGAAGGAGGGTATAAAGGAAGATATAGAACCGTTCCTGGAAGAGGTCAATCAGGAGCTACCGGAGTTCATGGAGCTGGAGTTCGAGGGTTTCTTCCCGAGAGGTTTCTTCACCTCCACCGATTCCGGGGAAGGTGCGAAGAAGAAGTACGCCCTGATGAACGAGGACGGCGGGCTGAAGATAACCGGGTTCGAGCAGGTTAGAAGGGACTGGAGCCCTATCGCCAAGGAGACGCAGAAAGAAGTGTTGCGGAAGGTTCTCCAGGACGAGATAGAGGAGGCCGCTGAACTCGTGAAGGATACTGTCCAGGACCTCAAGGACGGCAAGATACCGGTCGAGAAGCTCAGGATTTACACCTCGCTGACCAAGAAACCGGAGAACTACGAGTCAACCGCTCCGCACGTCGAGGCAGCCAAGAAGGCTATGGAGCGCGGCGACGACATCAGCCCGGGCACGACAATCGACTACGTCATAACCCGGGGAAGCGGCAACATATCCTCTCGAGCGGAGCTTGCGAAGTACGCCGAGGACTACGACCCGGACTACTACGTCGACAACCAGATAGTCCCGGCGGCGATCCGGGTGCTGAAAGTGTTCGGCTACACCGAGGACCAGTTGAAAGGCAAGGGCAAGCAGTCCGGTCTCGGCCGGTTCGGTTGAGTTTTTATTGGTGGCTGCGATAGTTTGGTTATGGTACTTGGTTTTTCCGGCTTGCTCCCGAACGCTGCTGTAGGGCTGGCGTCGGTCGTGCTCCTGGTATTCGGTGCCGAGAAAGTGGTCGGCAAGATGGAGGGAGTCGCGAAAGCCTACGGGATATCTGAAGTTGTCATAGCCATGACCATCATATCCGTGGGGACCAGCCTGCCGGAGATATCGCTACACCTGGTCGGCTCCTTCAACATCCTGACCAACCCCGGCAACCAGCAGCTCTACCAGCAGATTTCCGCCACTGTCCTCGGCAGCAACATAGGTTCGGACGTGGTCCAGCAGACACTTGTTCTCGGGCTTGTGGTCCTGGTGACGGCTTTCATGCGGAACTCGAGGGGCTTCAAGTTCTCCCGGAAGTTCCTGCTCCGCGACTACGCACCGATGATGGGCACCACGCTCCTGACTCTTATACTTGCCTGGGACCGGACTCTCTCGGTTTTCGACGGTCTGGTGCTCCTTAACTTCTTCATCGCCTACATGTACTACCTTTACTCGACCCGGGACGAGAAGCTACAGAAACAGGGTAGCTCCGAGCCAAGCCAGAGGCCGCGGTATGACCTCGTGACTGGCATAGTATTCATGCTACTGGTCATATACTCTGCCGATGTGTTCCTGAAGGTTGTGGAACTCGGCATCGAGGCCACAGGCCTTAGTGGCTCGATGATAGGTGTCGCGACTGTCGGCGTAGTATCCGCCATGCCCGAGATGGTGACCGCCATAACCGGCCTGAGACAGGGAGCGGAAGGGATATCTCTCGGCACGCTTATAGGGAGCAACATCACCAACCCTCTACTCGCTATCGGCGCGGGGGCGACGCTTTCGACCTACGCCGTACCGGAGCCCCTGGTGCTCTGGGACCTGCCCATGGAGACTGCCACCGCGGGCGTACTCCTCATCTACCTGTTGAACAAGGGCAGGATAGGGGACTTTCTCGGCTCTATCGCTGGTGGACTGGGATTCGAAAAACTCGCCCAGAAATTCCGTTCAACTGAGGACAGGTTCCTGACGATGACCGGTGCTGTACTCCTGATGCTGATGTATGTGTTCTACCTGTACGTCCGCTGGACCTACTTCCCGACCGACTTCCACTGAGGTCAGAGAGAAATCGTGTCTGATCCTACGTGCTTACTTGAACACTTCGCCGGTCTCAAGCGACCAGAGAAGCAGGTCAAGCTCCTTTACAGGTATACCGATTTGTTCGGAGAACGCCTGCATCTTTTCCTCGGTCTCAAGGTACTCTTCTTTACCTGAAGGAGGTTCCGGTGTCTCGGTGACGTCCAGCTGATGGAGCTTCCTGGCTATATGCCCGGATATTATGGCGAAGCCGTTGCCGTAGCCTATGTTGCGGAGGAAGTGGGACGCTCCTTTCCAGCCCATGCCTTCCATGTTCTCGACCACCCAGCTCCTGGTCTTCCCCAGGTCTTCATGACTGACCCGGTTTTTCAGCTTGAGGCCGCCTCCCGGCTCTTTCAGGGTGGGCTGGGAAAGTATCTTCCGGTTCCGGATGATGTAGCCGGCCTTGTTCCTCTCGTACTGCACACTGTTGTCCTGGAGTACTCTGGCTATCTCTTCTTCGGAGCCTTCCATGAGAAGTCCTCGCTCCCGGAGCTCTTCCGCCGCTTCCCAGGCTTTTTCTGCACGTGTCTGCGATGTCAGAAGGACAAAAACCAGTTCCTCGAAAAGTCTTTCATCGTCGGCGTCGCGGAGCTTCCTGAAGTCTTCCAGCCGCGACTGTATCTGGTCATTTTTCTCCTGGTACTCCTTCCTGAGTTCTTCAGGGTTCATCAGTTCAGTTCGCGTTCGATGGCTGCCTTGACGGCCGCGTAGTTCCAGCTGCTGACGCTTTTGCCGTTGACGAACACGGTTGGGGTCGAGGTCACCTGGTTGTTGCGGCCGATCCTGAGGTCGCTCCTCACGCTGCTCAAGGTCTTCTGGTTGTTTATACAGGTCTTGAGCTGGTCGTAGTCGAGTCCTTCGGTGTGGTTGCGGGCCACGTTCATCAGGAGTTCGCTGGTGACCCACTGCTCGCTTTCAGGACCCTGGTTCTCGTAGAGCGCGCGGTGGAAATCCCAGAACTGCTCCTCGCTCTGCCGGTTGACGCATTCGCCTGCGACCGCGGCCTGTGTCGAGCCTGGGCCGAGGAAGGCGTAGTTTATGAAGTAGAACTTTACCTGTCCTGTGTCGATGTACTCTTCCTTGAGGCGGGGGAAGACGTTTGTCTCGAACCGCTTGCAGAACGGGCATCGATAATCCCCGAACTCGACCACGGTTACAGATGCGTTCTCGCTGCCCATCATCGGCTGCTGGTCGAGCTGGAAGGTCGATGACTGCTGAGGAGCCGAGCTCGAGCCGATCATGTTCATCGCCAGGAAGGCCACTACCGCAAGACCGGCTACACCTGCGAGCCCCCAGCCCGCCATCTGTTTCCGACGGGCCATCTTCTCCTTTTTCTGCTCTTCGTGCTCTCTCCTGGCTTTCTTGACTTTTTCCTTCTGGTGGGAGTTCAGCTCGTCCTCGTGTTCCTCCCCCCAGTGTAAATGCAGTCCTGTTTTGGAGTCGAAATCTTCGTCGCAGAATTCGCAGCTGGGCATGTGGTATTGTTTGGTCCCGACGTATTTTAAACTCGCTCTTGAATCTTTCTTATGGAGCTGGAAAAACTTCTCTTACCCTTCCTGGCGCTTCTCCTGGTCGCATCTGCAGGGGCTCATGGAGAGGAGAAAGGCGCGCATCACAACGATACGGTATCAGGAGATACCGGTCCTTCAGGGGGGTCTGGTATGGATGACGCTTCAAGATATGTCGGAGAGTATCCTTCGTGGCTCCTTGCCGGCGTTGTCGTGGAGATACTGGTCGTCGCGGTATCCGGTTTTCTTGCCGGCCGCCACTACTACAGGACTAATTGACGTCAAGGTGCGAGTCGTACATGAATGCTATGTCCTCGTCCTCTTTTTCTAGCTCTTCTACGGCCTTCTCCCGGATTTCTGAGGTGGTTACGAACGAGTCCTCGTGGCTTTCAGCCCAGGAAACTATCTTCTCCTTCACCCTGTCGGCTATCTCCACGGCCTCGCCTTCTCCATGGTGAGCCTCCCGTGCCGGATAGTAGAGCGAGTTCCAGAGCTTGCCCTCGTCGAATTCTTCTTTTTCGCCGTCCCTGTTGACTATCTTCATCATACCAGCCTCAGCCGAACCTCACGATGCCGGTTGCCAGCAGCAACAGCACCCATCCGAGGAATACCATGAGGATGCCCGCACCCATTCTCATCTTGGCCTTGTTCATGTGCTTCCACTGCTTCATGTCCTGGACCTTGTACGAGCCGAGGTAGGACAGCACCACTATCACGATGAGAGGCATCACGAATATCAGGTTGTAGACCGCCATCAGGCCGTAAGCCGCCAGCGTTATTCCTGTTGCGGCTGTCTGCTGCGAGATTACGGTCAGTATCGCGAGGTACGGTCCTCCTGTGCAGGGAAGCTCGACCGCGGCCACGAAGAAACCGAGGACTATGGCGGCCGGGATGGTCAGGTTGTTCATCTTGTCAGCGATTTTCTCCGCGTACTGCTCGGGTATCATGAGGGACGTACCGGCGCCGTACCAGAAGAAGTCCTTTATCTCTATCAACCCGCCGGCTATCACTATCAGTGCGACAGACGTGGTTATGTAGTTCGCCACCTGCGTCGGCAGGTTGGTCAGGAAGTGCAGTATCCCGATACCCGCGCCGAAGTACGTCAGGTAGACCGCGGCTATGTATATCATGCCGACTTTCAGTATATCCTGTCTGCGGTCCTGCTTCACCATGGTCGCCACGAGAAGCAGGGCAACACCGATGGCGCACGGATTCACAGAGTCGACCGCTGCCGTCACAAGTACGACGCCGAGTGTAGGTAGTGTTGCTTCAACCACTGTATCCTTCACCCGATTTCAGAAGTCCGAATCCCCTGTACTTGCTGTCGTCCCTGAGGTCTTCAAGCGCCTCGTGTGGGGTCCGGGAGTCGTATACTATGAATATATCGTCGAGGTTTGGTCCCTGCGTGTAGGGAGATATGACGTAGTCCATGGGAGTCTTCGCCTTCACTCCGTCAAAGGATTCGCAGAGCTCTCCCTTCGGAGCCTCCTCTCCTATCATGCACCAGTGCCGCGCATCCACCGTGCCGCGGTGGACAAGTATCTTCAGGCTCCTGTTGCCGTCTTCACTTACTTCGACCACGCCGTCGTTTGTCGGGTAGACGAGTTTTTCGTTGGTCAGGTTGCCGCCGAAGGTCTCGAAGAACGACGCGAGTGACGCATCCTCCCGGGTCTTGAAAGTTCCCTCCAGGTGGATGCGGTTGTCGTTGTGCTCGTGGTACTCTGTGCTGCCGGTCCTGTCGTTTATCTGGCACATGTAGCTCGCCTCGTGCCGGGTGTCCTCGCAGAAGACTTCGGGGTCCGCGAGGTTGAGGCGCTGTAGCTCCCCGTTCTGTTCGACGAGCACCTCAAAGTCGGCGTGCCAGTGGATCTCGCCCCCGCTCCAGGAGGTCTGGCTGGCGTGCATGAAGGCGCCCGCCGCGAAAAAGCTCGGCACAAGTACGGTTACGAGGAACCCGTTCATCAGCAGGTTCTTGGCTCTCAGGTTAAGGTCTTCCTCGTGGTAGAAGGAGAGAGCAGCCAGCACAAGTGTCGTGACCGCGCCCAGCTGCATCAGCGGCATGACGTACTGGATGAAATCGGTGTCCGGGAAGTAGATCACAGCCGCTGCTGTCGCGACTACTGCTGCCGCGAATATGTACAGTATCCTGCGAATCACGTTCATCTTGCTTCACTCAGCAGAACTGGCATACTTCTTCTTTGTCGTCCGGCTTCTCCTCGTCCTCGTAGTGCTCTCTGCACTCCTCGCAGCAGAACACTTTGCCGTCTTCCTTTAGTGCGTCGTCTCCGACTTCTTTGCCGCAGACGTAGCACTCGTTGTCGCCGCTGCTCAAAAGACCCATAGTAGAATCTTCCAACAGCTTGTTATTAAAGCTGTCGAGTTCACTCGAACAGGCGGTCGAACACCCAGGTCATACCGAACGCCAGTCCCGAGAAGGCGGCCACAGCCGCAGCCATCCAGAGCCAGCCCTGGACGCCTACCGCTGCCAGCCCGAACAGTACTTTAAGCGGGGTGTAGAGCACCAGGAGTTGCAGTAGCAGGGAGGTGACGAGGGCGGCGACCAGCCACTTATTGGAGAGTAGAGACTGATGGTACCTCTGCCGGATTATCTGTATCCGGACCATCTCCACAAGCACAAGGAAGGTGAACAGCAGTGTCTGGGCGTAGACCAGGCTCTTGCCCTGGCCGATGGCGTAGTAGAAAAGCGGGAGCCCTGTGGCGGCCATAAGTATGCCTATGCCGAGGATGGAGGTTATCATCCTCCTGTTTATGACCGGTTCGTCCTCTCCTCTCGGCGGCCGCTTCATTATGCCGTCCTCCTTGGGGTCGGTGCCCAAGGCTAGCGCCGGCAGTCCGTCGGTCACGAGGTTTATCCAGAGAAGCATTATCGGCGTCAGTATCAGCGCCTCCTTGCCGCTGCTGAATATCTCTGGGAAGAAGAAGCTTCCGAGTAGCACGCCGAAGAAGACGGTCAGTACCTCTCCCGCGTTGGCGCTCAGCAGGTAGTTGACGAACTTCCGGATGTTGTCGAATATACCTCTGCCCTCGGCTATGGAGTCACGTATAGTAACGAAGTTGTCGTCCTGGAGCACCATGTCCGAACTCTGCTTTGAAACATCGGTACCCCGGACGCCCATCGCCACTCCGACATCCGAGTTCTTCAGTGCCGGTGCGTCGTTCACTCCATCACCGGTCATCGCGACGTTGTGGCCGTTCTCCTGCAGCGCCTTCAGTATATCCACCTTGTGCTCCGGCGATACCCGTGCGAACACTTCGACGTCCTCCACCCGTTCGTGGAGTTCCTCGCCGGAGAGCTGGTCTATCTCGCTCCCGGTCATCGCGCCATCCGGGTCGAAACCTATCTCTTTGCCTATGGCCTTGGCGGTCTCGAGGTTGTCCCCGGTCGCCATGACAACTCTTATGCCAGCGGAGCGGCAATCCTCTATAGCCTCCTTGACTTCTTCTCTCGGAGGGTCTATCATCCCCTGGAGACCCAGGAATATCATGCCGGATTCGATTTTTTCAGCGGCTGCATCGGCGTCAGCCACTTCTTTCCTCGCGAAACCGAGGACACGCAGCGCATCCGATGCGAACTCACGGTTCTTGTCGAGTATCTCTTTCCTCAACTCTTCGTCCAGCTCCCTGACCTCGCCGTCCATGAGTATGCGGTCGCAGCGCTCCAGAACGACTTCGGGCGCACCCTTCATGTAGGCGTTCATGTCCTTGGTTATGACTGTCATCCGCTTCCTGTCCGACGAGAAAGGGATGCTGTCAAGGTCGTCGACCTCCTGTCTGAGGCCGGCTTTCCTTGCGGAGACCAGCAAGGCGATCTCTGTCGGGTCGCCGTAAAAGTCTTTGTCCTCGTTGCCCGGGGCTTCCTCGGCGTTGTTGCATATCAAACCGCATTCAAGCAGTGGCTCCAGGTAGTCCGTATCGGTCTCGTGGCCGTCTTTCATGAACTTGCCTTCTACCTCGGTGCCCGTCCCTGTGACCTCGAACTCTTCTCCTGAGAAATAGAGTTTTTCGACTGTCATGGTGTCCTCTGTGAGGGTCCCGGTCTTGTCCGTGACGATGACGTTTACGGAGCCGAGCGATTCCACGACCGGGAGACGGCGTATGAGAGCGTCCTTCTTAAGCATCTTCTTGGAACCGAGTGCGAGTGTCAGGGTGACGACCGCCGGCAATCCTTCGGGCACGGCGGCGACCGCCAGCGTGATGGCTGTCAGCAATACTGTTATCGCACCGGCTGTAGTAAAACCGAACTGTATGGCTGCTATCGCCGCTATCACACCCATTATGCCGTAGCCTATCTGTCTGCCCAGGGTGTCGACCTCTTTCTGGAAAGGCGTCTTCTTGTCCCCGGCCTCGGATATCTCTGTCGCGATGTCTCCGACCTGGGTCTGCATCCCGGTCTCGACCACGACAGCCTTGCCGCGGCCCTTGACGACGTTGGTGTTCATGAACACCATGTCGGTGCGCTCGGCAAGCGCCGCTTCCTTTCCCACGGCTTCGACCGATTTGGCGACCGACTGGCTCTCTCCTGTGAGCGCGGATTCATCGGTCTCCAGGCTGTTCTCGTCTATGATCCGGGCGTCCGCAGGAACCGAATCGCCCTGTTCAAGAAAGATTATGTCGCCCGGCACGACCGCGGCGGAGTCTATCTCCCGTTTCTTCCCGTCCCTGAGGACTGTCGTGTTCGGCGTTGACATGTCTTTCAGCGCCTCTATGGATTTCTCTGCCTTGTAGTCCTGGACGAAACCGAAGACCCCGTTCGCGAAAAGTATGGTGAAGATGAGCGCGGCGTCAACGTACTCCGGGCTATGGCCTGGCAGGAGTCCGACCCCGAGAGACAGGAGCGCGGCCAGGACGAGAAGGTATATCAGGAAGTCGTTGAACTGGGAGAGAAATATACGGACAGGATGTATCTCGTTCTCGTCTTTTATCTCGTTGGACCCGTTTTCCTCCAGTCTTCTACCGGCCTCCCTGGAGTCTAGTCCTGACTCGTCGGTGTCGAGCTCATCGTAGACCTCTTCCGGCGAGCTACTGTGCCAGTCCATAACGGAGAACTTTGTAAAGGCGGTTTAAAGAGATTCCAGTTTCTAGTCGTGCACCGACCTGTCCTTGGCGTCCTCGCACGCCTCGCCCAGGGCCTCTGGGAACGTCGGATGGGCGTGTATGGTGTTCGCGACATCGTCGAGGTACGCCTGTAGTTCAAGGGCGAGCGTGGCCTCGGCTATCATGTCAGAGGCTCGCGGTCCAACTATCTGGACACCCAGGAGCTTTTCCTCAGGGGACGCCACCACGCGGACGAAGCCGTCGCTGTGGTTGGTGGTCAGCGCCCGCCCCGATGCCGAGAACGGGAACCTTCCGACCATGACGTCCTCTCCATGCTCCTCTCTGGCTTCTTCGGGGGTCTTGCCGACGACCGCTATCTCTGGGTCGGTGTAGATGACCTTGGGTATGTACTGGTTGTCGAACGCCGCTGATCCTCCTGCCGCGACTTCGGCGGCGACCTTTCCTTCGCGGTATGCCTTGTGGGCGAGCATAGGGTTCCCGACAGCATCACCTATGGCGAATATGCTGTCGTCCGTCGTTTTCATCCTGCTGTCGACGTCTATGAAGCCGTCCTCATCCAGCTCGACTTCCGTGTTCTCCAGGCTCAGCTCTTCAAGTATCGGTCCGGGTGACCGGCCCACCGCGACCAGCACGTAGTCGCCTTCGACTTCAATCTCTTCGCCTTCCTGTTCGGCGATAACAACCGCCTTGTCGTCCTCGTACCGGATATCCTTTGCCTCCGCGGACGTGTATATCTCGTCGTCGTAGCACGCGCTCACTTCCTGTATCTCGTCGACCAGATCCTTGTCGAAACCGCCGAGAACCCGGTCACGGGCCTCCAGGACTTTTACCGTGGAGCCGAACTTGCAGAACTTGGTGACGGCCTCCATCCCGATGTAGCCACCTCCGACCACGACTATCTCGTCCGGCACTTCTTCAAGCTCCAGGAGCTCGCGGGAGGAGATGACCTTGTCCCTGTCGAACTCGAGACCTGGTATCTCTATGGGCTGGGAACCGGTCGCGATGATTGCGCTGTCGAATTCGACGTTCTCTGCGTTGTGCTCTTCCTCCACTCTTACGGTGTTGGAGTCTATGAACCGGGCTTTTCCCTTCATCACCTCGACACCGTGCTTCTCCAGCAGTCCTTCCACTCCGCTGGTGAGCTGCTCGCGGACCGAGTCTTTCCATTCCTGTATCTCCTGGAAGTCGACCTCGAGGTTGTCGGTGTGGATGCCGATCTCTTCCCAGTGCTGTATGTCCTCCTGGAAACCTGCGGCGTGTATCAAAGCCTTCGCGGGGATGCAACCGTGGTTCAGGCAGACCCCGCCGACCTCTTCCTTGTCAACGAGTACGACGTCCAGTCCTTCCTGAGCCGCCCGTATAGCGGCGGTGTACCCGCCCGGTCCTGCACCGATGACGACCAGGTCCGTGCCGGTGGATATGTCGCCTACTACCATTTTTACAGCTCTATGAGCATCTCTTCAGGGTTTTCAAGATTTTCCACGACTTCGTTCATGAACCTTGCGGCGTCCGCACCGTCTATGACGCGGTGGTCGTAGCTGAGCGACAGCTTTACAGTGTGCCGGGGCGTTACTTCGCCGTCAACGACCTCCGCGGTCTCGGATATCCGTCCGACTCCAAGTATGGCGACTTGCGGCGGATTTATGATGGGGGTGAACTCTTCCCCTCCTATGACGCCCTGGTTGGTTATGGAGAACGTCCCGGGCCGCATCTCGTCGGCCCTGATATCTCCGTTTCTCGTCTTCTCAACTTTTTCCTCTATACTTGATGCGAGTTCAACAATGCTTTTTTCACCGACTTCTTCCACCAGCGGCACCATAAGTCCGCGCTCGGTGTCAACCGCGATGTTGAAGTCGTAGTAGTTCTTCAGCACTATCTCCTCGTTCTCGGCGTCCAGCTCCGCGTTCAGCCGCGGATGGTTCTCCATCGCGCTCCTGACCGCTTCCATGATGAACGGCAGGTAGGTGAGATGCGGTTCGACCTTGTCCTTCAGTCTTTCCCGGAGGTCGACCAGGTTCGTGACATCCGCCTTCTCTACGTGGGTGACGTGAGGTACGTTCAGACGCGACTCCTCCATCTTGTCGGCGACCGCCTTCCGGACACCACTCATCTTGATCCGCTCGACTTCCTCCTTCTCTGTCTGTTCTGAGGTGCTGGTTGCCGGGCTTCTGTCGCGTTTTTCCTGGCCGCTGCCCGAAGCCTCTAGAACATCGTCTCTCGTTATCTTGCCGCCTCTGCCGGAACCCTCGATTTCTGCAAGGTCGACTCCTTTCTCCCTCGCAAGCTTTCTCGTGGAGGGGGTCGCATCGACGTCCTCGGGTGTACCGGGGGTCTCCTGTTCGGATGCTTCCTCCATGGCTTCCTCTTCAGGGTCCGGTTCGGGCTGCTCTTTTTCGGCGCTTCCCTCTCCGGCCGCGGCCCTGACATCTTCTTCCGTCACGCGACCTTCTGGACCGCTCCCGCTGACCTTCCCGATGTCGACTCCTTTCTCCTCTGCGAGCTTTCTTGCCTTCGGAAGCGCCAGAACGTCGGAATCAGGCGCGCCCGTGGTTTCGGGTTCTTCTTTCCCGTTTTCTTCAACGGTTTCCTCCTCGGGTTCGGCCGGGGGTTCATCCCCTGCTTCGTCGGTCTCTGGTTCATCGGCTACGGATTCCTCCTCTTCGTCTGCTTCTTCTTTTCCTGTTTCTCCGTCGCCGGTTTCAAGTATCATTATCACCTCGCCGACTTTCACCGTGTCGCCGGGTTCTGCTTTCAGCGCATTCACTGTCCCGGACTTCGGCGCCGGAACATCGACCACCGCCTTGTCGGTCTCGACCTCTGCGACGGTCTGGTCCTCGTCGACTTCTTCGCCTTCTTCCACGAGCCATTCAAGAAAAGTTCCTTCTGTGACGCCCTCCCCGGTGTCAGGGAACTCGAACTCCAGCAAACTTATCACCTCAGATTCTGCCGAATCTGATTCGAGCAGATAAATCTCATTTTCCTGCGACGCGAAGTTTGATCACGCGAAAATCTTCTGGATTTTCTTGGGTCCAGAAGACCTTCGGTCTTCGAACGCGGGAACGCGTTACACTGGCTCTCCAGCGTCCTTCGGGATATGGTTTTAGAACTCATGCTCAGAACTCCAGCAGTTCGTCCAGGCCTTTTTTGACACGTTTTTTGCCGGGCATGTAGTGCTTCTCCAGGTTGTATAGCGGGTATGGAACATCCGGGCTTGTAACACGCTTGACCGGT
Organism: Candidatus Nanohaloarchaea archaeon; assembly: GCA_042218425.1. GTDB lineage: Archaea > Nanohalarchaeota > Nanosalinia > Nanosalinales > Nanosalinaceae > JBDGRD01. Next base: position 42,719 of record JBDGRD010000033.1, read on the forward strand.
GCCTCCATCTTGAGTATCTCGTTCTCCTGGATGCGGGTCGCTACCTCCGCTCCGAAGCCAGCGGTCTTCGGTGCCTCGTGGACCACCATAGCTCTCCCGGTCTTCTCGATGGATTCGTAGACAGGTTCGAAGTCTGTCGGGTATATAGTCCTTAGGTCGATGATTTCTAGCGAGGCATCCGCCTCTTCTGCCACTTCTTTCACGAGCGGTATCATGGCCCCCCACGCAACTACTGTGGCGTCGTCTCCCTCCTGTACGACGCGGGATTTCTCAAGTTCGACTTCTTTGTCGCGGTCGACTTCTTCCTTGAACGCCCGGTAGATCTTCTTCGGCTCGAGGAACACGACAGGGTCGTCGAGCTGGATGGAGCTTCTAAGCAGCGAGTAAGTGTCCTGCGGGTTACTGGGTATCACGACGTGGAGCCCCTGGGCGTGCGAGTAAAACGCTTCAGGGGATTCCTGGTGGTGCTCCAGCGCCTGTATGCCGCCGCCGTAAGGTGCGCGGACTGTAAGAGGTACTTCTCGCTCCCCTCTTGAACGCATCCTGAACCTTGCTGCGTGCTCTTTTATCTGGTGGAACGCCAGGTACGAGAAGCCGGAGAACTGCATCTCCACGACCGGTCGGAAGCCGTAGAGCGACATCCCGATGGCGGTCCCGGCGATGCCGGATTCTGCGAGCGGCGAAGAGAAGCATCTTTCGCGACCGAAATCTTCCTGGAGTTCTTTTGTGGCGCGGAATACTCCGCCGTCCTCGCCGACATCCTCTCCGTACACTATCACGTCTTCATCGGCTTCCATCTCGTCGTGGAGGGCCGCGTTGACGGCCTCCACCAGGTTCATCTCCTCTGTCATTCGGCGTCACCCCTGTCTGGCCTGAAATGTTCTTTTTCCTCTTTCAGTATATCCGGGAGATCCTTGTACACGTAGTCAAACAGCTCGTCGAACTCGGGTTCTTCGATCTCAAGCGCGCTCTCCGCGGCCTCCTGTATCTCCTGTTCAGCTTCTTCGCCGTAGTTCTCGAGTTCTTCGTCCCACATGTCGTGTTCCTGGAGGAACTCCCGGAACCGCTTGATAGGGTCTTTTTCCTTCCATTCCTCGACCTCTTCCTCATCCCTGTACCGGGTCGAGTCGTCGCTTGTGGTGTGGTCCTCCAGTCGGTACGTGACAGCCTCTACAAGTACGGGCGAGCCGTTTCGTGCCTTGTCGACGGCCTCTCTGACCGCCTTTATCATGGCGAGAACATCGTTGCCGTCTACCTGGATACCCTCGATACCGTACGCGATGGCTTTCTGCGCTATGGTGTCGCTCCTGGTCTGCCGCTCCACCGGGAGGGATATGGCGAACTGGTTGTTCTGTACTATGAATACTGAATGGGCATCGAATACTCCTGCGAAGTTGAGAGCCTCGTGGAAGTCTCCTTCACTGGTTGAACCATCGCCGGTGAATCCGACAACCGCGATATCGTCTCCGCGTTTCTCCATCGCCATCCCTATGCCGGCGGTGTGAAGGTTCTGTGTCCCGACCGGTATCGCGACAGGAAGGTCGTTACCGAGACCTGACTGGCCTCGTGCATCTCCCATCCATCTCTGGAAAAGCTTTTCCAGAGGCGCGTCTCTCGCGATGAAAGCCGCAGTCTCCCTGAACGAGGGAACCATCCAGTCATCGTCTTCTATAGCGAACATCGCGCCTATCTGCGCCGCCTCCTGTCCTTTATGCGGCGCGTAGGTGGATATCTCTCCCCGTCTCTGGAGCGAGAAAGCCTTCTCGTCGAACTTCCTGGCGAGCACCATCTGTTTATAGAGCTCCCGGAACTCTTTCTCTTCTAGGTCGGGTATGTCTTCATCGTTATCCGAATCCAGTACTTCTATCCTCTCGATAGAACTGGAATAAACCTCCTCGCGCATTAATTATTGAAAGGCCTCGGCTGAAATATAAAGGATGGTTTGCGACCTTGCGGTAGCTTCAGGGTCTCCGGTAGCTATTAATCCCGGCGTCAGGAAAACACGTACATGCTAGAATCTCTCTTCTCGCCGGACCGGGTAGCGGTTGTCGGCGCGTCGCGTGAGGAGGGGAAAACCGGCCACGAAGTGTTCGACAACCTGCTCCACGACTTCGAAGGTGAGGTGTACCCGGTCAATCCGAATGCCGACGAGATACACGGCGAGAGGTGCTACGACGAGGTCCAGAGCGGCACAGACCTCGTGGTGGTCGCAGTCCCGGGCAAAATCGTGCCGGACGTCCTTGAAGACGCGGGCGAGAAAGGAGTTGAGGCGGCCATCGTGATATCGGCAGGTTTTTCGGAGACCGGGAACGACGAGCTGGAGGAACGCGTCCTCGAGATCTGCGAGGAAGAAGATATATCGCTGCTCGGGCCGAACGTGCTCGGGCTCATAAACACCGAGAACTCGATGAATGCCTCGTTCGCGTCCAGGATGCCGGAAGAGGGCGGTATTTCCTTCATGTCGCAGTCCGGCGCTTTCTGCACGGCGATACTTGACTACGCAAAGGCCGAGCACATCGGCTTCCGGCACTTCGTGTCGCTCGGGAACAAGGCGATGCTCGACGAAATCGATTTCCTGGAGAAATGGCGTGGAGATGGGACGGAAACCATAATAGGATACACGGAGGGGATAGAGGACGGCCGCGAGTTCATGGAGCGCGCCCGCGAAACCTCGCAGGAGAAACCGGTGGTGATGATAAAATCCGGGAGGACGGATAAAGGCGGCGACGCAGCCTCCTCCCACACCGGGAGCATCGCAGGCAGCTACGAGGCTTACAGAGCTGCGTTCAGGCAGTCAGGTGTTGTAGAGGCGGAGTCGAACCGGGAGCTGCTTGACTTCGGCCGGGCGTTCGCCTACCAGCCGCTTCCGGAAGGCCGTCGAGTGGCGGTCGTGACAAACGCTGGCGGCCCTGGAGTCGTGACTACAGACGAGATTTCGCAGCACGGCCTTGAGATGGCCTCCTTTGAACCGGAGACGAAACGGGCGCTTCAGAAGGCGATGCCAGAGGAGGCGACGCCCCACAACCCGATGGATGTTATAGGCGACGCAGGTCACGACCGGTACAGGGACGCCCTCGAACTCGTGCTGGAGGATGGAAACGTCGACTCGGTCGTGGTTATACTGACACCTCAGGCCAACACCGAGATAGAGAAGACCGCGAAGACAATAGTCAAGGCCGCGGAGGAGTCGGACAAGCCGGTTATGGCCTCGTTCATGGGCGAGGACGACGTCGCGCCCGGTGTCGAGATACTGGAGAAGAGTCACGTGCCTGATTTCCAGGACCCTGTGGACGCTGTCAAGACGCTGGAAAGGATGGTCCAGCACCGCGAATTCCTGGAACGCGACAGGACGTTCCGCGACGTAAACTATGATGAGGAAAAGGCCCGGGAAGCCCTTGAGGACTACTCTGACTTTACCGAAGGCGAGAAACTGTTCGACGCCTATGGCTTCGATATCGCGTTGACAGAGCTGGCGGAGGCGCCGCACTACGCGGTTGAGGCCGCTTCAAAGGTCGGATACCCGGTTGTCATGAAGCTTGCATCGCCGGACATCGCCCACAAGACCGACGTGGGCGGGGTCAAGACGAACGTGACATCGAAGGAGGAAGTCAAGTCGACTTTCAATGATATGGTCGACAGCGTACACCACGAGAAACCTGGTTCCGAGATATCGGGAATCCTGGTCCAGGAGGAGATGGACGGCCTCGAAGTAGCGCTCGGACTGAAGCGCGACCCGCAGTTCGGGCCGATGGTGATGGTCGGCCTCGGCGGCATCTACATAGAGGCGCTCCACGACGTATCTTTCGGGATCGCACCTATCAGCGAGGAGACCGCGGAACGGATGATAGAAGAGCTTCGGTCCCACGAACTGTTCGAAGGCGTCCGCGGCGAGGAACACGATTTAGAGGCGGTGAAGGATGCCATCATACGGCTCGGCGAGATCGGACTCAACCACGACGAAATCGAATCCATCGACCTCAACCCCCTCGTCCTCACCGAGGAAAAGGCGTACGTCACCGACATCGAGGTCGAATTGTCGGACTGAGGCAAAAGAGATTATAATCTGGGAGATGATTCTAGGCTATGGTAGATGGAGAAGAGGCGCTGGAGCTTCACTCGGAAAACCCTGGGAAGATTTCGGTCGAGCC
>JBDGRD010000034.1:0-8389 GCA_042218425.1 Candidatus Nanohaloarchaea archaeon
GTGCTTGCCCGCTTCCTGCCTGAAGTTGGTGGAGAAGCCGGCGTACTTCTTCGGCAGCTCTCCGGGCTCGATGATCTCGTCGAAGTGGTAGTTCGCAAGGGTCTGCTCCGAGGTCGCTATCAGGTACTTGTCGGAGCGGGACATCTTGTACAGCTGCTCGTGGAAGTCCTCCAGCTCGGCCGCGGCCTCCATCTGCTCCTTCTGCAGCATGTAGGGCGTCTGCATCGGTGTGAAGCCGCGCTCCCGGAGGAGGTCCATCGAGAACTGTATCAGCGCCTGGTTCAGGCGGAAGAGGTCTGCCTTGAGGTAGTAGGCCCGCTCTCCCGCGACCTCGACGGCTTTCTCGGTGTCGACCAGGTCGTTCTCCTCCATTATGTCGGCCGCGAGCTCCGCATCCTCAGCTCTGCCGGACTCGGGTTCCCACGTCTTGATCTCCTTGTTGTCGTCCTCGTCCTCTCCTTCAGGAACCGAGTCGTGGAGGATGTTGCCTATCTGGTACCGGAGTTCGTCGCGCTCCTCCTTCAGTTCTTCCTCCCGCTCCTCTAGCTCGGAGATGCGTTCCTTGACCTCCTGCATCTCCTCTATCTTGCCGGAGGCGTCTTCGCCTTCCTGCTTCAGCTCGGCTATCTCGTCGCCGACCCGGTTCCGGCGTTCCTGGAGTTCCTGGAGCTCCTGGACCGTTTCACGCCATTTCTCGTCGAGTTCGACGACCCTGTCAACTTTCCCAGGGTCTTTCTCTCGGCGTTTCTCGGATTCACGTATACGGTCCGGTTCCTCCCGGAAAAGTTCGATATCAAGCATGGATATCAACTCCGGGAGCCAGAATTTTATAATAGAAGGTTTTGAGTCTAGCGATAAACGTTCTCTGCGTCTGAAGGCGTACAGCCCTCAGAAAAGCGTCCACCCTTGGTTGGTGCTGTCATTGTAGACACACCACAATTTACCCGCGAAAAATTAAATAGGTAACGCCGGGACCACGTCACTCGACGTAGTCCGGCTTCTCGTGGCCGATCTCTTCAAGAGGCGACAGCAGTTCGGGTTCTTCCTTGAACCTTTCCCTCACAGGTTCCAGCCTCTCGACCACCTGGTCGGCGACCGCCTGCTTAAGGTCGAGCGGATGTAAATCGCCTGACTCGAAGTCTTCAGCGAGCGACCTGTAGTCCTCGTACGAAACGTCTCCGCCGTACTCCTCGTCCCTCTCGATCTCCAGGTCCTCGTCGGCCCCGAAGATGAAGAACTTCGCTATCTGGAGCACCGGGTTGTCCTCGACCTGTCCCGCGGGACAGTAACCGTCTTCTATGACTTCGCGTATGTGCGACGGCTCGGCGTGGAGCGGGAACATGGTCTCTTTTTTGCTCGACGACATCTTGTCGCCGGTGCCTGAAAGAGAGGCCAGCATCGGCCAGTGGAGGCAGGTCGGCTTCCTGTACCCGAGCTTCGGAAGTTTTTCGCGGGCGAGCATGTGTATCTTCCGCTGGTCGATCCCCGCGACCGCGAGGTCCAGGTCAAGGTACTCGATGTCGAGCGCCTGCATCAGCGGGTAGATTATCTGCGAGATGTACGGGTTGTCGGCGTCTCTCGCGACCTCGCTCATCGAGCGGGTACCGCGGTTGATGGTGGTCTCCTTCGCCATCTGGAGCACGTCGTGGAAGTACTCCGTCTTCTCCTCGAAACTGCGTCCACGGGTGTACTCGGCTTCAAGCCCGAGCGCCTCGAAGGTTGCCTGCCAGTAGTCCGTCATCGAGTCTATCCACTCCTCCTCGCCTTTCTTGTTGAGGTAGGTATGGAGGTCGGCCCAGAGAACGACCGGCTGGAAACCTGCTTTTTGAAGGTCAAGCAGTTTTCTCGCCGAAATCCAGTGGCCGAGGTGCGCAGGCCCCGAGGTCTCGTATCCCACGTAGCAGCGCGGCGTATCTTTCTCCAGTACTTCTTCGAGTTCTTCTTCTGTCACGACCTCTTCCGTGTTCCGCAACACCAGTTCCTTCCGTCTCTCTTTATCCATCATATCACCTAATCGGGCGTACTACATTTAAGAAGCTAGAGAAGCAGCTGTCAGAAGATTTTGAGGGGTGTTCAGATGTGTCGGCGGTAAAAACATCCACCTGTCATCGCGGAAAAATTATTCTCCTCTAGACTTAAATCTCTGTCGTCTACCTCGATAAGTCGGCTTTTTCGGCACCCGTTAGCTCGTACAGCTCCGACGGGTCGAGCGTAACTCCCACGACCCGGGAACCTGCGGCGGGCTTAACTCTTTCGCGGTCGAGGATAGATTCCTCCATGTAGACCGGGATGTCTAGGTCGAACGGCGACACGCCTCCGACGCTGTAACCGGTCGCCTCCTTGACTTCGTCCGGGTTCGCCATCCTCACGCTCGCGCCGGTTACCGACTCCAGCTTCTCCTCGCTGACACTGGTGTGGCCGGGACAGAGCACCGCGACCGGTCCGTCGGCGATGAAGACGAGTGTCTTGACTATCTCTGATTCGTCGACGCCGGTGTTGTCGGCCGACTCGGCGACTGTCTCCGCCTTTGCGTGCACCATGAACTCCGCTTCCGCGCCTGTTTCCTCGACGCGTTCGATGACCCGCCTCACGTTGTCGATGTCTTCCTCAAGAAAATCGAGGAACTGTCCAAGCTCGTCCGCGTCCTGTTCGAAGTAGTCGTCCATACCGGGAATCAGGTACGCGATACTTAAGACTTTTTCATACTGGTAGAACGGTGCGCAGCGCGTCGACTATGACGGATACCAGGAAGTCGTGGATTCCGTTCTTTATCTTCTGGCCGATGCCTGGTCCCGCGGTGTGGTTCCCCGTCTCCTGCGTGTCGCCGGTCTGCTGCGGCTGGTCCTGAGTGTCGTCACCGCCGCTTATCGGCGAATCGCCTATCTGCTGGTCTTTCTGCGCCGCCACCGAGAAGACGAGAGCCAGTGCAAGCGCTGCCACGACGAGCTTCTTCATGTACACAGGTTTCTGGAGGCTGAGCCTTAAACAGTTCGGTCGCCAATAACTGGACATGATAAATATAGACGGGGCGAAAGGCGGCGGCCAGATGCTGAGAACCGCGCTGTCACTCTCCGCCATAACTGGCCGCGGCTTTTCCATGGAGAATATCCGTGGCTCCCGCTCCAGCCCGGGACTGAAGAACCAGCACCTGGAAGCGGTGCGCTCCGTCGCAAGGCTCTGCGACGCCGAGGTAGAGGGCGACGAGGAAGGCTCCCGGGAACTCGTCTTCGAACCGGGAGAGCTTGAGGTCGAATCCTTCACCGCGAACATCGGGACCGCGGGTTCGATAACGTTGCTCTTCGACACTGTTCTACCGGTAGCGACGCAGTTCGCCTCTGATTTCCGGTTTGATGCGAAGGGCGGGACCGACGTGAAGTGGTCTCCGACGCTGGCGTACTTCTCCCGGGTGAAGCTGCCGCTGCTCTCCCAGAGCGGCCTGAAGGCCGGGGTCGACCCTGTGAAAACGGGTTTCTACCCTGCTGGAGGCGGCGAGGCTGTCCTGGAGACACGGGAGTTCTCGATGCAGCCCATCGAACTAAAGGAGAGGGGCGAGCTTGAACGTTTCGAGATCTACTCGAAGGCCTCCCGCGAGCTTGAGGACCGTGATGTCGCGGAACGCCAGGCGGACGAGGCCGCGAGGATGCTGAAGAACTCGCATGTATCCGCAACGGTCGAGAAGGATGTCGGCTACGAGAAGACCGCGTCTCCCGGCTCTTCGCTGATGGTCAAGGCGGTCTACGAGGAGTCCATCGCAGGTTTCGATGCTCTCGGTGAACGCGGGAAACGTTCGGAGGAAGTCGCGAAGGACGCTGTTCAGGAGTTCAAGTCGTTCCACGCGACCGGCGCGGCGGTCGACCCTTACATGGCGGACCAGCTGATAGTTTTCCTCGCCATAGTCGGCGGAAGAATCTCGATTCCCGAGGTCACTGGCCACGTCCAGACCAACCTCGGAGTGGTAGAGAAGTTCGGGAAAGGCGTGGAACTCGATGATTCATCGGGACGTATCTTTCTCAGGTCGGGCACATAGTTGGTTTATTATCTTTTGAGGACGAATCATTGTCCAGGGGGACTGTGAGCGGCTTCGACACTTTCAGGGGGAGAATCCAGAGCAGCATAGCATGTAGAAAGCTGCAGAGCTGGGACGATGCGAACTGGGATTTCCTGGCGAAAGACCTTCCATACGGCAGTCCTGAAAGCGACGACCGTTTCGATGTTCTCGTCGCGGATCTTGAGCATAGGCTTGTGGAGGTCGACATAGTGGGATACGACAGCCAGGTCAACGAGTATCTCCGGGAGACGGTCCAGGAGCTGGAGGACTGGGGTTACAGGCCCGGGCACAAGCTACCCATGGATATAGACCCGGAGCTCAGGGATGCGACCCCTGTACCCGGCCGGATATTCTACAGCGAGGAGGACGAGTGGAAGATGTCGACTTCTGCGGCCGAGGATTTTGACCGTATCTTTGGCTACGACGTCTTTGAAGCTGGGTACGAAATGATAAACCCGGACAGGTGTGCGGCGGGAGAGTACCGCGGGGCAAACAGGCTTTAGATTTATATATGGGACAGGAGAATTCTTTGTTGATGGGTAAAACCGGGGGCTCAGGGGAACAGGACTGTCTTTCAGGCTCTGGATTATATCTTCTCAGGAGGCCGGTTGGCTGATGCCGGCGAAACCTCTCTCGGATTTACGTTCCGAGTGGGGTTTCCACGTCGATACACACTGGAGAGTTGTAGAAGAGCTTGATGAGGAGCACCCCGCGGACCTGGCCGATATAGCTGTTTTCGACCCGGAACAGATAGAGGTCGGCGTGCCGGAGTACATGAAGGCTCTCCGCCGGGTCGACAAAAGGACCTGGCACCAGAGGATGGTCGATGCGCTGACCCAGTGGTACCTTGAGTTCTTCGAAGAGTCGGAGTACGACCTGATGCTGAGAGAGGTGGACTACAACCACACCGAGTACAGCTCGCCCGGCAAGGACGATATATACTACAGGAAGGGAATGAACAAGGGCGACATCGACTTCGCTCTCGTGAGTTTCGGCGACGGCGAGGTTTTCGTCGACGCCTTCGAGGCGAAGACCAGTGTGGACAGCCTCGGTGACGCGATGGACCAGCTGGAAAGGATAAGGAGGTCTCACGACAACGTGGAGAGAAAGATAGGCCTGGAAACTGAGGTCGAGTCCACGACGATACTCCCTGAGGACGCGCTTGACCTCATGGAGCAGATGGGAAGCGAGTACAGCATACCCAGGAGATACCGCGGCGACTTCTACACTACCGCTGACAGGATGGAGTCGCTGGAAGAAGACCCGACCTACCGGGAATGGGCCGAGGCGTTTCTCTCAAATCCCGAGTTCTCACTGGACTACGATGGATTGATAGAGGAAGAAAGGCAGGAAGAGTTCCTGCGCTGAGACTACTCTATCTCGACGTCCTTTCCTTCCTCGTCTTCGGCTACCTCGGCGCTTACCTCGAGCACGCCGTCCTCGTACTTCGCGGTCGTGGTCTCCGGGTCGACCTTGCGAGGCCAGGCGACCGTCCGCCTGAAGGAGCGCCGAGAGCGCTCGCGCCTGAAGTACTTCTCGTTTTCCTCCCTGACCTCGGCGGAGCTCTCCGCGGATATCTCGACGGAGTCCTCGTCCGCCTTGACGTTGATATCTTCCTTTGTCACGCCCGGAAGATCGGCGCGGACGACTATGGAGCCGTCCTCCTCCTGGACGTCGACGGGAACGCGCGAGCCCAGGGCTTCGCGCCCCAGGTCGAAACCGGCCTCCTGGACTTCGTTGAACATCTTTTGCATCTGGTCGAACAGGTCGTCGATAGAATCTCTTTTCATGCGTCTGACCATGCGAATCACCTGTTTTTGTTGATGTCGATAAAAACTTTTATCCCTTTCTGTCGCCGCCCGCCTCTTCTGCGACGTCCTTCAGGAAATCCAGCTGCTCGTGTATCTCCTCCAGTATCTCGCGGGCCTGCTGCTGTTTCCGCCTAAGGCTTTCGTCGGTTTCCCCGCCTGAAACCTTCTCGAACTCTTCCTCTATCTGCTTCACGTCCTCGGACAGGTCTTCCAGCATCTCTTCCTCGGCCTCTAGCTCGTCTTCCATACGAACCTTTTTCTTCCGGCTGGTTTAAACAGTTTTTATGGAACGCGCCGAAAAAGTCAAGGAGAAAGCCCGGGAACTTATAGAATCCGGCCGGAAACCTTCAGCCCTCGGAGTCGCCCAGGAGCTTGAATACACCGAAGACGACGTCCACCGCTGCCTGAACTCTCTTGAACGCCAGGGAGAGGTCGAGACCTATACCCGCGACGTCTTCGGCCGGAAGCACCGGATGATAGGCGTGAAAAGGTAAAAATCTGGGACAAGGTGATGGATACATGCCTGTCTATCTCCTGTTTCCCCACCAGCTGTTCGACCAGGTGGCGGATGACGCTGAGAAAGTTTACCTGGTGGAGGAAAGGCGTTTCTTCACGGATTTCGACTTCCACAAGAAAAAACTGGTGCTCCATCGGGCCTCCATGAAGGCTTTTCAGGAGAAGATGGAGGAGCGCGGCGTCGAGACAGAGTACCTGGAGAACCATGAACCGCTTGAGAAGGTCTTCGACAGAGAGGAGCAGATAAAGCTCTACGATCCGGTCGACCACGAACTGGAGAAACGGGTTGAAGAACTTTCAGATCGTCACGAAACCGGTGTAGAGATGGTTGAGACACCGATGTTTCTGGCCTCGATGGATTGGAACCGCGACTATTTCCGGGAAAACGACTACTACCATCTGGAGTACTACAAGCAGCAGAGAAAGAGACTGGGGGTCCTGGTCGACGAGGAAGGGAAACCCGAGGGAGGCAAGTGGAGCTTCGACCCGGAGAACAGGAAGAAGCTGCCAGAAGATGTAGAAACGCCTGGTATACCGAAGTTCGACTCTCCGCCCATAGAGGAGGCGAAGAGATACGTCCGGGAGAATTTCCCAGAAAACCCTGGAAGCGTCGACGACTTCTTCTACCCTGTGACCCGCGAACAGGCGAGAGAAAACCTTGAAGACTTCCTTGAGAAGAGGCTGGAGAACTTCGGACCCTACCAGGACGCCATCGACCGCGACCTTAGATTCGGGTTCCACTCGCTGCTCTCCAGCTCCCTCAATACAGGACTGCTCACTCCGCGGGAGGTGGTCGATACCACTCTTGAACACCACGAGGAACGGGGATACCCCATGAACTCGCTGGAGGGTTTTATCCGCCAGGTGATCGGCTGGAGAGAGTATATCCGGGCGCTCTACGAGCTGGAGGGCGAGGAGCTGAGGTCGCGGAACTTCTTCCGGAACGACAGGAGCATGCCGGACGCGTTCTACACGGGCGAGACAGGTCTGCCACCGGTTGACGACTCCATCGGAAACGTGAAGAAGAGAGCCTACGGCCACCACATAGAGCGCCTCATGGTGCTGTCCAATATCATGTTGCTCCTTGAGATAGACCCGGACGAGGTCTACAGATGGTTCACGGAACTTTTCATCGACGCCTACGACTGGGTCATGGTCCCGAACGTATACGGCATGGGACAGTACGCGGATCCCAGAATCATGACAAAGCCGTACATCTCCTCCTCGAACTACATCCGGAAGATGAGCCACTACCCCGGCGGTGACTGGGAAGATGCCTGGGACGGCCTTTACTGGAGTTTCATAGAACGCCACAGTGAAAAACTGGAGGATAACCGGCGCATGTCTATGATGCTCTCCACCTTGGAAAGGATGGACGAAGAGACACTAGAAGAACACCGGGAAAACGCGGAAGAGTTCAGGAGAGAGTTGTTCTAGGTTTTTCGAAAAGTTTCTATAGCTGGCGCTCCCCCGGACTGGTATGGAGGCGGACACCGACTTCATCGAGAAGTACCTGGAGATCTACAGCGAGACACAGGGCGTCCTGCCCGGGCGGCTGGAAGAGTTCGGGAAGAAGTACCGGGAGCAGGGCCACCTGACCCGCGACCAGCTGTACGAGATAGCGTACGAGTCCTCCACCCGGAGCGCCCACCACGTCAGGGACAACCCGGAGGAACGCTGCATAGAGGTCACTGAGAACGCCCGGGAAGTCGACGGCGACTTCTCGAAGATCGCGCTTATAGGTTCTTTAAAGGGTTTCAAGGCTCCCACCGCCTCCTGCGTCCTGGCAGCGCTCGACCCGGGGAGACACGCGGTGGTCGACACCCGTGTCTGGGCGTCGCTGGAAAGGCTCGGCTTCTTCGACACCAGGAAGGAATCCTTCGACGCCGACGACTACGTGGAGATGATAAAGCCGATACGAACGCTCGCGGAGCAAACAGGTTTCACACCGGTCGAGGTCGGCTACGCCCTGTTCGCCCACGACTACGACGTTCGGGAGGGAACGCTCCACTGA